>CAMBUJ010000111.1 GCA_945871005.1 Opitutus sp. GAS368 | reverse complement strand
TTGGGGCCGAGCAGCGCAGTCGAGCTGCCGCAGGGGATGTCGAGGGTCACGTCCTCCAGCGCGGGCGTGCGACCGTGGCGGACGGTGACGTTGCGGAAGCGGAGGATGTGGTGGGGGGCGTGGGCGGGCACGGTGAAAGCCTGAACCTTAGCAGAGTCGTCAAGGGGGGCGGCGGGGGCGTTCGCAAAACGATTCAGTCCGGTGGCGGCTTTTGCGGCGGACGAGGCCGTTTCACGCCCGCAGCTGGTATTATCCGCGCCCAAGCTAAGCCAGGTGGGTTCGGCCAAGCGCGCCGAGCCGCCCCCGTTTCGCCCCCCTTGACGACTTTGCTAGAGTGCAGGACATGGCCACCGCAAATGTTCCTTCCTGCTACGCCGATGGGCGTCCTTGCATCGAGACCGACGCCCGCCAGCCGCTCACTGCTGATTTCATCGCCAACTGCCTCCGCTTTCTCTGAACCATGCACCCGCGCTTCCACTTCCCCAAGTTCCCTAGCGACGAGCCCACCCCTCGACTGACTCGTAGCTCAACCGCGCCTGATCCGGTGGTCCCCGGGGCCGCTTGTGGGCTACCGCCGAGCGAACCACCACCCAAGTCAAAGCCCGCCTCCTCCGCGGATCTCGTCGCCGCCGTGCGCCGCCTGACTCAAGTTTGCGCCGACTACCTCGCCTCCGCGCCGCGCCTCGGCCTGCAGCCAACCCCTGCGCACCTGCTGCGCATCGTGGACGCCGCGCTTTCTGAGGTGATGGACGGCCCGCCAACCACCTGGGGCGAGGACGTCGAAGGCTATTTCCTGCAAGGCCTCTACGAGGAGCTGATCCAACAACCCGCCAACCTCTACACCGGCACACGCCTGCTCCACGGCCAAGAGGTGCCCGTGCCCATTTCGCTCGAAAACTGGTTTGAATGCCTGCGGGTGTTTCGCGCGGCCATCCTGCGTGGCGACGTCGTCGTGCCCACCGCCAAGGCCACCGCCCGCTACCTCGGCGAACGGCGCCCGGGTCACGTCTTTGTGCCGGTTCCTGCCGAGAGCGATCCCGCCGACGCCCTGCGCTCAACCCCCGCCCACCTTGGCGCGGTCAAACAGTGGACGCGCGACATTCTCGGCCTGGCCGAAGACGACGTGGTGACCATCAACGAGCTCGCCTGCCGCGACCCCGGCTGCCCGCTGTTGGAGACGATCGTCGCGGTCTTCGCCGAAGGTGTGAGCATGCGTTGGAAATTCGCCCGCCCCAGCTGCGCGGTCACCCGCACGATGCTGCGGCAAGTTTTGGCCACCCCACCGGCTTGACACCTTTGTTATGCTGCCCGTTTCGCGATCATGAACAGTCCTGCTCAACACCCTAGCCGCCGCACTATCGTTTGGGCGAAGCACAGCTTGGTGTGGGTCTGCATCGCGTGGGTGATTCTGGCCGGGCTGGTGGCGGTTTCACCGGCGATTCATGCCAGCTTCTGCCTTCACGAAAAAGCGCACCAGCAGCACGCGCACCATTGCCACGACACGCAGCACGCGCCCGATTCCGGCGATCAAGAAACCGCGGGGGACGACTGCGTCGCCATGCTCTTCCGGGCGGGCTTCATCGGCGCGCTCCTTTTAATCGTCCTCAACGCGCATTCATCGGCGCGGACGCTTCCACGTTTACGCTGGTTTACCCCGTTTCGGCTGAGCGCGTGCGCGGGCTTGTTGCCGCCCCCGTGCGGCCCCCCGCTCGGCGCAGGCTGAGTCTCACGTTCCTGCCTTTTGTCGCGGCCAATCGCTGAGCCGTTTGCGCGACTTTCTTTTGCCTGTGCTGACCTGCGGTGTGTCCACCGCGGTAGCATCCCTTCGCTTCACTTCAACCTATTTCCATTTTCCTAATGTCCCGGTTTAATTTTCCCGGCACTTCGGGCGCACTCCTTGTCGCGCTCGTGCTGCTCCCTGCCTTCACTTTGGCGCAAACACCCGCACTCCCTGCCACCGGTGAGAGCGTTCTCCTTGACCCGATGACGGTCACCGGCACCCGCACGCCCCGCAGTCTCACCGACTCGGTGGTGAAAACCGATGTCTTCACCGCCGCCGAGATCGAGTCCCGCGGTGGCGTCACCCTCGCCGATAGCCTGCGGCTGATGCCCAGCGTTCGCTTCGAAAACGACTGCCAAAATTGCGGGCTTAACCAGATCCAGCTGCTCGGCCTGTCCACCGATTACACCGCCATTCTCTTCGACGGCGCGCCCCTTTATCCCGGCCTGGCCAAGGTTTACGGTGCCTCCCTGTTCCCCGCCATTTTCATCGACCGCATCGAGGTCGTGAAAGGCTCCTCCTCCGTGCTTTACGGCCCCGAGGCCATTGCCGGCGTGGTTAACCTCATCACCGAACCGCCCACTGCACCGGTCACCCGCTTCACCTCCACGCTGGAGTTTCTTGCCGATGACGCGCTCAGCCGCGAAGCCACCTTCCGGGTCAGCCGTCCCGCCGCCAGCGGCAAGACGGCGGTCACCGTTTACGGGCTGTTTACCGAACGGGATGCCATCGACCTGACCACGGACGGTTTTACCGAGCTCTCCGAGTTCAACAACACCGTCGTCGGGGTGCAGGTTTTCCACCGCCCCACGGAGACGGGGACGCTGAAGACGACCTATCAATACCTCGATCAAGGGCAGCGGGGCGGCGATCAGCTGAACCTGCCCAAGGAGCAGTCCCGTGTCGCCGAGTCGGTGCAGCACCAGATCCACACCCTTGGGCTCGATTGGAGACAAGAAATCACCCCTGACCTCTCCTACGAGATGAAGGGGGCCTACACGCGCATGCACCGTGACTCCTTCTACGGCGCTCGCTCCGACTACGAATACACCGCCTTTCAAGAAGCGGGGAACCCGGCTTTTGCCGACGAAGATAACCCTACGGCTCCCGAGTCGGCCGCGCTTGAGGCCTTTGCCGCCGATGCTGCCAACCAGGCGGCGATCGACTCGGTGGGCCGCCGCGTCGTTGGCGACACGCTCAATGAGGTTTTCTTCATCGACGGCTCGGTGCGCCGAGCGCTGGGCGAACACGAACTGGTGGGAGGCATCCAGGCTCGTCAGGAAAAACTCACCGACTCCCGCCCGAACGATCCCTCGATCAGCGACTCCTCAGACCAGTTCTCCACCTACGGCGTTTTTATCCAGGACATCTGGAGCGTCACCCGCGATTTCGAATTCGTGCCCGGCCTGCGGGCCGACCAACACGAAAATGTGGACGGCACCGTTTATTCCCCGCGCCTGGCCCTCCGCTACGAACCGGTCAAAGACTTCATCCTGCGCACGAGCTACGCCGCCGGCTTTAACGCTCCGGGCGTGTTTAATGAGGACGCCCACATCGGCGGCACCATCAAACTCCGCAATGCCGCCGGCCTCACCGAGGAAAGCGCCGACACGTATAGCTTCGGCGTGGAGTGGTATCCGGCCGCCTTCAAGCGCACCTTTGGCCTCACTTCCACGATCTACTACACCCAAATTGCCGACACCTTCGACATCGATGATAGCGGGACGAACACGGGAGATCCTGACATTTGGGAGCGGGTCAACGGCCCGGAGTCCACGGTGTTTGTCTGGGAAAACGGCTTTAACTGGATTCTCGCCGACGGGCTCAAACTCGAAACGAGCCTGAGTTACATTCAGGCCCGCTTTGACACGCCCATTTCCCGCGTCACCGGCCTGACGACCGACGAATACATTAAACGCCCCGAGTGGACCGGCCTGGTGGCCCTCACCTACCGCACCGGCGCCTGGGAGACGTTCGCCTCGCTCAATTACACCGGCACCATGCTGGCCGTCGGCGAAGACAGCGACCGCTTCCGCCGCACCGAGGCGTTCCAGGAAGTGGACCTCGGCGTCACCTACGCCTTCCACATCGGGAAATCGACCACCCGCTGGAAGGCCGGGATCGGGATGAAAAACGTCTTCGATTCCTACCAGGACGACCTCGACAACTCCGGCGAAGACCGCGACCCGAGCTATGTTTACGGCCCCACCCGCCCTCGCAGCATTTACCTGACCCTCGGCGCGGAATTCTAAACCCGAGTCCGCCAACCCAACACACCGTCTCGCCCAGTCCCGCGGACGAGACGGTTTTTACCCATCCGCAATCCTGCCTTAGGCACCACTTTCCCATGACCACCACTCCCGCACCTGCCCGCATTCCCGTCACCGTCCTCACTGGCTTCCTCGGAGCCGGTAAGACCACGCTTCTCAACCGCATCCTTTCCGAACAGCACGGCAAAAAAATTGCCGTCATCGAAAATGAGTTCGGTGAGGTCGGCGTGGACAACCAGCTCGTGATCCAAGCCGACGAGGAGCTCTTCGAGATGAACAACGGCTGTATCTGCTGCACGGTGCGAGGCGATCTGCTGCGCATCCTCAGCCGCCTGGCCAAACGCACCACGCCGCTCGACGGTATCATCATCGAAACCACCGGCCTCGCCGACCCCGGCCCGGTCGCCCAGACTTTTTTCACCGACGAGGAGATCAAGGCCCACTATCGGCTCGATGCCATCGTCACCTTGGTGGATGCAAAACACATCGCGCTGCACCTCGAAAACGCCCCGGAAGCCAAGGCCCAGATCGCTTTCGCCGACGTCATTCTCCTGAACAAGACGGACCTCGTCAGCGCCGCCGAGTTGGACGCTATCGAAACCCGCGTTCGCCAGATCAACGTCGCCGCCCGCATTCACCGCGCGCGTGAGGGCGCTGTCCCGCTGTCCGCCGTGCTCGACGTCGGTGGCTTTAACCTGGGGCGCGCCCTCGATATTGCCCCGCAATTCCTCGAACCTGAATACCCGTTTGAATGGGGCGGGGTTTATGACCTGGCGGCGGGCAGTTTCCCCCTCGTCATCAACGAGGGCCCCGATCCCGAGATGGATCTGGCCTTGCTCCCCGTTAAAAGCCTCGCCGAGGCCGACCTCGCCGCGGCCCGCGAAGCCGCCGTCCTGGTCTTCTCGGACTGGGAAACCTCGCTCCAACCGGGTGTGCCCGTGCGCCCGGGCGGCGACCGCCAGCGGCTGCTCTTCCCGTCTTTCCCGGCCGTCTTCCCCGTGCTCATCACCCAGCCCGGCCTTTACGCCCTGTTCACCCAACACCACCCCGACGAATTCACCGCTTCGTTGCAGCGCGTGGCCGGCGATTCCGCCTCGGCGCTCGCGCCCGTGTGGTCGCACGTCTTCAAGCCCGATCACGAACACGACGAAGAAGTCACCTCCGTCGGCATCACCACCCCCGGCGAGGTTGATCCGACCAAGCTCAACGAGTGGATCGGCGAACTCCTGCGCACCAAAGGTAATGACATCTTCCGCAGCAAAGGCGTGCTCGCGGTCAAGGGCTCACCTAACCGCCTCGTTTTTCAGGGCGTGCACATGCTTTTCGACGGCAAATTCGACCGCCCCTGGGGCAAGGAACCGCGTTCCAACACGCTGATCTTTATCGGCCGCAACTTGGACCGCACCGCCCTCAATGAGGCGTTTCGCGCCTGCCTCGTATAACCCGAGCCCGGCCGGACTATTTTAACCGCTTTTCCCACCTCCACTATTCCCAATGAAATTTCTCCCGCAGACCACCCTGTTAGAAATCGAAGAAGGCTCCCTGCTTCAGCCCAAGTTTGATGAGCGTGGCCTCATCCCCTGCATCACCCAGGACCACGCCACCCGCGAAGCCCTCATGATGGGCTGGATGAACGCCGAAGCCCTTGCCCTGACCATCGAGACCGGCCTGGCCCACTACTATTCCCGTTCGCGCAAAAAACTTTGGAAAAAGGGCGAGCAATCCGGGCTCTACCAGCACGTCGTGCAACTGCTGATCGACGACGATCAAGACGCCGTGTTGTTGCGCGTGAAGATCGACGGCGGCGCGTCCTGCCACGTCGGCTATCGGTCCTGTTTCTTCCGCGCCCTCGCTCAGCACGGCCCCGAGACCGACTTCACGCTGACCTTCCTCGAAACCGAAAAAGCCTTCGATCCCCACGCTGTCTACACTACCGACCAACAGGGCAACCCGCTGCCGCCTAAGGCGTAAATAGCGCGGTCGCCTTTGAACGCCGTCACAGGCTTTCGGTCCGAGGGTTGCCTCGATGGAGGCCAGTGTTCCCGAGGCGCGCGCGTGTTTTAAAAGCGCGGCCCCAACGAGCTAGTCGTCGTCCGGCGTGGCGAAGTCCTGAATCCCACTTTTTGTATCAAACTCTAAAATCTACTCGCCCCGTTGTTTTGTCGGATACTTCGCAGGTGGAGTGCGGCTCACCGACCTGAAGTTAACGGCGCAAACGATGTTCGTTTGATACTAGGCTAACTTGAACGCCTAGAATCTCTCTTGATGTCTCTACCTCGGCCTTGGCTCTGGCGATCTAAGATTTATGCCCTCCCGCTTAATCTGTGGCGAGCAACGCATCCAGCGCATCGCCCAACGCGGGTACGTCGAGCCTCACGCCGATGAGCACCAGTTCAAGACGGCGGTCGCCATGCGGATCGCGCCAGACGGCTTGTAGCGTGGCTGGCAGCGCGGCGCGCGGGACCACGCCGGCCTCGATCATCGTTGCGGCCCACGGGCGCAGATAGTGCAGCTCGACGATGCGGCCCGCGACCGAGAGAAACCCGAGGCGGTCGGGCTCCTCTTCGCTCCAGAAAAACCCCTTGGCCCGCAGCAAGCCCGGCTGGCCGGCCTCGAAAAAGGCGCGCAACCGCCCCTCCGCCACGGGTTGCCAGCGTTGAAAGAGAAACGAACCGAGGCCGTAGCGCGCGGCGTAATCGGGCAGGGCGCCCGGTGGCGACTTGCCCGGTGCGCGCACCGGAGCCGGGTCGAGGCGGCGGCACGCGGGGCGGGTCTGCGTCGATCGAACTCGTGACCGCAGCGCATCGCCCGCCAGCGTGGTCGCCTGGTTGAGGCCCTGCATCCACGCAGCCGCCGCGAAGGTGGTTTTGCGCTCAAAGCGCACCGGCCCCGGCCACACCCCGGCGGGTAGCGCGGACCACTCCGTCTCGACGATTTCGGCGCGCGGGTTGAGGCCGCGCAGCAGCGAAGCGGCGGCGCCCAGTTCTCCGGGCGTGAGCAGGTCGGTTTTGTTCAGGAGGATCACGTCCGCGCATTCCGCCTGCTCGACCATGAGGGAAAACACCGGTTGATGTCCGTCGGCGTTGAGGGGCGCTGCATCGGTCGGGTGGACGCGACCGAGCGCCTGTTGCTCCTGCCAGGCGGTCAGCCACGATGCGGCGTCCACTACCGTGACGAGGGCGTGCAGGTCGGCGACTTGCTCGAGGCGCGGGCCGACGGCGTTGGCCATGAAAAACAGGTCTGCGATGGGGCGCGGCGAGGCCACGCCGGAACTTTCGATGAGGATGTGGTCGTAGTCGCCGCTGGCGGCGAGCTGCACCACGGCGTCGCCCAGGGCGTCGCGCACGGAGCAGCAGATGCAGCCGTTGCTCAACGCCACGACCGCGTCGGCGGCGGCAATCTTCGCGCCGGGCGCGCTGGCGGACAGCAGCTCGGCGTCGAGGTTGAGCGCATTGAGGTCGTTGACGATCAGCGCCACGCGCAGGCCGTGCGGAGCGGTGACGAGGTGCCGGAGCAGCGTGGTCTTGCCCGCGCCGAGGAAGCCGCTCACGACCGTGACCGCCGGGCGCGCGGCCTCCGTCTTGGGGAGAATCGAGGGCACGTAAAAACCGGGACTGTTCTTGAGCGACACGGAGTAGTGCTAAGACAGGTTGCGTGGAATCTGCGAGGAGTGGTGATGGATGATCGGCCGCGAGGCCGCCGGATCAAGCAGGTAGCTGAAACGCGCCTCGAAGCTCAGCGGCTCGCCGTCGATTTTGAAGCGGAAACAGTAGATGCCGCTGGCCACCTCCACCGGACCGCAACCTTGCAGGGCAAACGTTTTTTCGTGGAGCGAAACATGGAGGCCCGGCTGGGTCGCGAGACGCTCGAAATAAACGCGCCGCTGTTCATCGGTGCGGAGCACGTGGGGCGAGAAAGTCGGCAGCAACACGGCGTCGGTCGCGTAGAGCGCGAGCACGGCGTCGAGATCGCGCGCGTTTACGGCATCGAGCCAGCGTTGGCAAATGGCGCGGGCGGAGGAAACGAGGGAAGTGGACATGAAATAAGACGTGAAGCCAGGCTCAGACTTTGGGCAGGGTGATGCGTTGTTTCTGGTGTTGGTATTTTCCTGCGCGGGTGCGGTAGGAAACGGCGCAGGGCTCGGCCGAGAAAAAGAGCATCTGCACGATGCCTTCATCGGCGTAGATGCGGCAGTCGGCGGCCGAGGAGTTGGAAAACTCCAGCGTGAGGTGGCCGCGCCAACCGGCTTCGGCGGGGGTCACGTTGGCGATGATGCCGCAGCGCGCGTAGGTGCTCTTGCCCACGCAGATCGCCGTCACATCGGGCGGCAGGTCAAGTTGCTCGACGGCCACGCCGAGCCCGTAGCTGCGACCGTGCAGGATGAAGAAACGCCCCTGCGCGTCTTCTTGAAGCGCGACTTTTTCCAGGTTGCGCGGATTAAAGTTTTTCGGGTCCACCACAGTGCCGGGCACATGGCGGAAGACTTGAAACTCGCGCGGTGAGAGACGCAGGTCGTAGCCGAAACTGGAAAGGCCGTGGGAGAGCACGCGGCGACCGTCGGCCTCGGCGCGCACGAGTTCGGCGGAGAAGGGACGGATCATGCCTGCGCGGGCGCGGGCGGTGATTTGGCGGTCGTTGAGGATCATGGCTGGATGAGGTGAAATGCGGCGAAGGCGCGGATGCGCTCCGCGAGCCGGGAAAGGCTGTTGCTGCGATTGGCGGTGAGCAGGCGGCGAAGACCAAGGGTTTCGAGATGGCCGGGCGGACACTCGACGATGGCGGCGGTTTTTTCTCCGTCGTAAAGGCCGCAGACGAGCGCGGCGACTCCGCGCACGACTTGGGAATCCGAGTCGAAGCGAAACCGGCACACGCCGTCGGTGTAGTGGGGAATCCACCACAGATTGGAAATGCAGCCGGGCAGCAGGCGCTCGTCGGTTTTTTCGGCGGGCGCAAGCGGCGGGATGAGCCGGCCCCGCCGGATGAGCAGGTGCAGGCGTTCCTCGTCATCGGGGAGATTGGCGAAGTCCGCGCGGAGGGCAGCCAGTTTGACTTCGATACTCATGGCGATTCGCCGGAAACCGGGCGCAGGTCATAACCATCGGCCGACTCGCGCAAGGCCCAGCCGGCGGCGGTGAGTTGGGCGCGGAGCGCATCGGCCTCGGCCCAATCGCGGCGGGCGCGGGCGGACTGGCGCGCCTCGGCGAGCGCACGTATTTCCGGCGGCACGATCACCGGCGCGGCTTCGAGGGAAGGCGGTGGGATTCCCCACACGCCGAGCAAGGCGCGCAAGTTCGCCGCTTCATCGGCTGCGAACGGCCTGCGCCCGCGTTCGAAGGATTCCAGCGTCCCAAACAAGACGCCAAGGGCGTGTGGCGTGTTCAGGTCATCGGTTAACGCGGCGAACACTTCCGAAAAGGGGCCAAAATCGGCCGCCGATTTTGCGTCGCTCGGCGCCGACACGAGCAGGCGCGCGATGCGGGTGAGCGCGGCACGCGCGGCGTGCAGTGAGTTCCAAGTGAAGTTGAGCGGCTGCCGGTAATGGCCGGAAAGCAACGCGAGCCGCAGTTCGGCGGGCGTATGGCCGCGCGCGACGATGTCATCGAGCGTGTAGAGGTTGCCGAGGGATTTGCTCATCTTGCCACCATCGACGAGGAGGTGGGCGACGTGCAGCCAGTGACGAACGAAGGGCTGGCCGGTGGCCGCTTCGCTTTGGGCAATTTCGTTTTCGTGGTGCGGGAAAATCAGGTCCACGCCTCCGGAGTGGAGGTCGAAGCTCTCGCCGAGATACCGCATGGCCATCGCGCTGCACTCGATGTGCCAGCCGGGGCGTCCGCGCCCCCAAGGCGAGGCCCAGGCGTTGGGGCCGTCGGCGGGTTTGTGGGCTTTCCACAGCACAAAGTCAGCGGCCTGTTCGCGCGTGGCGTATTCGTCGGCGGTCTCGCGGGCGACCGCGCCTGGGCGCAACTCGCGCCGATCAAGGCCCGAAAGCCGTCCGTAAGCGGGGAACGATGCCACGTTGAAATACACGCTGCCGTCTTCGGCGCGGTAGGCGTGGCCGCGCTCCAGCAGACGGTCGATGAGAAATATCTGTTCCGGGATGTTCGCCACCGCGCTGGGTTCGTGATGAGGCGGCAGGAGGTTGAGCGCGGCGCAATCACGGTGAAAACGCTCGGTCCAGTGCGCGCAGAACGCGGCCAGCGTCGTGCCCTCCGCCTGAGATTGGCGGATGGTTTTGTCGTCCACATCGGTGAGGTTTCGCACGTGGCAGGTCGCCAGTCCGTGCGCCTCCGCCACGCGGCGAAACACGTCCTGCACCGCGAAGGTGCGAAAGTTGCCGATGTGCGCGGGGCCATAGACGGTCGGGCCGCAGCAGTAGAAACGGAGCGTGCGGCCATCGGCGGCAAAGACCGTTTCTTTCGCGCCGCCGAGGGTGTTGTGTAGCCGGAAACTCATGCGCTGGCGGGAGCGGCGAGTTCGGCGGGAGCAGTGACGGGGGCCACTTCTTTTTCGGCCAACTCGGCGGCGACGCGCTCGAAAAACGCATCGACCGACATGACGCCTTCCTCGCCGCGACGGCGCGAACGCACGGAAACTTGCCCGGCCTCGGCCTCGCGTTTGCCGACGACGACGAGGAGCGGAACCTTGTCCGCCTGCGCGACGCGGATTTTGCCACCGACGCGGTCACCGCCGTTGTCCACGGTGGCGCGCAGCCCGGCGCGGCGGGCGCGGATCGCGAGCGTGCGGGCAAACTCAGCCTGCGCGTCGGTGATCGGCAGGAAACGGATCTGCTCGGGCGCCAGCCAGAGCGGAAAATCCCCTGCGTAGTGTTCGATGAGCAGCCCCATGAACCGTTCGATGGAGCCGAAGACGGCGCGGTGAATCATCACCGGACGATGGCGCAGGCCGTCGGGGCCGACGTATTCGAGTTCGAAGCGCTCCGGCAGACTGAAGTCCACTTGAATGGTGCCGAGTTGCCACGAGCGGCCCAGCGCGTCGAGCGCCATGAAATCGAGCTTAGGCCCGTAGAAGGCCGCTTCACCGAGCCCCACCGTGTGTTCCAGACCCAGCTCCGCCACCACCTC
>CAMBUJ010000110.1 GCA_945871005.1 Opitutus sp. GAS368 | reverse complement strand
AGCTCGCCACCACCTGGGGCGACGGCGTGGTGTTCATCGCCACCTACCGACCGGATCCCGCCGACGCGGAGATGGCCGAGCGCGTCCGCCGCCACCAGGCCGAGCGTCCGGGTTGGCGCACGCTGGTTGCGCCCAAAGCTGCCGAGGCGGCGGGCGAAGCCGAGTCGGGCGCATCCTTGTTTTTGGATAGCACAACTTGTGGCCCTGAGCGTGAGCTCAGGGAGTACGAGGTGGGTGTGCATCCAGACCCTGAGCTCACGCTCAGAGCCACGGGCAGCGGGCTCGCGAGGCTCGTGGGCAAACACCCTGAGCTCACGCTCAAGGCCACCCCCGGAGCTGCTGAGCACGAACCTTCTAGGTGCCAGATTTCTCCGCAAAACGCATCGCACGGTTCAAAAACTGAGATCTGCCCAGCCGACTCGCTCGCCACGGTGCTGGCGGCGCTTCAGCCGGCGCCGAGCGGCGTGGTGTTGGATTGCCTGACGATGTGGCTGAGCGACCGGCTGGAACGCAGCGACGAGGCGATTTTAGCCGAGTGGGACGCAGTGCTGGCGGATTTCCGGGTGTTGCCCTGTCCGGTGGTGGTGGTGGGCAATGAAGTGGGCTGGTGCCCGGTGCCGGAGCATCCGGTGCTGCGGCGGTTCCGCGATTTGGCTGGCACCCTCGGCCAACGCACCGCGGCGGCGGCCGACGCGGCTTACCTCTATGTCGCCGGGTGTCCGGTAACGTTAAAAGGGGGCCCGGCGTAGCGCTGGCGCCTAGCCTGCGCTTTCAACCCAAGCAGACTGGAAGTCTGCGCTACTTTTTACCTATGAACCTCCCCGTTATTTCCCCGTTGGCTGTTAATTTGTCGGCTGCGCTGCAGAGCAAGATCGACAACAAAACCAAGCCGCTCGGCTCCCTCGGCCGTCTCGAGGAGATCGCCCATCGGCTCGGGCTCATGCAGGCCACCCTCAGCCCATCGCTGACCAAGGGGCTCGTTTTGGTTTTCGCCGGTGACCACGGGCTCGCGCACGAAAAGGTGAGCCCGTGCCCGCAGGAAATCACCGTGCAGATGGTCTATAATTTCCTGCGCGGCGGGGCGGCAATCAACGCGCTTGCCCGCCAGCACGGGCTCGACCTCAAGGTGGTTGACGCCGGCGTCGCCGCCGAACTCGCGCCCGCGCCCGACTTGATTCCGCGCAAAATCGGCCTGGGCACCCGCAACGCCCTCCACGAGGCGGCCATGACCCCCGCCGAGACCGAGGCGGGCATCGCCGCCGGCATCACCCTGGCGCAGGAGTATTCTGACGCCGGTTACGAGGCGTTTTTGCCCGGCGAGATGGGCATTGGTAACACCTCGCCCTCGGCCCTGTTGTGCAGCGTGTTGCTCGATCTGCCGCTCGACCTTTGCGTGGGACGCGGGGCCGGCCATGATGACGCCGGACTGCGCCACAAACTCGATGTGCTGACTCGCACTCAGGCCCGCCACGCGGCGGCCCGTGAGCCGCTGGCGGCTCTGGCTGCTTACGGTGGCTATGAAATCGCCATGATGGTCGGGTGCATCATCGGGGCCGCCTCGCGCCGGCGCCTGGTCATCGTCGACGGCTTTATTGCCACGGCGGCGGCGGTGGTGGCGGAAAAGCTCTGCCCCGGTGTGCTCGGTTATTGTGTGTTTTCCCACGCCTCGGCCGAGACCGGCCATGCCCACGCGGTGCGCGCTCTCGGCGTGCGCCCGTTGGTTGATTTTGATCTGCGTCTGGGCGAGGGCTCGGGGGCAGTGTTGGTCTGGCCGCTGCTCGTTTCGGCCACGGTTTGTTTGCGCGACATGGCCACCTTCGAGTCGGCCGGGGTCAGCCGCAACGGGTGAAACCGGCGAATGCCTAACTTGAAAACCACGGATTTTTTTAACCACTAATGAACGCTAATGGACGCTAATTCGGAAATTGAGGGAGCATGGAATGGGTTGGGCTATTCGCGTTCAATGGCGCTCATTCGCGGTTAAACAGGGTTTTTTTGTTTATGAAAACCCTGCTTCGTGAACTGCGCGCCTTGGCTGCGGGCGTGGTGTTTTTTACCCGGTTGCCCCTGCCTGGCGTGGTGCTGACCTCCGCCGACATGGGCCTGGCGGTCACCTACCTGCCGGTCTGCGGTTGGCTGGTGGGCGGCTGGGCGGCGCTCGTCTACGTCCTGGCGGCTTGCTGGTGGACGCCGCTGGTGGCCAGTTTACTCAGCTTGGGGGCAACCTTGCTGTTCACCGGCGCGCTCCACGAAGACGGCTGGGCCGATGTCTGCGACGGTTTGGGCGGCGGACACACCCGCGAACGGGTGCTGGCGATCATGCAGGATTCGCACATTGGCGCATTCGGGGTGATCGGGTTGATCTTCGCCCTGGGGCTTAAAATCACCCTGCTGCCGGCGCTGGTTGGTGCGGGGGAGGGAGGTACTGCGGGCGCCGGGGTCTTCGTATGGAGCGTGCTGGCGGCCCACAGCCTGAGCCGGGCCAGTGCGACCGCGTTGATGGCCGGCTTGCCTTACGCACGGGCCGAGGGAACGGCCTCGAAAAGCCGCGGACTGGTTTGCGCACTCAGTCCGGCGCGGCTGGGCGGCGTGGTTTTACTCGGCTTGGCGCCGCTGGCCGGATTGCCCCTGGTTGCGTGGCTGGTGGTGCCGGTGGTGGTCGCGGCCCATTTGGGCTACCGGGTCTGGCTGCGCCAGCGGCTGGGCGGCTACACCGGCGATTGTTTGGGCGCCTGTCAGGTGGGCACCGAACTGGTGATTTATCTTACCTTAGTCGCGGTTTTATGAGTGAGACGCGGGCCATTTATTTATTGCGGCACACCCGGTTGGCGGGGGCGGAGGGGCTTTGTTATGGGCGCACCGACCTGCCGCTGGCGGACAGTTTTTTGGCGGAACTGGCGGTTATCCGGGCCGGGTTGGGCGGGGTGGCTTTCGGGGCGGTCTGGAGCAGTCCGGCGGGGCGCTGTCAGCGGCTGGCCGAGCAGTTCGCCGTCCCGGGTGAAATCCGCACCGAGGCGCGCCTGCAGGAGCTGGATTTTGGGGTTTGGGAAAACCGGGAATGGGAGAGTTTTCGCGGGCCGGAGAGCGAGGCCTGGGCTCTGGATCCGTGGCGGCTGGCCCCGCCCGAGGGCGAGAGTGGCGCGGCGCTCTGGGCGCGGGTCGGGGCGTTTCGCGCCGAGTTGCACGGCCAAGTGAAGACGGGGCGCGATCCGCTGTTGGTGGTGACCCATGCCGGGGTGATTCGTGTCTGGCTGGGGCTGGAGCGCGGGCTTGGCTGGGCCGAAGCGATGCGCTTGCCCGTTCAGCATGGTAGTTTAACCAAAATAAATACGGGTGGACGTACGGCCACCGACACTGAACTTTAATCCGATGAGCGACTACAAAACCGAAACCGAAGCCGAGCACCGCGAGCGCATGAAGGAACTGCAACTGGAGATGCGCGCCAAGATGAAGGCAGCTAAGGAGCGACGCGGGCTGATCATTTGCCACACCGGCGACGGCAAGGGCAAAACCTCGGCGGCCTTCGGCATGCTGATGCGTATGCTTGCCCACGGGCACAAATGCGCGGTGGTGCAGTTTATCAAGTCGAGCAACGACGCGGTCGAACGTCTGCTGCGCGGGCCGCTGCTTACCTGGGACCACGTCGGCGAAGGATTTACTTGGGACACCCAAGACAAGGCCTCTGACATCGCCTGTTGCCGGGCCGGCTGGGATCTGGCGCTCAAGCATTTCGCCGACCCGGAGATTGATTTTGTGCTCCTCGATGAGCTCAACGTGGTGTTGCAACTGGAGTATTTGCCGATGGGCGAGGTGCTGGTGGCGCTGCGGGCTAAGCGGGTTGATCAACATGTGGTGGTGACTGGCCGCGGGGCGCGCCCTGAGTTTATCGAACTGGCGGATCTGGTGACGGAGATGCGCATGATTAAACACCCCTTCAGCGCCGGGGTGCAGGCCCAGGCCGGTATCGAGTTCTGAAGCCTTTAGGCAGTAACAACGATCTTGTCTGATACGGAAACGGATTTTTAACCGCTAATGAACGCTAATATACGCTAATTCCAAACCTCGTTTTGTTTAGCGTCCCTTAGCGTTCATTAGCGGTTAAAGATGCTCGTTTTGGCCGTAATCGAATTTGGGGCGAAGGAGCGTTGCGGTTATTGGGTCGGCGGTGGTTCGTGGTGTGCTAGAGCGTTGTGCGCCGAAGCGGTGCGCGCACCTCAGACCAGCCCGGCGGTGCGGAAACTATAAAAACCCACGCCGGCGGGGTCGGCGGTGGGTTGGCCCAAAATCAGGTGGTCGAGCAGAGCGATGTCGACTGCGTGGCTGGCTTCACGCAATTGCCGGGTCATGCGGATATCGGCCGAGCTGGGCGCGGGGTCGCCTGAGGGGTGGTTGTGAGCGCAGAGCACGGCGGCGGCGGATTCCTTTATCGCCTCGCGAAACACCTCGCGGGGGTGGGCGAGGGTGTTGGTGGCCGTGCCCGAGGTGATCTCGGTGCATTTGAGCAGCCGGTTGCGCCGGTTCAGGCTGAGTACCCAGAATTTTTCGACCACCAGGCCGTGGGTCAATGGGCGCAGGAAGTCGGCGGCTTGTTGCGCGGTGTCGAGCAGCGGTTGGAGGGGCGGGTTGCCCGCCTGGGTGAGTATGCGCCGGGCGACCTCCATCACGGTGATGAGTTGGAGGGCTTTAACGTGACCGATGCCCTTGAGCTTTTTGAAGTCGGCCTCGCGCCAGCTGATCAACCCGGCGAGCGAGCCCGCCTCGGCCATGAGGCGGCTGGAGAGGGTGAGTACGTCGTAGCCCGGGCTGCCGCTGCGCAGGAGCATGGCGAGCAATTCGCTGTCGCTGAGGGCGGTGGCGCCGAGTTGGGTCAGCCGCTCCTGGGGGCGGTCACCGCGGGCGAGGTTGAGCAGGCGGTTGGCGGCGAGCGGGGCTGGCGGGGGGGGCGAAGTCGGGTGCATGGGCGGGGGTGGGCCTGGGAGGGGAGGGCACGCGTAAGGTGGCCTGCGGGCCGGGAAGGTTCACGGGGCTGGTCCGCTTTTTGCGGGAGCGTTTTGCACCACAACGGATGTTTTCACCACGAAACACACCCAACACACGAAAAGCGGAGGGGGCGGGGGCCGGGGCCGACGGATTTTTTACCGCTAATGAGCGCTGATGGGCGCTAAGTTCTGCGGTTTTTGCCCCAGAATGCATCTGTATTAGCGAGAAACGGGCTCGGGTTTTCCGCTCCGGCTTTTCGTGTAATTCGTGTGTTTCGTGGGCAGAAATCAGAAGCGGTTAACCTCGAAACACACCCAATACACGAAAAGCCGAGCGCGCCGATCTACCCCCGTCTCGAAGCGTCGTGGATGGTTTTTGAAGTTATCCTCGGGGCCAGCCCGGCGCAGGCTCAGGCCGCCTGCACGGCGAACGGCGCGAACGGCGCCATCTGCGACGGGGGAATGCGCACGTGCAGGCGCACCCCGGTGTCTTCTTGTTCCTCGCTTTGCACGTGTCCGATCGCGTGCAACTTGGCGATCAGGTCGTAGCGGCTGTGCGGGATAAACAACTCCAGCGAGCCGAAGGCGTCGGCGATCAGTTCCAGGCAGTGGTCAACCAGCTGCTCCAGCCCTTGGCCGGTGTGCGCGCTGATAAAAATGCCGGCGGGATCGAGCAGGCGGGCGATGTTCACCTGCGCCTCGGTGGCGGCATCCACTTTGTTAAACACGGTGAGGATGCGTTTGCCCTCGGCGCCGAGTTCCTTGAGCACGGCCAGGGTAGTGGTGTGGTGGGCGGCGAGGTTGGGCGTGGTCACGTCGAGCACGTGAATGAGGAAGTTGGCCACCATCGCCTCCTCCAGCGTGGCCTTAAATGCCTCGACCAGGCCGTGGGGCAGGCGCCGGATGAAGACGACCGTGTCGGTGACGAGCAACTTTTGGTTGCCGCGCAGGATCAACTGGCGGGTGGTCGGGTCGAGGGTGGCAAACAGCTTGTCCTCGGCGAGCACGTGGGCGCCGGTGAGCGTGTTGAGCAGGGAGGATTTGCCGGCGTTGGTGTAGCCGACGATCGCGCAGGTGGGCACGGGCACGCGCTGACGCTTGTGGCGCTGCACGCTGCGCTGCTTGCGCACGTCGATGAGCTCGCGCTTGAGGCGGGTGATGCGGTCGTTGACCAAACGCCGGTCCTGTTCGAGCTGGGTCTCGCCTTCGCCACCCATGCCGCCGCCGCCACCGCCTTGGCGCGAGAGATGCGTCCAGGCACGGGTCAGGCGGGGCAGGGAATATTCCATGCGCGCCAGGGCGACTTGGATAACCGCCTCGCGGGTTTGGGCGCGGTCGGCGAACACATCAAGGATGACCTCTTGGCGGTCGATCACGGCGACGCCGGCGAGTTTTTCCCAGTTGCGCTGCTGGGCCGGGGAGAGGCCCTCGTCGAAGACGATCACGTCGCAGTTGAGCGCCTTGGCGGCGTCGACGATTTCCTGGGCTTTGCCGCTACCCACGAGGGTGGCCGGGGTGGGGGCGCGCAGGTTGACCAGGTTGCGGCCGACGACGGTGATCTGGAGATTCTCGACGAGTTCTTGGAGTTCGTTGAGCAACTCCTCTGCTTCGCCCTCGAGCATGGCGTGGGTTTGCACGCCTACGAGGTAGGCACGCTCAACGCGTTTCGGGTCTTTTTGCGGGGTATTATCAAGGAAGTCGGCCATGCGGGTGTGGGGGCTAAGCTGCGCGCCTGCGGGGTGGCGTCAAACGCGCACCCGCCTAGCCGCGGGAATTTGTCGGCCGGGGTGCAAGCCGACGCAGCGCGCGTGCCCGGCCCTGCCCGCGCGCTCAGGGCACCTCGAAGTCGACGACCACCGGGAGGTGATCGGAAAAGTAAACGCGGGGGATCTGGCTTTTCAGGTGGACGACCTCGGGTGGCAGGAAAACGAAGTCCAGCGTGCGGCTGGGCAAGGGCGAGGGGAAGGTGGCGCCTTCGCGCGGATGCAGGGTGTAGTCACCGTAATCATGGAGGTGACTGAGCAAGGTGGCGGTGGCGTCGGAGGCGTGCTGGGTGTTGTTCAAATCGCCGCAGACCACCGGGGACACCGCCCAGTGGTGGCGGCGGTCGAGCTGCTTGTTGTGCAGGTAGGCGAGGAAGCGGTCCAGTTGGCGAATCCGCAGCAGGCGCGAGCCATAGTGAAGGTGCATATTGGCCACGGGGATACGGCGGCCGTGCAGGTCGATCTCGGCGTAGAGAAAGCCCTTTTCGCCGACCTGGCTGCGGCCGAAGGCGATGTTCTCGGATTCGGTGATCGGATGGCGGGAGAGAAAGGCGTTGCCGTAGCAGAGGTTGAGCAGGCCGGTGCGGCGGTTGTTGATGCCGAACACCGCGTGTTCAAAGCCGCCGAATTCCCGCAGCAGCTCGAGCTGGTCAAAATTTCCCGCCCAACGGGAGTTCTCGTCGATTTCCTGGAGGGCGACCACGTCGGGTTTCAGTTCGGCGAGCAGCTGGGCGATCTTGAGCAAGGTGGCGCGGATGCGGCGGCGCGAGGTCATGCCTTGAATCGGCGCCAGCCCACGGCCGTGCGCGATATTGTAGGTGACGATCCGGACGCGGGGCATGGCGGTTACAGCGTGTTCGGCGAGGCGATCGCGGCAACGTGAAAGCCACGGAAGAAGGAGTTGACAGATGGGGTGCGGCTCGTGAATTTCGCGGACTCTTACGGCGGCCTTAGCTCAGTTGGTTAGAGCACTAGATTGTGATTCTAGGGGTCGCGGGTTCGAATCCCGTAGGCCGCCCCATTATTTTAAGCCCTTATCTCAGCAGTGAGTTAGGGGCTTTTTTGTGGACCAGCGCCCCGGACTCACGTCCGGAGCCACGGGTTCGGACGTGGCCTTGAGCGTGAGCTTGGGGAGGTGCGGTTGGGCCTGAGCCCCGGACTCACGTCCGGAGCCACGGGTTCGGACGTGGCCTTGAGCGTGAGCTCAGGGAGGTGCGATGGGGTTTGCGGTGGTGCGGAATGCGCCCCTGCCCAGCCGCATAAAATCCGTGGTCGCGCTGGCGGTTTTCCTTACCTACGCCTTTTCACTTTAACCATGTCACTTCGCTTCGATTGGAACCGCCTGCTTTCGGATCAGCGTCCGCCGATTTTCCCGACCGATGGGGCCGTGCGTCCGGAGTCGGCCAAGCCGTCCGCCGACGGGGCGCGCAGTCGCTTCGAGCAGGATTACGACCGGATTATTTTCTCCGCCCCGTTCCGCCGCCTGGCCGGCAAAACCCAGGTGCACCCGTTTGCCTCGGTCGACCACGTGCACAACCGGCTGACCCACACCCTCGAAGTCGCCAGCGTGGGGCGTTCCCTGGCGGCCAAAGTCGCCCAGTTTCTGAGCTCGCGCGGCGAACTGCCTGCCCACCGCACGCCGGCCGACCTCGCCTACATCGTGCAGGCCGCCTGCCTCGCCCATGACATGGGTAACCCGCCCTTCGGCCACGCCGGCGAATACGCCATCCGCGGCTGGGCCGGCGAGCACCTCCAGAGCGTGTTCGCCGGGCCGCACGAGCCGGCGTTGGCGGCGGCGCTCAACGACTGGTGCTGGTTCGAGGGGAACGCCCAAAGTTTCCGGCTGGTCGTGCGCAGCGACCAGGCCGAGCGCGATTACTTCCGGTTCACCTACGCCTCTCTCGGCGCGATGATTAAATACCCCTGGGCGGCCGACGACCCCCGCGTGCCCGCCAAGGGGAAACACAGCGCGTTCTCCTCGGAAAAAGCCGCGTTTTTGCAGATGGCCGACGGGCTCGGATTGCGCCGGCCCGATGGCTCGGTGGCCCGGCACCCGCTGTCGTTTCTTTCCGAAGTGGCCGACGACATTTGTTACCGGATATCGGATTTCGAGGACGCGGTGGAGATGCGCATTTTGAGCGAGAAGGATGTGCGGGCGATTTTTGCGCAGATTGTCGGCCGCGATGCCGGCGGACGGTTGTCGGCCCTGCGCGCCGCGGCGATTGGCACGCTGATCGACGCGGCGGCGGCGGCTTTCGTCGAACATTATGAGTCGATAATGGCGGGGGAGCGCGCCGAGGACTTGCGCGCGGCTTTTCCGGAAAACATTCGCGCGGCCATGGCGACGATTAAGCGCGGCTATGATGAGTCGATTTTTGGCCACCGCACCAAGGTGGCGACCGAGCTCGGCGCCCATAACATCCTTGGGCAGATTCTCGCGGTGCATAGCCGGGCGGTGCGCGATCTCGCCGGCGGTTATGCCCACCTCAGTTTTGTCCATAAACGCTGCCTAGAACTGGCCTGGGAAAAAGACTACGTGGTTGCCCATCAGGACCGCGGAACGGCCTGGTGGCTGGGCCGTGTCATGGACCACGTGGCCGGGATGACCGACGCCTACGCCACGCAGGTGGCCCGGGAAATCTCCGGGGGCTGAGGTTGGGGCCAGCAAAGCCCTCGGGCGCGGCGGCGCCGTCAGGGGCTCAGCCAGCCCGTCCGTCGGTTCGCCCCGCCGGCTAGCGGCAGACCGCGCCCTGTGGGTGCTTTTTGTCGGGGGATCAGGTAGCGGGGCAAGGCGTGCTATTGGAGTCGATGGGCCACGCTTATATGCTCACGGAGCCAGGATTCCGGGCTAAAGTCCGTTTGCGGGGGGGCCGATGAAAGAGGCGCAAGCCTACTCCTTTGTTACGACCAACCCGACTGCTCCAAACCCTGCCATGAAACTATCCGCACTCACCATCGGGCAACGCGTTGCCCTCGGTTTCTCACTGCTGCTTCTACTCGGCGCCGGCCTTGGAGGCTTTGCCGCTTACAAAATGCTCACCGGTGCTACCGGGGCGCAATTCCTCTCCGACGCCGTCGCGCCCCAGGCTGATATCACCAGCACCTTGGCCGGCGCTTCGGCCAAAGTCCAATTGGCGGCCCGCACCTACGGGTTGACCAGCGACGAGGCGTACCGCGACACCGCGCTCAAGCACTTGGGGGAGGTTCAGGCGGCCTTGGATAGCGCCCACAAGCTTAGCGACTCCCAACCTTCCCTCACGGTCTTGAAGGACGGTTGTATTGCCGCCGACAAGGCCTTGGCCACCTACGTCACCCAGTTCAAGGCCACCGAGGCCAATCTGATCGCCGCCGATAAAATCCGCGCTCAGCTCGACACCGGGGCCAGCGGCTTCGTGACCTCGATCGAGGGCTTCATTGCCAATCAGGATAAGAAATTGGCGGAGGAAATCGCCGCCGGAGTATCCGCCGATAAACTCGAGGAGCGCCGTTTCAAGTTCTCGACTTCCAATGAAATCATCGACCTGGGTAACACCATTCGGGTGACCACCTTTAAGGCCCAGGCCCTGCGCCAGCCCGAATTAGTCGAAAAGGCCCAGGCGATTTTCCCCAAGATGGAAGCGCTCCGTCAAAAACTCGTGCCGATTACCCGCGATCCGCAAAACAGCAAACAACTGGCCGAGGTGGGCCAATCGGCTGACCTCTACCGCACTGGCATCGACGCGCTGGTGAAAAACAATGCAGAGGCTCTGGTGATCATGAAGACCCGCAGCGCCGCCGCTGCCGATTTCGACGCCGTAGTTGAGGGCGTCTTGGACCGCTCGATCAAGCGCACCCTCGAATACGCCAAGGACTCCGCGGCCGAACTCGGTGGTGTCTCCCGCGGCCTGATCGGCGGCCTGATCGTCATGGTGATACTCGGTTTGGTTGCCGCCGTGGTCATCATCCGCGGCGTCAATCGAGCCCTCACCTTGACCGCCGAGACGCTTTCGCAGGGTTCGCTGCAGGTGGCCGCCGCCTCCGGTCAGGTTTCTTCGGCCAGTCAGTCCCTCGCCGAGGGGTCTAGTGAGCAGGCCGCCTCACTTGAGGAAATTAGTTCCTCGATCGAAGAGCTGGCCAGTATGACCAAGCGTAACGCCGAGAACGCCCAGTCGGGTAAAGTCTCCGCCGGCCACGCCCGCCATGCCGCCGAGTCGGGCGCCGCTGAAATGGAGCGCATGCAGGCGGCGATGAACGCGATCCAGCAGTCCTCCAACGACATTTCCAAGATCATCAAGACGATCGACGAAATCGCCTTCCAGACCAACATTCTCGCGCTCAACGCGGCGGTCGAGGCCGCCCGCGCCGGCGAGGCCGGAGCCGGCTTCGCGGTGGTCGCCGACGAGGTGCGCTCGCTCGC
>CAMBUJ010000109.1 GCA_945871005.1 Opitutus sp. GAS368 | reverse complement strand
GTCACCCCGTCGATCGTCAGCGAGGTTTCCGCGACGTTGGTCGAGACGATGATCTTGCGCTGCTCGTAGCGCGACACCGCGCGGTCCTGCTGTTCGGGGGGCAATTCGCCGTGCAGCGGGAAAATCACGAAGTCGCGCAGGTCACGCTGCACCTGCAACGCCTGCAAGGTCCGGTTGATCTCGTAGGCACCCGGCATGAAGACCAAAAAGTCGCCCGTCGTCCGGTTGGCCACCCGGACGCACTCGCGCGCGGCCGCTTCCCACACCGGGTCTTGGTCAAAGTTAACCGCCTTCGGCTGGTATTCGATGACCACCGGAAAGCTGCGACCTTGGGATGTGAGCACCTCGCAGGGGGCGAGGTAGGTTTTCAACACCACCGCATCGAGGGTCGCCGACATGACCACGATTTTCAGGTCGGGCCGGGTGGTTTGCTGAATCTGCAAGGCCCGCGCCAGCGAGATGTCGCCGTAGAGGTGCCGCTCGTGAAACTCGTCAAAAATCAGCGCCGCGATTCCCTTGAGCGCCGGGTCAAAGGACATCTGCCGCAGGAGAATGCCCTCGGTGACGAAGCGGATCTTGGTGCGCGCCGACACCCGCGACTCAAGGCGGATTTGGTAGCCGACCTCGGCGCCGAGTTCGCAGCGCATCTCCTCGGCCACGCGTTTGGCCAACATGCGCGCGGCCAGTCGGCGCGGCTGCAGGACGACGACCTCGCCCTTTTCCAGAAACCCGTGGGCGTGGAGCATCTGGGGGAGCTGGGTGGATTTACCCGAGCCGGTGGGAGCCTGCACGATCAGCCGGCCCTGCGCGCGCAGGCCCGCCAGGAGAGCGGATTCGAGTTCGTAGATGGGCAGTTCGCGCGGGGAAACAGGCATTGGTTAGCTTTTTTGTTTTCCGCCTGCGGCAACATGTCCAGCTTCGGCGCATGTTGTTTCGTACCCTGCTGGCCACCGCCGGCCTTTTTTTAATCAACACCCTCCCGATGAATGCCGCGCCCCTGCCCCTCTGGTCCACTGCCGCCCCCGGCGCTCTCGGTGAAAAACCGCAGGACATCCCTACGCTCACCGCCTTCCTGCCGGCCCCCGAGTTGCGCAACGGGGCCACGATGCTGATCCTTCCCGGCGGCGGCTACGGCGCTTTGGCCGCCCACGAGGGCAAAGGCTACGCCGAGTGGCTGGTGGCCCAAGGCGTCACCTGCTACGTGCTGCAATCACGCCTCGGCTCCCACGGCTACCGCCACCCGGTCATGCTCAACGACGCCGCCCGCGGCCTGCGCACGGTCCGCGCCTGGGCGCGCCGCGACGGCCTCGATCCGGAGCGTATTGGCATTATGGGTTCCTCGGCTGGCGGCCACCTCGCCTCGACCTTGCTCACCCATTTCGACGCCGGCCAAGCCGACGCCACCGACCCAATCGAGCGCGAAAGCTCCAGGCCCGACTTGGGCGTCCTGTGTTACCCGGTGATCACGCTGGAGACCTACACCCACCAGGGTTCGAAGAACAACCTGCTCGGCAAAAACCCGCCCGCTGAGCTGGTTAAATTCCTCTCCAACGAGCAGCAGGTGACCGCGCAAACCCCTCCTTGCTTCATCTGGCATACGGCCGAAGACCAGGCCGTGCCGGTGGAAAACGCGCTGCTGTTCGCCTCGGCGCTCAGCCGGGCCAAGGTGCCCTTCGACCTGCACGTTTACCAAAAAGGCCACCACGGCCTGGGCCTGCCTGCCCATGGTGCTGGCGCCCCGCCTTGGGACACCGCCTGCCTCTACTGGCTGGGCCAGCGCGGGTTTTTGAAAGCGGCGGCGCGGTGAGCGAAAGAAACCCGACCAGCGGTCGGGTTTTCGTCCCACCCCATCGCCTGCAAGCAGGCTCCTACCGCCCGAAGTTCAGCCCAGCCAACCGCTGTAATTTCGCGTGATCCTTCACCCCCGGCGCGGATTCCACGCCGCTGTTCAAATCGACAAATCCAGTGCCGCTGCGCCCCACCGCCTCGGCCAGGTTGTCCGGATTCAGTCCGCCGGCGAGAATCCAGGTGTGCCCGGGATGCGCCAAGCGGTGCCGCGAAAACTTCGCCCAATCACCCGTCTGACCTGAGCCACCAAAGCCGGCCGCATGGAAGGTATCCATTAAAAAAGTGCCGGCCAGGGGCAGGGTTTCCGCAGGGACGTCGAGCTCCGGGGGCAGTTTAGGTGCCAGC
The DNA here is from genome assembly GCA_945871005.1 of Opitutus sp. GAS368. GTDB lineage: Bacteria > Verrucomicrobiota > Verrucomicrobiia > Opitutales > Opitutaceae > Rariglobus. The sequence goes on along the minus strand of CAMBUJ010000109.1, from coordinate 9,059 downwards.
CAAAGCCGGTCTACGCCTACCTGCGCCGACCAGGCGGCGACGGTTTCCAGCGGAGTGGTCAGCGGATAGTGGAGTTGAAAAAAATCAAACCCGGCGTCCACGGCCTCCGCCAGCTCCGCCGTGGAGGGCGCCACCATGACCGCGACGCGGCGCGGGGCGGTCGGCAGCGCGGACGTCAGCGTGTGGTAGGCCACCAGCGAGAGGTAGCGGGGCGATTTCGGGTAGAGGATAAACCCCAAAAAGTCCGCGCCGCTCAGCGCCGCCGCCGTCGCGTCGGACAAGGTCGTGAGCCCGCAGATTTTAAGTTGAATACCGTTCAGCATAAGTCGGATTTTTGAACCACTAATGGGCACTAACGAACACTAATAATACGCACCCAGTCGCGAACGGCAGCGGGCGCTTAAAACGCGTTGATCGTCGCGATCACGTGATCGACCTGGGCGTCGGTCAGCTCGGGGAAAATCGGCAGGCTCAAGCAGGTGGCCGCGGCTTTCTCCGCCACTGGAATCGATCCGGGCTGGTAACCGAGCGAGGCATAACAGGCCTGCTGGTGCAGGGGCACGGGATAGATTAAATCCGTGCCGATGTCGTGCTTGCTGAGGTGCTCGCGCAGCGCGTCGCGGCGCGGGTGGCGGATCGTGAATTGGTGGTAGACGCTGGCTCCGTAGGCCACGGTCGTCGGCAGGATCACCTCGGCCAGCTTGATGCCAGCGAGGTAGCGGGCGGCTACCGCCTGACGGCGGGCAGTCCAAGCAGCGAGGTGCGGCAGTTTAACGTTGAGCAACGCGCCTTGGAACCCGTCCATGCGGAAGTTGAAACCGATCTGGTCGTGGTAATAACGCCGGCCCATGCCGTGAACGCGCAGCAGCTTGGCGCGCTCGAAATGGGTGTCATTTTTGGAAACCAGCGCGCCGCCTTCGCCGCAGCCACCGAGGTTTTTGGTGGGGTAAAAACTAAAGGTGCCGATGTCGCCCAACAGGCCGACCGGCGTGCCCTGATAGCGGGCCTCGACAGCCTGGGCGCAGTCCTCGACCACGAACAGATTGTGCTTTTTGGCGATGGCGAGCAGCTCGGCCATGGGCGCGGGCTGGCCGAACAAATGCACGATCACGATCCCCTTGGTCTTCGGGGTGATCGCGGCTTCGACGGCGGCCGGATCGAGGTTAAACGTCTTGGCGTCGATATCGACGAACTTGGGTGTCGCGCCGACGTAGCTGACGCCCCAAGCCGAAGAGATGAAGGTGAAGGCCGGCACGATGACCTCGTCGCCAGGGCCCCAACCGGCGATGACCGCGGCGAGGTGGAGCGGCGAAGTGCCGCTATTGAGCGCGAGCGTGCGCGGGTAACCGAGGGTTTGCGAAAAGTTCGCCTCGAAGCCCTCCACGTCTTTGCCGAGGCAAAAGCGAGTGGCGTCGTAGGTGGCCGCGAGCGCGGCCAGCGCCTGCTCGCGAAGAGCCTGATGCTGAAGCGAAAGGTCGAGGAACGGGACTTTCATGGGAGGTCGAGAAAACCAATAACCCGACGAAAACCAAACCTGTTTTACGCCTTAAGCGGATGCCGCCCCGAAATTCACTCCCTGCCCAAAACCGGCTCGGCGCCGATTAGCGGCGTCGCTTACCGGCCACCCCCGCTAGCGTGGGGGTTTTTCCAGGGTGACCTCACCGGCGCGGAACCGCTCCGTTCGCCCCGCCTCCGTCCGCACCAAAAACGAGCCTTCGTCATCAATCCCCATGGCAATCCCCGCCACGCGCTGGGTGTGGGTTAACACCGCCACCGGGCGATTGCGCAACACGTCGTAACAGTTCCAAAGGTCCGCAAACGTCTCCTTGTAGCTGCCGTCCACGAAGCGTTCGTACGACTGGCGAACGCGGCCAATCAGCGCGGCGGTCAGTTTATTTAAATCGATCGGCTGGCGGGTGTGCTCCTCCAGCGAGACGGCCCGCTCCGCCAAATCGGCCGGCCAGCCCCCCGGCGGCAGGCTCACATTCAAACCCAGTCCGAACACCAAATCGCGGATCTGGTCGGCGTCCATGCGCGCCTCGGTCAACATGCCGCCGGCTTTGCGCCCGTCGAAGAGCAGGTCGTTGGGCCATTTTAGGCCGGGCGTGGTGCGGCAAAAACTGGCGATCAGGTCGCAGATGCTCGCGCCCATCCAGAGGGTGAACATCTGCATGCGCGCAGGCTCTAGCCGCGGGCGAAAGGCGAAACTCGCGTAGAGGTTGCCGTTCGATTCGCTGTGCCAGGGGCGACCAAAACGCCCGCGGCCTTTGGTCTGGCGCTGCGCGATGATGGCAAAGGGCGCCTCCTGGCCGGCGGCGAGTTGGCGGGCCGCCTCGTCGTTGGTGCTGTCGACCTCGGTCATCAGTTGCAGCGGGAAGCCGGCGGCGCGGTCCCGGCGGTAGGACTGGATAAGGGTGGCGCTCAGCCCCTCGGGGCGCGTGAGTACCCGGTAGCCACGGGCGCGCACCGCCTCAAAAGTAAACCCCTGCTCCCGCAGCTTTTCCATGTACTGCCAGACCGCCACCCGGCTGATCCCGAGCTTGCGGGCCAGCGCAGTGCCTGAGACGAAGTCGGGCTCGGCGGCGCTTAACTCGGCAAGAATCACCGTTTCCGGCGGGGTGGAAAACGGGCGCTTGTTCATACGCGCCAATCCAGCCCGATATCCACCCACACGCTTTGGTGGACGAGCGCGCCGGTCGAAACGAAGTCCAGCCCAAGGCCGGCGAAACGCGGCAGGGTTTTTAACGTGATACCGCCACTGGCCTCGGTGAAGGCGCGCCCGGCGATCAGGGCGACCGCCTTTTTGATTTTCGCCGGGGTAAAGTTGTCCAACAGGATCACGTCGGCACCGGCAGCGAGCACCGGGGGGATTTGGGCGAGTTCGTCGACCTCAACCTCGACGGCCAAATCCGGCGCGGCCTTTTTGGCCCGGGCGACGGCGGCGGCGAGCCCCTCAGTGGACCCGAGCAAGGCAAGGTGGTTGTCCTTGAGCATCACGCGGTCGAACAGGCCGAGGCGGTGATTCCAGCCCCCGCCGCAGGCCACAGCATATTTTTCCAACATGCGGTAGCCGGGGGTGGTTTTACGGGTATCGAGCAGGCGGGTACGGCCCTCGCCCAGCGCAGCGACGTAAGTGTGGGTCTGGGTGGCGACCCCGGACAGGCGCTGCAGGAAATTCAGGATCACCCGCTCGGCGGCGAGCAGGGTGCGCGGGTCGCCGGAGAGGGTGGCGAGGACCTCGCCCTTGGCGAGGGTGCGGCCGTCGCGCGCGCACAGTTGCACCGAAGCGTTGGCGCCGTAGGCGGAGAGAATGAGCGGAATCAGCGGCAGGCCGCAGGCGACGAGCGGTTGGCGGGCAACGAGGTCGGCCGATCCTTGGCGGGGCGGCGTGGCGAGGGCGGCGGTCGAGCGGTCGCCGGTGACGGCCGGTTTCACGCGCAGACCGAGCCCGGCGAGGTCTTCGTCGCGGGCCAGCTCGATGAGTTTACGCAGAGCGGCGAGGTCGAGGTCGTCCCAGGTGAGACGTTTGAGCAGGGAGTCGGCGGGAGCGGGCATCAGATGAGTTAACCAATGATTCAGGACCAACGGAGCAGGCAAGGCCGGGATTGAGACGAGCGGTGAGTGCCGGCGCGTTGTTGGGGCTGTGGCCCTGAGCGTGAGCTCAGGGATCAGGTCGAATCACCCCACTATCACTGACCCTCGGCTCACGCCTCAGGCCACGTGCCCCCGGAAGCAGACAAACCAGCAAAAAAAACAGGCGTCGCGCGAATGGCGCGACGCCCGTGATAGATTACAGGTACTTGTCGGTCACGGCGCCCTCGGAGGCGGTGCTGACCAACTTGGCGTATTTAGCCAACACGCCGCGGGTTTCACGGGGCGGCAGCGGCTTGTAGGCCGCCAGGCGTGCGGCGATCTCGGCGTCGGACACCAGCAGGCTGATGGTGTTTTTAACCGCATCGATTTCAATCAAGTCGCCGGTGCGCACGATAGCGATCGGCCCACCCTTGGCCGCCTCGGGGGTGATGTGGCCGACGTCGAAACCGTGGCTGCCACCGGAGAAGCGCCCGTCGGTGATCAAGGCCACGTCTTTGATCAAACCGCGACCGGCCACCGCGCTGGTGGGTGAAAGCATTTCGCGCATGCCGGGGCCGCCGACCGGACCTTCGTTGCGGATGACCACCACGTCGCCCTTGACCACGTCGCCGCGCAGGATGCCCTTGAGCGCGTCTTCCTCGCCCTCGTAGACCTTGGCGGTGCCCTTGAAATAGAGGCCTTCCTTGCCGGTGATTTTACCGACGGCGCCGCCGGGGGCCAGGTTGCCGTGAAGAACGCGCAGGTGGGTCTCGGCTTTGATGGGCTGGTCGAAGGGACGGATGATGTCCTGCTGGTCGGGGTAGGACGGATACGGCTGCACGTCCTTGAGGGTTTCGGCGATGGTCTCGCCGGTGACCGTCATGCAGTCGCCGTGGAGCATGCCGCGGTCGAGGAGCATCTTCATCATCGGGCGGATGCCGCCGATGCGGATGAGGTGGGCCATGCCGTATTTGCCGAACGGTTTCACGTCGGCCAAGAGCGGCACGCGGGCGCCGATGGTCTTGAAATCCTCGAGGCTGAGCTCGACGCCGGCGGAGTGGGCGATGGCGAGCAGGTGGAGAATGAGGTTGGTCGAACCGCCCAGGGCGAGACACACCGTGATGGAGTTTTCAAACGCCTTCCGGGTGAGAATATCGCGTGGCTTGATGCCCTTCTTGAGCATGTTCATGACGGCGGCACCGGCGCGGCGGCAATCGTCGCGCTTCTCCGGACCGATGGCGAGCTGAGCACTGCTGTTGGGCAGGCTCATGCCGAGGGCCTCGATGGCGCTGGCCATGGTGTTGGCGGTGTACATGCCGCCGCAGGAACCCGGGCCGGGGATGGCGCCGGCTTCGACCTCCTTGAGGCCGGCGTCGGAGAGTTCGCCCTTGGCGTGCTTACCGACGGCTTCGAACACCGAGACGATGTCGAGGGGCTTCTGCTTGTCGCAGTCGCTGGCGGCGAAACCGGGCAGAATGGTGCCACCGTAGATGAACACGGCGGGACGGTTGAGGCGGGCGATGGCGATGAGGGCGCCGGGCATGTTTTTGTCGCAACCGCCGATGGCGATCAGGCCGTCAAAACCCTCGGCGGCCACTGCGGTCTCGATGGAGTCGGCGATCACGTCGCGGGACACCAGGCTGTAGCGCATGCCCAGGGTGCCCATGCTGATGCCATCGGTGACAGTGATGGTGTTGAAATAAACCGGCTTTCCGCCGGCCTCGGCCACGCCCTTGCGCGCGTGCTCGCTCAAGTCGCCGAGGTGGACGTTGCACGGGGTCATGTCGCTGGCCGAAGAGGCGACGGCGATCTGGGGTTTATTGAAGTCTTCGTCAGTAAAGCCGACGGCGCGCAACATGGAGCGGGCCGGGGCGCGGTCGTTGCCATCAACGACGACAGATGAGTGAGGACGGGGAAAGGCGCTGGAGGACGTTTGGCACATGGGAGGGAAAATCGGAGACAAAACCAAGCTCGGCGGAAGGCGGCAAGTCCCATGTCGCGGAGGCGAGTAGCGCGGACAGCCAGTCTGCGTTCAGCCAGCGCCGACGGGCGGCTGGAGGCCAATTCGCGATCGAATTGCGACGGCCTAGCAGGCTGTAAAATTCGAGTTGTTGGATCGGAAAGTAGTGCGGTGCTTTAGCCCGCATTGGCGATTGGCTGGGCATCCGGTCAAACCTGCGGGCTAAAGCACCGCACTACCTCGGAGCTCAGTCCGACATGATCCGTGTTACTTACTATTACTCTATGGAGCCGCGTTTTCGCCGGAAATCCGCCCGTCCCAAAACCTCAATTGTTTCCCGCCCCACTCAGTTAACCTGGGTGCGGATCATGCCGATCAGCACGCCTTGGCACTCAAGTCCGGACACCGGGATGATGTCGGCGTAGGCTTTGTTTTCGGCGCGCAGGATCCTCTGACCTTTAACTTCCACCAAGCGTTTTAAGGTAACGGTGGTTTCGTTGACCAACGCCGCCACGATGTCCCCGATGCGCGGTTCGCGTTTTTCAAAAATGCCGATGTCACCACTGCGGATTTGCGCGTCGATCATGGAATCGCCCTTGATTTCCAACCCCCAGAGCAGGTGTTGGCGGGTGGTTTTCACCCCGAAAACATGGGGATCGATCGGAATGGAGCGCAGGTGCTGCTGCTCCTCGGCCGTGGGTGAACCGGCGGGAATTTCCCCGTAGATGGGCAGGGCAAACAGCGATTGGATTTCGTTGGCCTTGGCGCCCCAGGCCCCGTCGGCGAGCTGTTCGACCGCGCCTTTCAGGGCCAGTCCGGCCAGGTGGCGCACCACCGTGGTCTGCGAACTGAAGCCAAATTGTTTTTTGATGATCCGCGTGGACGGCGGAATCTTTTGTTCGCGCTGGTAGTCGCTAATGAAGGCCAAAATTTCTTCCTGACGGTCGGTGAGTTGCATGGAATAGGTTCGGGAGTGCCGGGTTCACCTGAACTCATCCCGGCCACCGCGTCCAGCCTTTGTCGCCGAGCTGTCCGAAAAAGTAGCGCAAACTTCCAGTCTGCTCAGGTCGAAGGTCGATGCGGGTGTCAAGCAGACTGGAAGTCTGCGCTACTTTCCGGCCAAACGCCCCCCTACTCCACTCGCCCCTGCCCGCGCGCTCACCCCGCCAGTTGCCCGATCATCCGCCGGAAGCGGCGCAGGGAGATCGCAAAAAACACCCCGCCGATCACCAGCAGCGCCAGCGCTTGCGGCCACACCACCGCCAGCCCGGCCCCGCGAAACAAAATCGCCTGCCCGGCCATGATAAAATGCGTGGTCGGCGCCAGCAGCATGATCCACTGCACGATTTCAGGCATGCTCTCCCGCGGCGTGAACCCGCCCGACAACATATTGAGCGGCATCATCGTCAAAATCAGCAGCAGCCCGAATTGCGGCATCGAGCGGGCCACCGTCGCCATAAAAATCCCCATCGTGGTGGTGGCAAACAGGTGCAGGGCCGCACACCCCAAAAACAACGCCACCGAACCTTCAATCGGGATCTGCAACGCCCCTTGCACCACAAATCTCAGCGCGCAGGCCGCCGCCACCAACACGACCAACCCCGTGGCCCAGATCTTCGCCAACATGATCTCGGCCGGCGTCACCGGCATCACCAACAGGTGCTCGATCGTGCCGTGCTCGCGCTCCCGGATCAGCGCAGCCCCCGCCAGAATCAACGAGAGCATCGTCACGTGGTTAATCGTCTCCATCAGCGCGCCCATCCAGGACGACTCCAGATTCGGGTTAAACCGCACCCGCAACGCCAGATCGACCGCCGGTGCCGGGCTGCCGCGGTAGCGTTGGACAAACTCGTTCACCTCGCTTTGCACGATCTGCTGAATGTATCCGCTCCCGGTGTACGCTTGGCGCATGCGCGTCGCGTCCACGCTCAACTGAATCGACGGCACCCGTCCAGCCAGCACGTCGCGCTGAAAATCGGGCGGTATATCGAGCACGAAGGTAAACGTCCCCACATCCAGTCCCGGGTCGACCTCGGCCAGCGCCACCGGTCGCGGCACCATGAATTGCGGGGGATAAAAGGCCGCCTTGATCCGCGCCGACAGGGGCGAGCCGTCCTCGTCGACGATTCCCAGCGCGGCCTGATACAAGGTGTCGGGCATGGCGGTGGCGGCCATATAGATGCCGATCGTGAACACATAAAGAATCAGCCCGATCAACAGTGGTTCTCGCGCCAGACTGCGCAGCTCTTTGATGCCCAGACGGGCGATGTTAGCGGGGTTGCTCATGGTCAGGTGGCCTGCTTGCGCAGCAAGGCGATGGACAGCCCGAGAATGACCGGCACGGCCAACGTCAGCGGCACAAACGACGCGTACAGATCGGCAAAGCCAAGCGCTTTGCCAAACACCCCGCGGCTGATGATCAGCATGTGGGTGGCCGGGTAGATTTCCCCGATCACCCGGGCCGTCCCCTGCAGGGCGGACACCGGATTCAGCAACCCGGCGAATTCCACAACCGGTATCATCGTGCCGACCATCGTGAAGAAAATCGCCGCGATCTGGCTGCGGGTGAAAACCGAGGCCAGCAGCCCCATGCCCGTCGAACTGAAAACAAAAATCAGCGCGGCCAGCGTCAGAGTGGCAAAACTGCCCTTCAGCGGGACGCCAAACACGGTGACCGCCATCAGCACCATCAGCAGAAAATTAAACAGGCCCAACACCACATAAGGCACCTGTTTACCGAGCAAAAACTCGGTCCGCGTCACCGGGGTAACGTAAAAGTTAATGATCGAGCCGAGCTCCTTTTCGCGCACCACCGAGAGCGCCGTGAGCATGGCGGGGATTAACACCAGCAGCATGGGAATAACCGCCGGCACCATCGCCGGCAGGCTGGTCACATCGGGGTTGTAGCGGAAGCGCGTCTCGACCGTGGCGAAACCGGCGCCGAGTTCCTGACCGAGCCGGTATTTGGCGAACTCGCCCAGCCAGTCCTGGTGCAGGCGGCTGACGTAGCCGCGCACCGTTTCGGCGCGCTGGGGCATCGCCCCGTCGATCCAGGCGCCAATCGCCACGGGCGCGCCGCGCTTAAAATCGCGGGCGAAGCCGGGTGGGATCTCGATGGCGAGCGCCAGTTCGCCGCTACGCATCCGGCGGTCGAGGTCGGCGTCGTCGCTGACCGCGCGCTGCTCGATAAAATAGCGCGAGCCGGCCAAGTTCAGCGCGTAGGCGCGGCTCAGGTTGGTCTCATCGCGGTCGAGCACCGCAAACTTCAGGTTCTCCACGTCCATGCTCATTCCGTAGGCCATGATTAGCATGAGCAGCAGGCTGCCGATCAGCGCCAGGGCCGCTCGCAGCGGATCGCGGCGCAACTCCAACGCCTCGCGCAAGGTGTAGCTGTAGGCCCGCACACCGCTAAACACCGGCCGGCGCGGCGCGACTGACGTCGACTCGTGGGCGGGGCCGCGCGGGTTCACGGCAGGACTGGCCCCGTGACTGGTAGGCAGTAACACCGATCTCGTCGGATTGAGCT
>CAMBUJ010000108.1 GCA_945871005.1 Opitutus sp. GAS368 | reverse complement strand
GTAACGGCTGGGTTCGCACCTTGTGCATAAACGCCAAAATGCGAAATCCAGACCGTATCCCATAGCCAGAGTTTACCCGGCTTGAACGCAGTGTCGAAAATCGTGTGCCCCTTGTATTCGCTCTTCTTCAGGTCGGCGATCCGCCAGGTGTCGTAATAAAAATCCACCCACTCTTTATGCTGGCCTAAAACGGGTTCCGGTAAAGCAGCACGCCAATCATCAGGAACCGATCCGGGTACCCGCACCGATTGAGGGGGCCCTGCGTCGGGTTTAACCGACGGGCTTTCTTTGGCGAATCCGACATTGCAGGCTAGTGCCAGCAAAAAGACACAATTGAGGTATTTCATGGGGATTTAAACTACCGGCACTATTTTATTTGGCGTGTAACTGCGGAAAACCAAGGGTTACCCACCCGCCATGCAAATAAGCAGCGTCTTCTGGTTTTTCATATGAAAATTGCTGATCGGATTCTGGATTGTGCCGACCAAAAGGCAGCGGCGACTTTTATCAAGATGCTCCAACAACGGTTGTTGCTTAGGGGAAAGGGGCGGAACGTCCACACCCTTTACTCCCGGTAAACTGAAGAACTTACGCGGAAGTTTTTATTTTTCACCCCACAGCATCCCTAACCCATTAGACCAGAATGATTAAAATTTATTTTTCAATCCCGTGAATCGCCCCATCATTTATTCATCAGGCCGCTCCACGTTTTGCTGACTCGCACCTCATCAATGATCACGGGCTGCTCGGAGAAAACATGCAGGCCAACGGTGTCCCAGCTCGCCTCGCTCGAATCGGTCCGCCCCCGCAGCGTCCACTGCGCGGGCTCGCGGCTTAAATCGGCCGTAGAATCAAACGCCTCGATCGCGATGAGGTCGGGGCCGGTCTTATGCGCCGTGATCTTGGCCACGATCAATATCTCACTGTCCAGCGCCAAGGTTTTGTCGGCCTTGGTTAATCCGCCGAAGCGGCAAATCAATTGCCGATCTTGATTCATGCCGATCACCAGATCGTTCGGACGCTCCGAATCCATCAGTTTAAACAAAAGCTTCATCTGCTGGCCGCCCTGCGGATCCGAGGACTTGTAGAGCAGGCTCACATAATAGGTGGCATCCGCGTCCATATAGACTGGCTGGGCCAGTTTTCGCTTCATCACCGTGTCGCCACTGATGGCGAGGGCATCGCCACTGCTGCCGTAAGCGTCGTTGAAGTGCAGCCCATTTAGCACCTTAAGCCGTTCGGCCGGTGCCGGGTTTTTGTCCATGTCGCGAACCTGAAGCTGCCAGGGTTCCATCCAGCCGTAACCGCCGTTATATTGCGCCTCAACGCCACTGGCTCCGGGGCTGTAGTGAAAACCCTCGTTGGCACTGGGTTTTTGTAGCCGCACATCGGCGGCGGCCAATAGGCGCTGATTTCTCTGAACGTACGCCAGCAATTTGGCCGTATCCTGATTCCGGCCAAACTCACTGGTCTGGCCTTTCCCGATAAAGGTAATGTCATCCAACTCCTTGAGGTTGGTGCGCCAGACTTCGCCGCCGACGACGTGAATAGTTTCCCCCTCGGCATTCACCGAGACGGCATATTCAGTGCCCACGTCGGTCAACAAGGACTTCGGGGTGGTGAGATCGAACGAGTTGGAGTTAAAAAAATTCTGGAAGCTGAGGTAACCGTGGTCGAGGTAGGCCTTTTTTTCCGACTGCAGGTTGAGTTTGGCCGGTCCGGTTAAAGCGATGCGCGGGCCATTATTGATGGCAATCACGAGGGTGCCGGACACCAACTCGAGCTCGCCTGCGGCCACGGCAGCGCCCTCGGCGAGTGCTTTTTTGGGCTCCACCCAAACGCAATCAGCCGTCTTTAAAACCAGTGCGATCGCCACGAGTGAAGCCGTCGCCTGCTGGGTCGGCTGAGCCTGCTGAGACGGCTGGACTTGTGCCACAACTGGGGTGGAGACGACTCTGAGTTGGAAGAAAAATTGCCCGAGCGAAAGCAGCAACGCGACCGCAGCGGCCATCTTCCAGACGTCATGAGTCCACCAGTGGGACGGTCCCTGAATGGGCTTCGGCGCATTGCTAAAATCGAAAGCCAGCAGTTCGGACTGCTTGGGATCCATGCAATGCAGGTCGTGCAACGCGATGTCGAGCGAGGCGGCTTTACGAAACTCGGCGCGCAACTCCGCGCTCTCGCGCAAACGGTCCTGCAAAAGCTCAAATTCCGCGGCGGTAATGATTCCTGTCATATACCGGTCAATCAAAGCCCATTCATCCTGCGTCATAGTTGTCCTCCGTTTAAGGCCGTGCTGCGACCCAGGCACTCCATGAGCGCGAAGCGCAAACGACTTAATAATTGATAAAGGGCTTCCTGGGATTTACCCAGTTCGTCGGCGAGGGCCTTTTTGGACTGCCCTTGAGTATAAGCCTGGACCACCAGGTGGCGGTGTTTTTCCGGCAGTTTTTTGATACACCCCTGCAGTTTATTGATTTCCTCGGCGCGGGTGGCCAGTTCGTCCTCGCCCTCGTCGGCGATCGTGTCGAGGAGTTGGTCATCGAGCACGAGGCGGTCCCGGGCCTTGGTACGCCGGTATTTTAAAATTTCAAAACGCGCGATTACACACAACCAGCGGCCAAAGCCCTCGCTGGTTTCCAGAGTCGCAAACTTACGCCACGCCACCACGCTGACCTCCTGCATCACCTCGTTGGCATCATGGACGGACGGCAGCCCGGCGCGCACAAAGGAGCGCACTTGTGGCTCGTATTCAGCAAATAAGCGCACAAAGCGTTCGGCATCGGGGGGGGCTGATTCGTCCATGGGAATGAGTTGAGGGGGTTGGGCCAACTGCCCGCTGATTAGGGCCGGTTCCTCCAGTGGGGCGATCATATTTTGGCTTTTTTGGGGAGTCCGAATCCTACGCTTACCCAGTCGCCGGTCATTTTCTCTCGTTGACAGTGCCTGGGTTAGGGTCTGCCAAAATTGGCGTTAAAGACGCATTCCGTGGGGATTTTAAGCTCAAAGAGAGGCGGCGGGAAAGGTCCCCGCCGCCTCGCGGGGCCGAGGAAGCGGATTAACCGATCGCGCTGCGGCGGCGATAAACCACGAAGCCGAGGATGCCCAGACCGGCCAGGAAGGCGTAGGTGGAGGGCTCGGGGACGGCGGAGGCGGTGAGCGTGAGGGCAGTCGTACCGTAGTTGGCGACGAAGGTGTTTGAACCCAACGTAATGGAGCCAGCATCAGCCAAGTTGCTAAAGGTGCCGGTAAAGGAGCTATAGGTAAACAGCGTGAACGACTCACCACCGCTAAGGATAGAAGAGCCGAGGTCCAACAGGCTCAGGGTTGCACCCGTCAGCGTAGCTGCACCGGTGACGGCCACGCGGTCGGCGGTTAGTTGGCTGCTGTTGAGATCAAGGGAGAAGGTCGCGCCAGAGCCAACCAGCGTGCTGCCGAAGCTAAGGGTGTTGATACTGCTATTCTGAGTGCTAAGGAAAGCACCTGAGCTGACAGTCGTCGCCCCACCGATCGTGCCCGAACCACCGAGGGTGGCGCCGGAAGCGACGGATACGGCACCGGATGCAGTGCTGCCGTTGACTAAGAGCGTGCCGGCTGCGACAGAGGTCGTACCGGTGTAGGTGTTAGCGCCGGAGAGCGTGAGATTTGCAGTACCAGCCTTGGTCACGTTCGACGTGGAGGTGTTGGACAGGATGCCAGCGATGGTGAGGTTGTGATTGGCATTCGTCGTGATCGTGGCGACGTTTCCGCCCGACATCGTCACATTAAGCGAAATCGTGTCAGTGATTGTAGCAGTGGAGGCGGTCGTGCTAAGGGTGTTACCGGTGCTCGTCAGGGTGACACTATTGCCGGTGAGATTGAACGCGGAGTTCGCGTTACTGCTGGTTCCTGCTCCCCCCGAGCCATTGTTAATAAATGCGATGTTGTTGAAAGTCGTGCCCGCAGAGAAACTGTTGTTGTTGGTGACTTTCGTGCCTTGGAAGCGCAAGTTGTCAGTGCCGTCATTGGCGAGGGCAACGCCCCAATTGGTGGTGCCGGCTGCGTCCCAATTGCCGGGTGCGCCACCATTTCCGGTCCAGTTTCTGTTAGCCGCCTGAGCCAGCGGGGCGGAAACAGCGAGAGTGAGAGCGGCGAACAGGGCGGCGACGGCCCGGGGTGGTGATTTCAGGTTATTTCTCATGGGAATGGTTGAATCCGGAAAGGGTTCCTCCTCTTACCCCCGCCGAAAACGGAATCTAACGGTGTTTTTTCGAAAAACTTGGCGGGGGCGCCTAGGTCTTGCCCCCGTCCCCCCTTCAAGCTGTTTTAAACAAGAAGGTTATACGGGGCATTAATTTTTAAGTTTTTTTACGGATTTCCGGTAGGCCGACGAAAAACGGGCGAAACCCGGAAAAACGGGGGCGGGAAGGCTGAGTCGGCAGGCCCCGGTCGTACGGGCGGCCTAAAGCCAATGCTTGTAAGGCTTGTTAACATTGAAACCAAGCCAACGAGCTCGAATCCACCAAACCGGTTAACCGCAAAAAGCGTAAAATGACGCAAAAACGAGCCATCTGAATTCCGCTGTCCTCACTTTCGCGATGTTTCGCGTTTGGACCCCGACCTTCAAGCGCCCGAGACCGCCGCCAGCAAATGGCGAAGCTCCGCGTCCACCTCGGCCGGATCAGCCACCGTCTGCGCCACCTCGGCCCGCAACACCTCGCGATACCGTTTTCGAAGCCGGTGCGCCGCCACGCGCAGCGCAGGTTCACTCAACCCGAGGCGCGCCGCCACTTCAGCCTGCGGCGCTCCCGCCTCGCGTCCACCCAGGCAGGGCAGCACAAGCTCGAACCACTCGCCCCGGCCCTCCGCCGCGTGCTCGGCGCGCAGCCGCTCCAGTGTCGCCGCCAGCAGGGCCAGCGCCCAGGCCCGGTCGAAAGCCGCGTCCGGCGCGGTCGCCGCGCCCGCTTCCTCCGCCAACGCCGCCCAACCCCTGGTGTCTATTTGAAAGACCCGTCCGCCGCCGCGTTTCGCCGCTTTCTCCCGGTCTCGCGCGTCAGCCAGATAATGATTGAACGCCCCGAGCAAAAAGGCCCGGAAACGCCCGCGTTCTTGTCGCGCCGCAGCGAGCGAGCCCCCGCTCAGCAGTCGCGCCAGAAAACCCTGCACCGCGTCTTCCGCATCCTCCTCGCCCAGCCCGCGTCGACGGCCATGGGTGCGCAGAGACTCGCGGTAGAGCACGCAGAGTTCGCCCAGCGCGCGCTCCGCCGCCGGCCCTTCCCCGCCAGCCGAGAGCACCATCGTCCAACGCGTAGTGTGAAAGACCGCGTCGCTCATTTTATCCAGTAGCCCGCCGCCCGCCATCCGTCCGACTCACGGGTCAGAACCAGCGTCTCCGTCCAGCCCGCGCCGGAGGAAAAATCGGTCGCAAACAAAAGAATCGCGTGCCGTCCCAGCGGCAGGCCTGGCACTTTCGTTTCGCGTTGCGCCGATTTCAGGCGTCGCGTCTTCACCTCGCCCAGCGGCACCCGCACGCCAGCAAGAGCCTGCGCCCAACCTTCCGCCGTTATGGCGGCGCGAAACCCTTTCGCCGCCGCGCGCCAGCTCGCCTCGCCTTCACCTCGATCACACAGCGCGATCCACGCCTCACCACCCGCGACCACGCCGCGTAGCTCCTCGTCGAGCACCGGCCCCGAAGATGCCTTGGGCGGCACGCGTTCCGAGCGCATGATAAGATACGCGGTATGCAGGGGCAGCATCATGCTGGCCGAGAACAGAAAAACCACCAGCCACGGCGTCAGCGGTCGACACCAACGCGCCAGCCTAGACGGGCCCCCGTTTATCGTCGCCCTCGCCGGCTCCGCCGTCACATCGCCAAACCGGCGCCTCAAGCGCCATATCCATAACCCCACGCCCGCGACCAAGCCCAACGTCGGCACGGCCAAAAACATGAGCGGCAGACGCACCGGTTGCATCCGATTGGCAAGGCTGATGGCCAACTCCAGCGCCGCAAAAAAAGCCACCAGTATGGCAGCCAACCACATAGACGCCCGCACTAGCCAAGCCTGAGTCGCGGCGCGATGTTCCGGCGCCAACCAGTGGGCTGCATGCGGGATCGAGACCAAGTGGGACGGCAAAAACCGCGTCGCATAAGCAGTCAGCACCACGCAGCCCGGCACCGCCACGCCGAAGACCAGCATCACCAACAGATGGGTGGAGCGCGCCGCCCAGCCGTCGGGTGCGCCCGACAGGTCGAAATGCGAGGCCACCTGCAACGACAGATGCTCGGCGTCGAATTGCAGAAACCCACATAGCAGGGTAAGCGCAGCGATGACCGCGCACGCCGGCAGCAGGCCGCCCGCCATCGAAGCGCAACGTTCCGGAGCCCGCAGACCGGACTCGGGCTGGGGCATTGCGGCCACGGTTTCTACGTCGGTCTTCAGCTCGTTTGCCGCGCCGTAGCGTCGCTGCGGCTCCGCCTCCAACGCACGGAGCACGATCGCGTCGATACGCACGTCGAGCAGCACCTTTTGCGAAGGTGGCACGATTTGCCCCCGTTCCGGCAGCTCGCCGGTCAGCATCTGATAAAACACCACGCCCATCGCATACAGGTCCACGCGATGGTCCGCCTGACCAGGCTTCGCGCCCTGCTCCGGCGCCATGTAGGCGGGGGTACCCAGCATAGGACCGGTCCACGTCGTCGCTCCTGCCGTCGCGGATAACACAACCGGCCGCGCGATGCCGAAGTCCGCGATTTTCACCCGCCCGAGCCGGTCCACCAAGATGTTTTCCGGTTTGATGTCGCGATGCACCAGCCCGTGATCGTGCGCATACTGGAGCGCGTCGCACAGGGGTGGTACGATGGCCAGCGCCTCGCGCGGAGCGAGACGACCGGCGGCCAGAAGCTGACGCAGGTTCAGCCCGTCCACGAACTCCATCAGGATGAAAAAACGCCCCGTTGCGGTGCATCCAAATTCGTAAAGCGTCACGATGCCGGGGTGGTTGAGTCGGGCCAAGGCCCGCGCCTCTCGGGTGAAGCGTTCGCCAAATCCCGGATCGGTATCAAGCCCCGGCCGCAGGATCTTGAGGGCGACCACGCGGTCGAGCGCACGCTGCCGTGCCTTGTAAACGGCTCCCATCCCGCCCCGGCCTAGTAATTCGAGCACCTCTAACGCGGGAAACTCCTCCGCTATCCCAGCCGGCGTCGGCGCGTCCTCGCCGTCCATCGTCCCCGACGCCTCGGTGGCGAGACCGACGCTGAGCAAATCGGCAGGCGCCAAGCCTCGCAACGGATCGGGCGATACGGAGGAGTGCGGAGTGAAATCGGAGTTGGTCATACCCTATATTGAGGAAACCGCATGCAAACGTTACGCGCCAGCCGACAAAAAGGGGTTCATCGACATTTTCAGCGGATAGGTAATCGCGAAACCAAGACACCGGATTTTTAACCGCGAAGACGAACCAGAGGTGCGCGAAGCGGATAAATACGATTGATTAACAGCTGATTGCGTAATTTTTAGCGCACCTTCGCGAGCCTTCGCGGTTAAACGGATTAGGGGCCCGTTTTGGGTCATCGTGTGTTTTTTGAGGCAAATGGATTGGGGGCGACCCACCGAAAACGTCGAGGAATCAAAGAAAAAAACAAAAAAAACACCGTTAAACTCCATCAAGGCCGGGAGTGTACCGATAAGCATCCTGCCGCACCTTGTTTACCCAGGCCAGGTATCGAAGCCACCCACCGCGCTCTTTAGCGCACCCCCCCCTCTACGGAATCAGTTCTATTTTTTGAAAACGCCCACCACATGAAACTCTACCCCACGGTCCGCAAAATAAGTAGCCTGCTTTGGAGCGCCCTCCTGCCGGCCGCGCTGTTCAGCGCTGAAACCAAACCGAACATCATTTTCATCTTAGCCGATGATCTCGGCTATGGCGATGTGGGGGCTTACGGCCAAAAGATGATTCAGACGCCCAATTTAGATAAAATGGCGCAGGAGGGCATGCGCTTCACGGATTTTTACGCAGGCAGCACGGTTTGTTCGCCTTCACGTGCGAGCCTTATGACAGGCAAACACATGGGCACTGCCACGATTCGTCAGAACTCAGCCAATGAGGTCGCCTTGCGTGATGACGACGTGACCATCCCCGAGGTTCTGCGTACCGCCGGCTACTATAACGGCACCATCGGCAAATGGGGCATGGGGCTTCTCGAGTCCACCGGCGCCCCGCTCAAGCAGGGACTCGATAGCTTTTATGGCTATGTGGACCAGAAGCATGCTCACAACTCCTACCCCGAGTTCCTGATTCGTGACACCCAGGTCGAAAAACTCCGCAACGTGGTTCCCAACGCCAGCCCGCGTGGCGACGGTATCGCAACCGTGCGCCTTGATTTTACCCAGACCCTATTCACCGAAGAGGCTTTGAAGTTTATTAGCACCAAGCGAGATAAGCCCTTTTTTCTGTATCTCGCTTATATTATCCCGCACGCCAATAACGAAGTGCCTAAAAATAAACGTGCTGAAGGTAGCGGCATGGAAATTCCTTCGGATGCGCCTTACACCAACAGGGACTGGCCGCAGGCGGAAAAGAATAAAGCGGCGATGATCACCTGGATGGACAAAGATATCGGCTTGATTATGGCGCGCTTAAAGGAGCTCGGTATCGATGATAATACACTGGTTATGTTCTCCAGCGATAACGGTCCGCATGACGAGGGCGGTAATGATCCAGAATTCTTTAAAAGTTCGGGTCCACTCACGGGCATCAAACGCGATCTCTATGATGGTGGCGTGCGTGTGCCTATGATAGCTCGTTGGCCCAATAAAATTTCTGCAAATACGGTGGTGAGTGAGCCTTTCGCGTTCTGGGATGTTCTCCCTACGCTGGCCGAGCTGGTCGCCGCGCCCAATACTCCCGCAACAGATGGTATCTCTTTCCTGCCCACCCTGCTCGGTAAGCCACAAGTTAATAAACAGCCTTATTATTACTGGGAATTTAACTCCAAGGGGTCCATGCAGTCCGTTCGTGTGGGCAACTGGAAAGCAGTCCGCACGGGGTTGCAAACCAGTTCCGAAGGCACCATGGAGCTTTATAACTTAGCCGATGATATTGGAGAAAAAAATAACGTGGCTTCATCAAATCCTGAGGTCGTTGAGTCCATGAAAAAAATCATGCTCAAAGCCCATGTCAAATCAGACGCATTCCCCCTGGGCGACTGGGAGGCTCCGGCGACGGAGGGGAAACCCAGCAAAAAGAAAAAGAATGTGGATGCTGAATAAGGATTACGCTATATGAAACTGAACCAAATGATTTACGCCGGCTCCATTTTAACCGTAGCGGCGCTATTTACTAACCAGGCAAAGGCGGAGGAATTAACCTACAGTGACGGCGTGCTCATTCTGACCCCGACTTCGCTCACCGATTCGGTCGGTTCGTTCACCGCGGATAAACTCCCCGTGGTCACGCCGCTGAACCTGTCCAAGTTAAAGGGGGATCAGAGTCCCATCGTGACGGGCATGTGGAAGATTGCCCTTAACGACATGGAGAAGAACCTGGTGACGACACCGGAAAACGGCACGTATTTCGCCGCCGGAATACGTTATACGACGCGTATCTACACGCGTGACATCGCATTCTCGGCGGTTTTGGCCGGTAATGACCTGTACCCTCGGGAAATGCTGCAATCGTTAAAGATGACGCGTAAAGTCCGCCTTGAAATGGGCTACAAGGTTTCCTCTCCACATGTGATTAAGGAGATCAAAGCACCGTGGGAAGCGATCACCGACATCGAGAAAGAGGTCATGGCCAAGTACAGCAGCAATAGCTATACGCGTGCCACCGACGACGTGATCTGGATTTGGGCTATAGATGATCTTTATGCTAAAAACTCCGACTTAGCCGACTGGAAGTGGTTTTATGCAACAGGCGAAAAGTTCTTTAATGAATTATACGCTCCGTGGTTAGACGCTACCGACGGGCTTTATCGCGGGCAGGCCACCTTCCAAGATCTTACTCACAATGGCTACCCTGAGAGCTACAGCATCACCGACTGCGTCTTGCTCAAAGCCGCTTCGACCAATGCACTTTACTATAAAGGTCTGACTGCAATGGTAAATGCCGCGCAGAAATCCGGTCAATCCGCCGCAGTCATCGCCGGCTGGCAGGCCAAGGCTGACGCCCTGCGCGTCGCCTTTCAGCGTGAGTTTATTTTCCCAGACGGTCGCATTTCTTACTATAAAGACCGAAATGGAAAATTGATGCCTAACCAGCACAACCTGGGCACCGCACTGGCGACGATCTTCGGGGTGATCACGCCCGAGCAAGCACGGCTTGCTTATAAACTCTATCCGGTGACGCCGCGCGGGGTTTCGCTGATCGAACCTTATTTGACGGATAAATTGGGTTCACACAATTCGGGTGATTGGCCGTTCTGCACCGCTTTATTCTTCTGGGGTAAGGAAATAGCAGATGGAAAATCATACCAAGCCGAGACGGTAGCGCAGTTAGCTCGGTCGCTTGGCACTAAATTCGAACCCAAGAAACCGGAAAAGGGTGGAAAATCCTCAAATGAACCGGGCGATTGGGGCGACGGCTTTGGCTCGTTCCACGAAAAAATAGATCATGTCACCGGTCTCATTGGCGGCTCAGGTAGCCAGCTCTGGTCTGCTGCCGGATACCTCAATATATTTCTCCGTCACAATCAGGTGAACATCGTTAAAGACATTCCGTCGGGTAAAAAATAAACCAAATGAATTTAAAATTAAACAAGTTAACCGTAATTTTTACAGTGCTCGCGGGGGCCTGTTTAGCCCAGGTGACGCCGACGATTCAGTACGCCCCCACGCAGTCTGCTTACGGGCTGAGCTGGAAAGATTATAAGTTGGAGAACTTAGGTCTTGAGGTGTTAGTTGACGGCAAATGGGTGAAATCATCGGAATTCACATCGGCTTCGTGGAGCGTAAAAAGCGGTGAGGCCAATCGGCTAAGTCGCAAGGACCCGACCGATGGCGAAGTAATCCTACACGAGCTCACCCTCTCGGGACGCAGCCCGCTGAAGACAGTCAACTTACAGGTGGAAGTGGTGGCCAACCGTCCGTATGTCGTTTTGGGAGCCAAAGTGGCTGCTGCGAGCGAGTTCCAACTCGGCGGTGTACGCCTGATGGTTTCGGATAAGGTCGGCGTGTTTGGTAAGAGTGATGACAATGTCATCTTCCTGGAGACCGTCGCCGCTCCGCATGATGGCCGTATGATTCGTCCTTGGATGCTCGATGAGACCCGCTACACGGCTGAAAAATACGGCAAGGCGGCGGTTAGGCTAGATGCATCCTATTGGATTACGATGCT
>CAMBUJ010000107.1 GCA_945871005.1 Opitutus sp. GAS368 | reverse complement strand
TACACCTTAGGTGAATACTACCGCGCCACCGGCGAAACCACGCTCAAGGGATACGACCTCGTAGACCTGACCGCTCGCTGTGTCACCGCGCAGATGTTCACCGAGCCTGCCACCGAGAACGGTCTGGCTTACGCCGCCCTCGGCCTCCTCTGCTTCGGCCCGTCCAAAGAGCGCAACCCCGTCTGGGAGCGCCTCGTCGAGGAGACCCAGGTCCGTATCGACAAACAGCTCCTCCACCGCAGCGACCACGACAACCACTGGCAGGCCTTCAATGTCGCCAAGGCGGTCGCCCGTTACTCTTTCGGCCTGTCCAAAAAGGACGAAACCTCGCGCCTGATCGAGCGCATGGTTGACCGTATCAACCAGACCAGCTCCACCGGTTTCTTCGATGACTCCACCGAGGGCTTGGGCGGTAACTTCAACCTCTACGGCGTGATGACCTTTGTGTTCGTCCGCTCCGCTTTGCAGCTCCACGCCAACAGCGGCGTACGCGACCGCAAGCTGCCCACCCTGCGCACCTACGCCGAAAAATACCTGAAGATCATGCCCGATCTCGTCCGCCAGGACGGTCTGGGCTGGGCTTTCGGCCGCGCCGCCGGTGCCTACGGCCAGATGCACTGCATCAGCCTCGTTCTCCAGGGCCTGCGCGACGGCTGGATCCTCGAAGACCAAAAGCAGAAGTACTTCGATCTGCTCCGCCGCCTCTTCGTGTTCTTCTACCAAACCTACCTCGATCAAGAGCACGGGTTTGTCGACCTGCGCGACGAGGAACGCACCGCCTACGGTCATCACACGACCCGCATGGCCAACTTCGATGCCGCCCGCTACCTGTGCCAATGGGCGCGTTTGGCCAAGGCCGTGCAAATGCCCGCCGGCGGCCCCAAGCTCGACATCACCCGCACCGTCGGACGCTTTGTCATCTTCGACAAATCCAACCGCAAGGAGCAGGGTCTGTTCCTCTACCGCGACGCCGAGAGCGGCCTGCACGCGCAGATCCCCTTGATCAGCTCCGGCACCAGCCTGACGAGCGACTCGCTGCCTTTCCCGCATAGCCCCGGCGTGTTTGACTGGCCCAACAACGTCTACATTCCCGTGATGCTCCCCGAGCTCACCTTCAATGTCGGCGGCGTCGAGCAGGTCACCCTCCCGGCCTTCTACGGAAAAAACTGCGTCACCGGCCTCGGTCAGCGCAACAGTTTCTACTTCCGCTACGAGCAGCCCGACCTGATCAACACCAAGGAAGAAATCCTCAAGAACCTCGGCACCGTGAAGGTGCAGTGGAACTTCTCGGGCTCCAAGATCAGCGCTGAATTCACCTACACGGTGAAGCAGCAGGTCGAGTTGACCAAGTTCCGCTACGTTCTGGCGATTGCCGCCCCCCACTCCAAATACCACGTCGGCAGCGCCATCTCGCTCGGCGCCGAAGGCCACCGCTGCACCGTGCAAAAGGACGACTTCCAAGGCGTTTGGCAGGACACCGAGGTCGTCACCAACGACCCGACCTACCGCACCAACTACGGCAAGATCCACTACCTGCAGCACCTCGTGCGCGACCACCCGCTGGTCATGCGCCCGGGCCAGAGCTACCGCCTGGTGGTCAACTTCGACCCCGACATCAGCCACACGGCATAATAGAAAAAGTAGCGAGTAGTGGGTAGCCAGTAGCCGGGCACGGACCAGCCGATCCGAACCTACTCACCACCCGCTACTCACTACTCGCTACTCGTTCACCATGCTCTCCCGCCGAATCATTCCCTGCCTCGACGTCACCAATGGGCGTGTGGTTAAGGGCGTGAAATTCCAGGAACTGCGTGATGCCGGTGACCCCGTCGAGTCGGCCAAGGCCTACGATGCCCAGGGCGCCGACGAACTGGTTTTTTTGGACATCACCGCCTCCAGCGACGGTCGTGGCATCATGCACGACGTCGTCGCCCGCACCGCGGCGCAGTGCTTCATGCCACTGACCGTCGGTGGCGGCTTGCGCTCACTCGAGGATATCGAGCGCATGCTCAAAGCCGGTGCCGACAAAGTTTCGCTCAACACCTCGGCGATTAAAGATCCGCAACTGATCGCCGCAGCCTCCAACCGCTTCGGCGCCCAGTGCATCGTGGTCGCCATCGATGCCCGCCGCGAACCCGACGGCAAATCGTGGCGGGTATTCACCCACGGCGGTCGCAACCCCACCGAACTCAACGCCATCAGCTGGGCCCACCAAGCGGTGGAACTGGGCGCGGGCGAAATCCTGCTCACCAGCATGGACCGGGACGGTACCAAGATCGGCTACGACTGCGAACTGACCCGCGGGGTCAGCGACGCGGTGAGTGTCCCCGTGATCGCCAGCGGCGGCGCAGGGGAACTCTCCCATTTTGCCGATGCGATCATTGAAGGCCACGCCAGCGCCGTGCTCGCCGCCAGCCTCTTCCACTTTGGCACGCTGACGATGTCGCAGGTGAAAGACCACCTCGCCTCCCGCAGTATCCCGGTGCGCCGCTAAAGCGGGCCCGACGAGCCAGCTCAGCGGAGAATCGCCCGCCCTGGCGAAAGACGAACGGATCGACCACACGGTCCATCTAAAAACGCAGCTTGGCTTCAGCCCGTGGTCAGTCCCACGGTTACGCCCCCGTGTCCGACCTCATTGCTCAACTCACCCAACGTCTTGGCACCCACCGCGTGCTCACCGCCCGCGAAGACATTCTGCCCTACGGCTTCGACGGCACCGCAACCCTCAAACAGCTGCCCGCTTGCGTCGCCTTCCCGCGCGACGCCGCCGACGTGTCGTTCGCCCTCAAACTCGCCGGCGTCTCTGCCACCCCGGTGGTCACCCGCGGCAGCGGCACCGGTTTGTCCGGCGGCAGCGTGCCCCTGGCCGGCTCCCTGGTTCTCTGCCTGGTGCAGATGAACCGCATCCTCGAAGTCGATACAGCCAACCTCACCCTGCGCGCCGAGGCCGGGGTCATCACCCAAAAAATTTACGAGGCGGCCGACGCCGCCGGCCTGTTTTATCCGCCCGATCCCGGCTCGATGAAAATCAGCACCATCGGTGGCAACGTTGCGGAAAACTCCGGTGGCCTGCGCGGGCTCAAATACGGGGTCACCCGCGATTACGTCATGGGCCTGGAGGTCGTCCTCGCCGACGGCTCGATCTGCTGGCTCGGCTCGAAGTGCGTCAAGGACGTCGCCGGCTACAACCTGCGCGACCTGTTCATCGGCAGCGAAGGCACCCTCGGGGTGGTCACCCAGGTGTTGTTAAAACTCCTGCCCCGTCCCGCCGCCCGCCAAACCCTGCTGGCCGCCTTCCCCTCGATGGAGGCCGCCGCCGAAACCGTTTCGGCCATCATCGCCGCGCGCATCATCCCCTGCACCCTCGAGTTCATCGACCAGACGACCCTGCGCTGCGTGGAGGATTTCGCCAAAGTCGGGCTGCCGCGCGACGCCGCCGCGATTTTATTGATCGAGACCGACGGCCACCCCGCCGCCGTGGCCGACGAGGCCGCGCAGACCGAATCGCTCTGTCACCACCACGGCGCCACCTCGGTACGACGAGCAGCCAACGCCACCGAAGCCACCCAGTTGGCCACCGCCCGGCGCAGCGCCTTTTCCGCCCTCGCCCGGCTGCGCCCGACCACCATTTTGGAAGACGTCACCGTGCCACGCAGCGAACTCGCCGGCATGATCCGAGCCATCGGTTTGATCGCCCAAAAACACGCCCTGACCATCGCCACCTTCGGCCATTTCGGAGACGGCAATCTGCACCCGACTATCCTCACCGACGAACGCGACCACGCCGAGATGCACCGGGTGGAGTTGGCGGTGGCCGAGATCATTGCCGCCACCCTCGAACGCGGCGGCACTATCACCGGCGAACACGGGGTCGGGCTGGCCAAAAAACCGTTCCTGCGCGCCCAGTTGGGCGACGCCTCCTTTGAACTGCTTCGGTTGGTCAAACGCGCGCTCGATCCCGACGGCCGACTCAACCCGGGCAAGATTTTCGACTGAGCCCGCCGCGCCCCGCCGACTCGACCGATGAAATCCCTCAGCGACCTCGACTACTCCGTACTCCAGCAGTGCATGCACTGTGGGTTGTGCCTGCCGACCTGCCCGACCTACGAGGAAACCCAACGCGAGCGCCACAGCCCGCGCGGGCGGATCGCCCTGATGCGCGCCATCGCCGACGGCGAGCTCGCCGTCAGCCAAAGCTTCGGCGAGGAAATGTATTACTGCCTCGGGTGCCTCGCCTGCACCAGCGCCTGCCCGGCCGGAGTTAACTACGCCGAACTTCTGGAAACCGCCCGCGCCGAGGTCGAGCAAGCCGGGGTGCTCGCCTCGCCCACCCGCAGCCTGATTAGAACTCTCACCCTGCGCGTGCTCTTCACCCGGCCCCGCTTGCTGCGCGCGGTCGGCCGCCTGCTCTGGCTGTGGCAAGCCAGCGGCCTGCAGGCACTGGCCCGCCGCGCCGGGCTGATGAATCTCTTGCCGGCCAACCTACGCCGCCTCGAACCGCAGGCCCCGACCATTCTGGCTAAGTTTTCCCACCAACTCATCCGCCCGGTGGAGTCCCCTGCGAGCGCCCCTTTGAACGTTGGAAGATCAATGTTGGATGTTGAACGTTATCCGTCGCCCGCTCCCGCATCCCCCCGCCGCGTGGCTGTGCTGACCGGTTGCGTACAAGACCTAGCCTTCGCCAACATTAACCGCGCCACGGTCGACGTTCTGCTGGCCAACGGCTGCGAAGTCCACACCCCGCCGGTGCAGCCGTGCTGCGGCTCGCTCCATGCCCATAACGGCGACCACGCCAGCGCCCTCGCCCTCGCCCGCCGCCAACTCGATTTAATCAACCCGGCCGACTTCGACGCGATCATCAGTAATGCCGGCGGTTGTGGCTCCCACCTGCGCGCCTACGGCCACCTGCTCCACGACGATCCGGCCTACGCGGCAAAAGCCGCCGCCTGGTCGGCCAAGCTGCGCGACATCCACGAGTACCTGGTCGAAATCAACTTCCGCGCCCCGACCCAACCCGGCGGCAGCAACCCGCCGGCTTCAGGCGCGGTTTCCGCCGCAACCGCGACGATCGCCGCCACGACGGTCACCTACCACGAGAGTTGCCACCTCTGTCACGGGCAAAAGGTGTCGGCCCAGCCCCGCGCCATCCTGCGCGCCCTGCCCGGGGTGGTGTTGAACGAGTGCGCCGAGTCGCAGTGGTGCTGTGGAAGCGCGGGTATTTATAACATCACCCAGCCGGAAACCGCCGCCCGCTTGCAAGAGCGCAAAGTCGGGCACGTCCGCGCCAGCGGGGCGCAGGTGGTGGCGACCGCCAACCCCGGTTGCCACCTGCAGCTCCAAAACGGCTTGGCGCAATCCACTGGTCCGGTCGTCACGGTGACCCACCCGGTGATCCTGCTGGCGCAGGCCTACGCCGCGGAAAAGTAGCGCAGACTTCCAGTCTGCTCAGGGGATTTCAGCGCGGACTCAAAGCAGACTGGAAGCCTGCGCTACTTTTCCAGGCTCCACCCTCACCGCCCTTGCGGATTTAGGGATTTAAAACCCGCCTGGTTCGCATACACCAGAGCACGCCCCGACACCCCTGTCGGCCGGTTGCCTTGCAAACACCGTTACCCGCCATGAACCCAACCCTCCGTGTCACCGTCTGGGGAGAGTTTCGCCACGAAAAGAAAAACCCCAAAGTTGCCGCCCTCTACCCCCGGGGCATGCACGAAACCATCGCCGATTTCCTCCGGCCGCATTCCGATTTCACGGTGCGCACCGCCTGGCTCGACCAACCCGAACACGGGCTGACCGACGCCGTCTTAGCCTCGACCGACGTACTCATCTGGTGGGGACACCAAGCCCACGACGACGTGCACAACGACGTCGTCGCCAAGATCAAAACCCGGGTCCTCGAGGGCATGGGCCTGATCGTGCTGCACTCCGCCCACTATTCTAAAATTTTCAAAACCCTGCTCGGCACCACCTGCTCTCTCAAATGGCGTGAGGCCACCGACAAGGAGCGGCTCTGGAACATCAACCCCGCCCACCCCATCACCCAGGGTATCGGGGAATATTTCGAAATCCCCGCCGAAGAAATGTACGGCGAACCCTTTGGCATTCCCGAGCCCGAGCAGTTGATTTTCATCTCCTGGTTCACCGGCGGCGAAGTGTTCCGCAGCGGCGCAACCTGGCAGCGTGGCAACGGGCGCATTTTTTATTTCCGCCCCGGCCACGAAACCTACCCGACCTACCATCACCCGCAGGTCCAGTTGGTCATCACCAACGCAGTGCGCTGGGCCCGAGCGACCGTCTGCATTCCCGATCACTGCCCCAACGCTCCGGCGCTCGAACCGCTCCCGCCCGACCCAGAGGCCGCCGCCCGCTCCACGATTGGCCACGTCTAAAAAGACCGAAACAAAAACGCCAAACGGCCAAAATCCGGTGGCCTCAGCATCTTCAGCTTTTCTGCTTCATAGCTTCCCCGCTCACAGCTCCAAGCTCTCTTCCCCCCACACCCCATGCCCACCGCCGCCCCCCGCCCGCCCAAAGCTCGTTCCAAAACCGTGCGCCTCGCCATCATCGGCACCGGCGGCATGGCGGGTAACCACGCCCGGCGTTACCAAGAAATCCCCGGCTGCCGGGTGGTCGCCGCTGTTGACGTAAACCAGGAACGCGTCACCGCCTTCGCCGCCGAACATAAAATCCCATCCACCTACAACTCGGTGGACGAGCTGCTCGCCCATGCCGAATTCGATGCGGTCTCCATCGTCACACCCGACGCATTTCACGCCCCGCTCTCCATCCAGTGCCTGCGCGCCGGCAAACACGTGCTCTGCGAAAAGCCCCTCGCCCTCAACCACGCCGACGCCAAAAAAATGGTCGCCGCCGCGCAGAAGGCCGGGGTCATCAACATGGTTAACCTGTCCTACCGCGACTGGCCGGCCATCCAGGGCGTGGCCCAACTCATCGCCTCAGGCAAAATCGGCGAGCTGCGCCACGTCGAGGCCAACTACCTGCAGTCCTGGCTGCCGAGCAAAATCTGGGGCGACTGGCGAACCACCCCAGCCTGGCTCTGGCGCCTGTCCACCCAGCACGGCAGTCGCGGGGTGCTCGGTGACGTCGGCGTGCACATTGTGGATTTCGCCACCTTCCCGGCCGGCCCGATCACCCAGGTTTACTGCAAACTCAAGACCTTCGCCAAAGCTCCCGGCAACCGCGTGGGCGAGTACGTGCTCGATGCCAACGACTCGGCGGTGATGACCGTGGAGTTTGCCAACGGCGCCCTCGGCACGATCCACACCACCCGCTGGTCGGGCGGCCACGCCAACCGGCTCTACCTGAAAATTTCCGGCACCCTCGGCAGCGTGGAAATCGACTCGGAAAAATCCACCAGCAGCTACCGGCTTTGCCGCGGCGCCGACCTCGACACGGCAACGTGGAAGGACGTCGCGTGCAAACCGACGCCGTGCAACTACGCGCGGTTTATTAAGAGCATCCGCAGCGGCGTGCAGGACCAGCCGGATTTCGCCCGCGGTGCGGCCGTGCAGAAAATCCTCGACGCGTGCATCACCTCCAACGCCACGGGGGCGCCGGTGCGGACTTAGTTCAATTGGCCCGACTCTGTTGGCGGCGGCGTCCGCATAGCCCCTGCCACAGACCGGAGGTGCGTGCTCTAATCAAAGTCTCGATCCGCACCGGCCCCAACGCCTTAACCGAACGTAAACCAGCATTTGCCCTGCGGCCGATTTCCCCCTCTCGTCTCTGCCTTTTTCATCCTGTTGCCGTCCCATGCGTCTGCCCCTTGTCACCCTCACCTCGTTACTCGCGGTTATTATGCACGCCCAAACCCCTTCCTGCCCCGACCGTGTTGAAACCTTGCTGGCACGCCTGACCCTCGAGGAAAAAATCGGACAACTCACCCAGGGCGTGATCCACGCCCCTGAACACGTCGAGGCCGCCCTCGCCGAGGTGCGTGCCGGCCGGTACGGCTCGTTCATCCTCAGCGCCCCACCGGAAATCGCCACCACTCTGCGCAACCAGGTCCAACAGGCCGCGGTAGGCCAGTCCCGCCTGGGTATTCCGCTGGTTTTCGGCTACGACTCCATCCACGGCTACCGTACCACGTTCCCCATCCCCCTCGGGCTGGCGGCCACCTGGGACATCCAACTCGTCGAACAGGGCCAAGCAGTTGCCGCCCGCGAATCGCGCGCGGTCGGGGTGGATTGGATCTTCGCCCCAATGTGTGATCTGGCCCGCGACCCGCGCTGGGGCCGGGTCGCGGAAAGTTTCGGCGAAGACCCCTATCTGGGCGCCCAACTGGTCGCCGCCTCCGTGCGCGGGTTTCAGGGTGATAACCCCGCCTCCCCCGAGCGCGCCGCCGCCACCCTCAAACACTTCGTCGGCTACAGCGCCACCACCGGCGGCCGCGATTACAACACCACCGACATCACCCCGTTCGTGCTGCGCAACGCCCACCTGCCCGCCTTCGAAGCGGGCATCCAAGCCGGCGCCCTCTCGGTGATGAGCGCCTTCAACGCCATCGACGGCATTCCCGCCGTCACCAATCGCGCCCTGCTTACCGGAGTGCTGCGCGACGAATGGAAATTCAACGGCCTGGTCGTGAGCGACTGGAACAGCGTCGCCGAGTCGATCACCTGGGGTTACGCCGCCGACCGCGCCGAGGCCGCCCGCCTCTCGCTGCTCGCAGGCAACGACATGGACATGATGTCCGGCTGCTACCGCGAAACCCTCGCGGCTCAGGTCGCCGCCGGCACCGTTCCGCTCGCGGCAATCGACGAGGCCGTGCGCCGGGTTCTGCGCCTCAAGTTCAAACTCGGTCTGTTTGAAGCCCCATTAACCGATCCAGCCGCCGCCGCCCGCAGCTTTGCCCTGCCCGACGCCCCGCCACTCGCCCGCGAGGCCGCCGCGCGTTCGCTTGTGCTGCTTAAAAACGACGGAGTGCTGCCGCTAACTCCCGCCGCCATCCGCCGCATCGCCCTGATCGGGCCGCTGGCAGACGATGCCACCGAAATGCTCGGCACCTGGCCCGGTCACGGGCAACCCGCCGACGTCGTCACCCTGGCCGCCGGTCTGCGCACCCACCTCGGCCCAGCCGCCCAGCTCACCGTGCTGCGCGGCTGCGATCTGCTCCCGTCCGGCCCGCGCACCCGCGCCCTGCCCGACGGCTCGAACGTCACGGACGAAGACGCCAACCACCGCGCCGCAGTGGCCGATGAAAATGACTTCACGCAGGCCATCGCCGCCGCACGCTCAGCCGACGTGATCATCGCCGCAATGGGCGAGCCGCGCGGCTGGTCGGGGGAAAACTCCTCGCGCGCTGAACTCAGCCTGACGGGCCGGCAGCCGGAGTTGTTGCGCGCCCTCGCCGCCACCGGAAAACCACTGGTGGTCGTGGTGTTTAGCGGACGCCCGCTGGCACTCACCGAGACAGCCGAAAAGGCCAACGCACTGGTGCAAGCCTGGCACCCCGGCCTGCAAGGCGGCCCGGCGCTCGCAGCCGTGCTCTGCGGCGATCTCGCCCCGACCGGACGCCTACCGATTTCCTTCCCCCGAGCCACCGGCCAAGTCCCGGTTTATTACAACCACGCGATGACGGGGCGTCCCGATATGGTCGACTACCGCGACCTCACCCGCGACCCGCTCTATCCCTTCGGTTTCGGCCTGACCTACACCACTTTCACCTATGGACCGGTTGAAATCCTCGCGGCTACGTCGCGGGCCCGGGCCACGGTGACCAACACGGGCACGCGCGCCGGCGAAGCGGTGGCGCAACTTTACGTGCGCGACGTGGCCTGTTCGGAAGGCGCCCGCCCGGTGCAGGAGTTGCGCGGCTGGCAACGGCTGACGCTGGCGCCCGGCGAAAGCCGCACGGTGGAATTTGCGCTCACCGACGAGACGCTGGGCTTTGTTGACCGCTCCGGAAAACACCGGCTGGAGGCGGGCGAATACCGCGTCTGGATCGCGCCCCACGCCAGCACGGGTACGGCGGCCGTCTACCAACGCCCGTAAGTCAGCGCACGGTTGCAAGCGCCCGAACGTAGCGGGATGGCGGAGCCATTTCGGTCCGCATCGGGCCGCTCCAGTCGAAACGATTTCGTCGTCCCGCTAGGCCCCGGCGTGTGGCCTAATTTCCACTGGACTGGCACCTTAGCCTGGAGCGGACGAAATCGTCGCGTTTTCCCTATCGCCAAGGCGCCCCGCAGCCTGTTCAGCTAAGCGCAATTTTCTACCGACTATGTTGATCCTCCGCGGCTCCTCTGCCCTCTCCGAATTCCGCCTCACAAAACTGCTCAACGACTTCGTCGCCGCCGGACTGCCCGTGCGCGCCGTCTCCGCTGATTTTGTCCACGTCGCCGAACTCACCGCTGAGTTGACCGCCGCCGAGAGCAGCGTGCTCGAAAAACTGCTCACCTACGGCCCCCGCCGCGCCACCGCCGCCGCCGTCACCGGCTTAGTTCAGGTCGTCAGCCCGCGTCCCGGCACCCTTTCGCCGTGGTCCTCCAAAGCCACTGACATTGCCCACATCTGCGGGCTGGCCGGGGTCAAACGCATTGAGCGCGTCATCGCCTACACCATCGACCTCGGTGGCGTTACCCTCAACGAGCAGGAAACCACCCTGATGCGCGGCAAACTCCACGACCGCATGACCCAGGTCGTGTTCGCCGATTTGGACGCCTGCGCCGCGCTCTTCAGCCACGAGTCGCCCCGCCCCCTGACCAGCGTGCCGGTGCTCGCCCAAGGCCGCGCCGCCCTCGTGGCTGCCAACACCGCCCTCGGTCTGGCCCTCGCCGACGACGAAATCGACTACCTCGTCAAATCCTTCACCACCCTCGGCCGCGACCCCAACGACATCGAGCTGATGATGTTCGCCCAGGCCAACTCCGAGCACTGCCGCCACAAGATTTTCAACGCCACCTGGGACATCGACGGACAAGCGCAGGACAAGTCGCTGTTCCAGATGATCAAGAACACCTACAACCTGCACAGCGAGGGCATCCTCTCCGCTTACAGTGACAACGCCGCGGTGATCGCCGGCACCACCGCCGGGCGCTTTTACGTCAACCCGACCACCGGCGAATACTCCGCCCACCAGGAGCCGATCCACATCCTTTGTAAGGTCGAAACCCACAACCACCCGACCGCGATTTCCCCGTTTGCCGGCGCGGCCACTGGCTCCGGCGGGGAAATCCGCGACGAGGGCGCCACCGGGCGTGGCTCCAAGCCGAAGGCCGGCCTGTGCGGGTTTACCGTGTCCAACCTCAAGATTCCCGGGGCGGTCCAGCCTTGGGAAAAAGACCACGGTAAACCGGGCCGGATCGTGTCCGCGCTCGACATCATGATCGAAGGGCCGCTCGGCGCCGCCGCCTTCAACAACGAGTTCGGCCG
>CAMBUJ010000106.1 GCA_945871005.1 Opitutus sp. GAS368 | reverse complement strand
CCGCTCCCACGCCTCCCTCCGCCGCCATCGCGTCATGAAGATCCGCTTCATCCTCAATCCGGTTTCCGGTCGCAACGCCCGCAACGCCCGTCTGCTCCCGGTGCTGCGTGACTTCATTGGCGCGCGTTCGCTCGACGCCGATGTCCACCTCACTGAGGGCCCCGGCCACGCCATCGAACTGGCCCGCAGCGCCGTTCAGTCGGGCTGCCAGCGCGTGGTCGCCGTCGGTGGCGATGGCACCATGAACGAGGTGGCCCAGGCCCTGATTAACACCCCTGCCGCGCTTGCCTTGGTCCCCTGCGGTTCGGGCAACGGCTTGGCCCTCCACCTCGGACTGCCCCTCGCCCCGCTGGCCGCCCTCGATCTCGTTTCCCAAATTGGCGGGCGCGTCATCGCTGTGGATACCGGTTCGGTCAACGGGCATCCGTTCTTTAACGCCATGGGCCTGGGGTTGGATGCCGAGGTGAGCCGCCGGTTTAATCACCTCACCACCCGTGGCCTGCCTGCCTATGCGCGGACCGCCTTTGCCGCGTTTAACCAGCGGCGGAGCGAACGCTGCACCCTCACCGTCGGCGAGCGCAGCGAAACCCTCGATATCCTGCTCATCGCCATCGCCAACTCCGACCAGTACGGCAACCGCGCCTTTATCGCCCCCGGCGCCAGCGTCGACGACGGCCAACTCGATCTCATCGCCATCCGTCCGGTTAACCTGCTCAACGCCGCCATCCTTGGTTCGCGCCTGTTTTTCGGCACCATCGACCACAGTCCCCACGTCCACCGCTTGAGCGGTTCACGCTTCATTATCCAACGCGCGGGCCCCGGCCTGGTGCACACCGACGGGGAAACCCACGAGACCGGCGCCCGCGTCGAAGTGCTCGTCCACCCCGGCAGCCTGCGTATTGTGGTGCCGGCCACCTCGCGCCGCGCCGCCTTGGCGCAGAAATCCCGTCCCGCTGGTCTCGCCCTCCACTCTTCATGAAAAAGCTTAGCTTCCGTACCGTTATCATTTCCGACGTCCACCTGGGGACCGCTGAAAGCAAAGCCGCCGAGGCCAATCACTTTCTGCGCCACGTCCACTGCGAAAAGCTCATTCTTAACGGCGACATCATCGACGGCTGGCAACTGCGCCGCGGCGGCAGTTGGTCCAAATCGCACACCCGCTTCATCCGCATCATCCTCAAAAAGATCGAGAAAAAGGACACCCAGGTGGTTTACCTGCGCGGCAACCACGACGACATCCTGGCCCAGTTCCTGCCCCTTGATTTCGAGAACCTGACCCTCGTCGAGGAACACATCCACGAGGGCGTGCACGGGCGTTATCTCGTCCTGCACGGCGACGTATTCGACACGGTCACCAAAAACTTCGCCTGGCTCGCCCACCTTGGAGATTGGGGCTATTGCGCCCTGCTGAAAATCAACCGCGCCTACAACGTCTGGCGCACGTGGCGTGGACTTGAATACTGGTCGTTGAGCAAGGCGATCAAGGCCCGGGTTAAATCCGCGGTGAACCACGTCTCCAACTTCGAGGACCACATCGCCACTCTGGCCAAGACCCGCGGTTGCACCGGGGTGATGTGCGGCCACATCCACACGGCGGCCGACAAGATGCTCGGGGAAATTCACTACCTTAACAGCGGCGACTGGGTCGAGTCGCTCACCGCCATCGTCGAGCACCACGACGGTCGCTTCGAGTTGATCAACTACGTCGATTTCCTGCGCAACTTCCCGCTACCCGCCGAAGACCCCAGCGAATCCGATCTGGCGACCGCCACGGCCTAAAAGGTGCGCAGATTTCCAGTCTGCTTTGACTCGCTAAAACCCTGGCCAACCCCGAGCTCACGCTCGGAGCCACTGCGAGGGTAGCCTAGAGCGTGAGTTCCAGCTGGAGTGTCTTCACTCCGACTGTGGCTCCGAGCATGAGCTCGGGGCGGTCCGGGGGCGTGAGCGCGGGGCGTGTCCCCTCTTGACGACTCTGCTAAGGTTCGTGGTTTATTGTGCCCATCCACGCCCCCCATCACATTCTTCGCTTCCGTAACGTCACCGTGTTGCACGGGCAGACGCTGGCGTTGGAGGGCATCAACCTCGACATCCCCTGCGGCAGCTCCACGGCCCTGCTCGGGCCCAACGGGGCGGGCAAGAGCACGTTGCTCCGCGCCATCCTCGGCTGGCACCGGCTCGCCTCCGGCGAAATCCGCCTCGGCGACGCCCACCCTCACCACCAGCTCCCACGGCTGGCCTACCTGCCGCAGCGTCAGTCCATCGACTGGGATTTCCCGATCACGGTGCGTGCGGTGGTCGAGCAGGGACGTTACCCCTCCCTGCGTTTTTTCCAGCGTCTCTCCGCCCACGACCACCAACGCGTGGACCGCGCCCTCGACGAACTCGGCCTGACCGACTTGGCCGACCGGCAAATCAGCCAACTCTCCGGAGGCCAGCAGCAGCGGGTATTCCTAGCCCGCGCCCTCGCCCAAGGCGCGGATGTGTTTCTGCTCGATGAACCGTTTGCCGGCCTCGACCTGCTCGCCTGCGAGGAGCTTTGCCACCTGCTGCGCAACTGGGTGATGCACGGGCGCACGGTGGTGGCCGCCGTGCACGACCTCGCTCTGGCCCGCGAAAGCTTTAGCCGAGGCGTCCTGCTCGACACCGCTCTCATCGCCACCGGCCCGATCGCCGAAGTGCTTTCGCCTGAAAACATCGACCGCGCTTTCCGCCGGGGCCGTTCCGCCCGGGAAAACCCGCTGCACCTGACCCGCACCACGGAGTTCCCCTCATGAACCTCCACGATCTGTTCATCGCCCCTTTCAGTTACGATTTCATGGCCCGCGGGCTGGGTTCGGCCCTGCTGCTCGGCCTGAGCGGCGGCCTGCTTGGCTGCGTTCTCGTTCTGCGCCGCCTGGCCCTCATGGGCGATGCCCTTTCGCACTCGCTACTGCCCGGCATCGCCTTGGCCTGGATGATCTTCGGGCCCAGCCTTGCGGCCCTTTTTATGGGCGCGCTGCTCGCCGGGTTGCTGACCGCTCTCGGCAGCGCCCTGCTCAGCCGCCTCACCCGAGTAAAAGAGGACGCCGCCTTCGGATCCCTGTTCATCGTTTTCTTCGCCGCCGGGGTCGCACTGGTGAGCAAATTGCCCACCCGAATGAACCTCACCCATGTGCTCTTCGGCAACATTCTGGGCACGAGCAGCACCGATCTGGGCATCGCCGCCGCCGTCAGTGCCGTGACCGCGCTGGTGTTCCTCCTGGGGTTCCGCGGGATTCTCCTGCAAACCTTTGACCCCCTCTTTTATCGGGCCTGCGGTGGCCGTGGGGGCTGGGTGCATATCGGCCTGCTCGCCCTCACGGTCCTGAACCTGGTCGCCGCACTTCAGACCATGGGCATCGTGCTAGCGCTCGGGCTGTTCCTGCTGCCCGCCGTCAGCGCCTACCTGTGGTGCGACCATTTCGCCCGGATGCTCCTGCTTTCGGCCTGCATCGCCCTGGTTTCCTCGGTCGCCGGCATCCTCCTGAGTTACCACGCGGGACTGGCCAGCGGAGCCTCCATCGTGCTTTGCCTCGGCGCAGTCTTCTTCGCCTCCGCGCTCTTCAGCCCGCGTTACGGTTTCATTAACCGATTCCTCCGTCCCCAGAGCCGAACCCTGCCGGCCTGATTCGCTACAGCCCCGCTTCTCTCACTATGCCCACCGCCTCAGCCCGTCCCTCTTCGCTTCGGCCCCGACTTCTTTTAGCTGCCCTTCTGCTGTGGGCGGGTAGCATCTCGCCGGTGTTCGCCGGCGAGGTGCCCCTGCGTGTCGTTACCCTGAATACCGTACTCACCGAAATCGCCCGGTCAGTTGGCGGCGATGAGGTGCGAGTCACCGGCATGCTCCAACCCGGGGTCAACCCGCACGACTTCCAGCCCTCACCAAGGGATATTCGCAACGCCACTGAGGCGGAGATGGTCCTCGCTTCCGGCCTCCACCTCGAGGCCTATCTTGAACACATTATCGCCAACACCAGCGCGGGCCACCGGCTCGTGCTGGTGGGCGACAACCTCCCGAGCGAACTGAGTTTGTCCACGCCTCACACCCATGCACACGCCCCGGGAGCGCCCGCCTGCAGCGCGAGTCACGGGGAACGTGACCCGCACTGGTGGCACAGCATCGACAACGTGCTGTTCGCCACCGAGCTGGTACGGGCCGAGTTTAGCCGCCAACGCCCCGCTTTGGCCGAGCGCTTCAACGCCAATGCCCAGGTTTACCGCCAGCGACTGCTGGCATTAAAGGAGTGGGCCCAAGCCGAAGTCGCCCAAATCCCCCCGGCGCGCCGCCTGCTCTTCACCTCCCACGACGCTTTTGGGTATCTGGCCCGCGATTACGCATTCAAGGTTCACGCCCTGAGTGGACTCTCCACCGACGGCGAGCCCAACGCCCGGCACATGGCCCGCCTCATCGACCTGATCCGTAAGGAAAAGGTAAAGGCGGTTTTCGCCGAAAACTCGGTTAACCCCCGCCTCATTTCTCAGTTGGTGGCCGAAACCGGGGTAAAGTTGGGTGGAACCCTTTACGCCGATGGCCTAGGCACCGCCGAGAGTCCGGCGGCCACCTACGATTCCATGATGCGCCATAATCTCACCACCCTGTTCAACGCGCTCAAATAACCCGCCCCAACGCGCCGAACGCGCACCTTGGGCTTGCCGCCCAGCCCTCGCCCGCAATCCTCGAACCACGCGGCATGATTCATTCCTTTATTTTCAGTGACGGTAAACTGGTCGGCCAAGACCTGGAAGTAGAAGCCCTCCGGCTGGTGCGCGGCGACAAGGGCCTGGTACTCTGGGTCGATTTGGAGAACCCCACTGAGGAGGAAATCAAGCTGGTCCTTTCCGACGTTTTCCAATTTCACCCCCTCGCCATCGAGGACTGCGTCACCCCCAGCGCGCTGCCCAAACTCGAGGACTTCGAGGATTACCTGTTTATCGTGACCCATGCGGTGGACTTTACCCGCACCGAGAAGTTCAACACCACCGAGCTCGATCTATTCTTGGGCAAAGACTACCTCGTGAGCTTTCACCGCACCCCGCTCAAGTCGGTGACCTCGGTGTTCGATCGCTGCATCAAAGCCACCGGCGTGGTTGCCCGCGGCCCCGACCGCATCGCTCACTTCCTGCTCGATGCCATGGTGGACAACTTCCAACCGATCATCGACGAGATGCGCGGCGAACTGGAGGAAATCGAGGAGACGGTGCTCTCCAAAAACTCCGATGGCCTCATTCCCGATCTGATGCACGTGCGCGCCGACATCACGCTGCTGCGCCAAATCATCCGCCCCCAGCGCGAACTGGTCACCCGGCTGACCCACGGTGAGAACAAGCTGATTCGCGCCCTGATGTTGCCCTACTTCCGCGACCTGCGCGACAACCTCACCCGCATTGAGGAAACCGCCGCCAGCTTTGCCGACCAACTGCTGATCTCCTTCGACCTCTACCTGAGCAAGTCCGACTACGAGGCCAACCAAGGTATCAAAACCCTCACCGCGCTGACGGTCCTGACCCTGCCGGCCACACTGATCAGCACCTGGTACGGGATGAATTTCGAACACATGCCCGAGCTCAAATCGGCTTACGGTTACCCCATTATTGTCGGGCTGACCCTGGTGTTCACCGCCTGCACCTGGGCCTGGTGCAAACGCCAACGCTGGATCTAGCACCACGCCGCCGTCGCCATGATCACCACGCTCGTTTTCCGCGACCACAAACTCACTCCCCTTCGGCCGGGGATCGAGGCGCTCGCCGCCTTGCGCCAAGAGCCGGGGGTGATGATCTGGGTGGACCTAGACCTGCCCACCCCAGCGGAGGTGACCGCCGTACTTGAAACGGCCTTCGGCTTTCACCCCCTCACGATCGAAGACTGCGTCGCTGACAGCCCATTGCCGAAAATCGAGGACTACGGCGACTATCTCTATCTCGTGTCGCACGCGATCACCTACCAGCCCGGCGAGGGGTTCAGCACCGCCGAACTCGATCTCTTTCTCGGGCCCAACTACCTCGTAACGTATCACCGCAAGGCAATGAAAGCCGTGCAGGTGGTGCAGGAACGCTACCAACGCAGCCCCTCAACCCTGGTCCGCGGCCCCGACCGGCTCGCCCACGGACTACTCGATGGCTTGGTCGATGGCTGTCAGCCCGCGCTGGCCTCTCTGCGCGCCGAGGTCGACGGCTTGGAGGAAGGAGTCCTCCGCAACATTTCTGCCGAAGAGCTGTTTCCGCAGGTCGTGGCGTTGCGCAAAGACCTTTCGCGCCTGCGCCAATTGATCCGTCCGCAGCGCGAGGTGCTCATGGCGCTAACCCACGGCAAGTCGAAGCTGATCCGCGCCACGATCGTCCCCTACCTGCGCGACGTTGGCGAAGATCTGGTGCGCATTGAAACTCAGGCCGCGTCCTGGGCCGAGCAGCTGATTCTCTCTTTCCGCATTTATCTCAACAAGTCGGGCTACGAGGCCAATCAGGGCATCAAGGTGATCACAGCGATCACCGCGCTGACGATCCCGCCGCTGCTCATCGGCGGGTGGTTCGGGATGAATTTCCAGCACATGCCGGAACTGGCCTCAACCCAGGGCTACACGCTGTCGGTGGCGGCCACGCTGACCTGCATGGCTGGAATGTTGGTATTCATGCGCAAGCGGCGCTGGATCTAAGCGCCAGCCGCTCGCCCTCGCCCCGCCCCCCGCCCGCCCGCCAGCTCACTTGAGCTTGGCGGCCTCGGCTTCGAGGCGGCTGACCAGTTCGTCCATTTGGTCGATGACCGCCTGCACCGTCTCGCGTTTGGACAGGTCCACACCGGCCTTGCGCAGCTGCTCCATCGGGTGGTCGTTACCGCCGCTCTTGAGCAGGGTCAGGTAACGCGCGGTCGCGGCGGCACGGTCTTCGGTGGGGCCGGCGTTCATCGCCTTGTAGAGCTGAGCCGAGGAGGCGAAGCAGGTGGCGTACTGGTAGACGTAGTAAGGCGAATTATAGAAATGCGGAATGCGCGTCCAGGTGTAGCGGTAGAGCTCGTCGAGGGTGACGGCGTCGCCGTAGTAAGCCTTGAGCAAATCACCGTAGAGCGTGCTGAACACGTCGGCGGTGAGCGGCTGGCCCTTCTCGGCCAGGGTGTGGGCGCGCAGCTCGAAATCGGCAAACATCACCTGGGTATAGAAAGTGCCCACGATCGCATCGATCGCGTGCTGGAGCAGCAGAAAGCGCTCCTTGGGATTGGCACTTTCGGCCAGGAGTTTTTCCAGCAGCAGGCGTTCGTTGATCGTCGAGGCAACCTCGGCCACGAAGATCGTATAGTCCGCGGTGACGAAGGGCTGGTTCTCCTCGGACAAACGCGTGTGCATCGCGTGGCCCATCTCGTGCGCGAAGGTGAAGACCGCATCAAGCGTATCGTTGTAATTCATCAATACGTAGGGGCCGACTCCGTACACGCCTGCACTGTAGGCGCCGGAGCGCTTGCCGTCGTTTTCGTAAACATCGAGGCGGTTGCGAGCCAGCAGCTCGGCGAATTTCTCCTGATACTGCGCGCCAAGCGGGGCGACCGATTTTTGAACCAGCTCGCGCGCCGGAGCATAGGGCCAGACCGTCTCGTCCTTGATCAGCGGAATCTGGCCGTCGTAAAGGTGGTAGGTTTCGAGCCCGAGGAGTTTTTGCCGGAGTTTGAGGTAACGCTGCAGCGGGGCGGTGCCGGCGCGGACCGTTTCCACCAAGGTCGTGTAAACCTCCAGGGGGATCGCGTTGCCATCGAGGGCGCGGGCCAGCGTGCTCGGGTAAGCGCGCGCCTGGGACATAAACCAGCCGCGCTCCAGCGTGCCCCGGTAAATCGCCGCGTAGGTGTTCTTGGTGGACTCGTAGGTTTTCAGGTAGGCCGCAAAGGCCTTGGCGCGGTCGGCCTGATTATAGTTAGTCGCCAGGATCGACTGATAGGCGCCGGGCGAGAGCGTCACCGTTTGGCCGTCGGCCAGCGTGACCGATGGGAACTTGATGTCGGAGGTGCTCAGCTCGGAATAGACCGACTGGGGCGTCTCGCAGAAACGGGTGGCGTAGGAGAGAAGTTTCTCCCCCTTTTCGTCGAGCACGTGCTGCTGCTGGCGGTAGGCGTCGAGGATCGTGAAACGGTAGGGCGCGAGGTCGGCGGTAGCGTCGAGCCAGGCGCGCATCGTCGCCTCGGGCACGGCCAGCAACTCGGGGTTAAACCAGGCGGTGGCAGTGCCAAACTTGGCGAACAGCGACTGCACCCGCTGGAGGCGACCGGCGATTTCCTGGTTGCGCGTATCGGTGTCGCGCTGGAGCGACGGGTAACGGTAAACGCGGTACTGGATGATGCCGATTTCGTCGTAAAGGCGGTAGGCCTTGAGCAGGGCGGCGGGACCATCTTTGAGCGTGCCCTTGAGCGCGGCGAACTCGTCCATTTTAACCTCCATGGTTTTCATGCCGGTTTCCCACGCCGCCCAGTCGGCGTAGATCGGCGAAAAATCCCATTTATAAGAGGCGTCGATCTCGGCGCGGTTACGGGTGGTGGGCTTGGTGGCGGCGGGGGCTTGGGTCATCAGGAAAAGCGAGGCGGTGGCGAGGAGCAGCGAACGCGCTGCGGTGGGGAGGGTTAAACCAGACATGCGGCCACTTAGAATCTTTTCATCGCGTGCGTCGAGCCAGCGGCCAAGAAAGGAGCCTTCATTTTTTTAAACCGATGCTACGCGCACTGATCTTTGATTTTGACGGGCTGTTGGTGGACACCGAAACGGTGCTGATCGACGCTTGGGTGCAGATGCACGCCGAGGACGGCCTGCCCTGCGACCGCGCCGTGCTCCACGCCATCGTCGGGCATACCGACGTGGTTTACGATTATTGGTCGGCCTACGGGCCGGAGGTCAGCCGGGCCACGCTCGAAGAACGCTATCGCGCAACCGCCCGAACCCTCACCCTCGCCGCCCCGCCCCTGCCGGGCACCCTCGCCCTGCTCAACGCGGCCCGCGACGCCGGCCTGCGCATCGGCCTGGCCTCCAACTCGACCCACGCCCATGTCGAGGGCCACCTCGAACACCGAAACATGCGCGGGTATTTCGACACCATTGCCTGCCGCGACGACGTGACCGTCGGCAAACCCGAGCCCGAGGTGTACCTGGCCGCGTTGCGCGGTCTCGGCGTAGAGGCGGCCACGGCGCTCGCCTTTGAGGACTCGGTGCCCGGCCACGTGGCGGCCCACCGCGCCGGTCTGTGCGTGGTCGTTATCCCCAATCCCTCGACCATCCACTGCGAGTTCGTCCACGCCGCGCTCAAACTCGACTCGATGGCCGACACCTCGCTCGCCGCGTTGATCAGCCGCTTTTTCCCCGGCTCGCCGGATCGCTAAAAACATAGCCGCGAGCCAACTGGGTGTAGGCTTCGACCTGCGCCCGCTGCCACGGCTCGTCCCGCCCGAGTTCGCCTGCCAGAAGGCGCGCCACCGCCGGGGCTGCCTCGATTGAGGCACGCGCGTTGAGCAACAACGCACGTGTCCGCCGCGCCAACACGTCTTCGACCGTGCGCGCCATCTCGTGACGCGCCTGCCAGATCACCTCGGCACGCAGGATCGAGAACTGAGGGTGCAGGACGCCGGCTAACTCAGGGTGTTGCGCCGCCAGCGCCCGGATCGCCGCCGCGTCGGCACCGTAGCCACCAAAACCCAATTCGTCCGCTGGCCCCGCCCCAACCGCCGTGGCCTCCGCCGGCGAATCCATCGCCGCCGCCTGCCACCCATGGAGGCGCAAAGCCACGGTCGGGCTTTCGCTGGTGCGGCGGGACAAACCAGCCAGCGCCTCGGCGCGGTCGATCACCTCTTCACCCATTTGCCGGTAAGTCGTCCATTTCCCCCCTGTGATCGTCACCAACCCGCCCGCGCTCACCACCAGAGTGTGATCGCGTGAAAGCGAAGCCGTGCGGCCCGCCCCCCCGGTGCGCACCAGCGGACGCAGCCCGGCGTACACACTGAGCACGTCGCCGGGAGTCGGGGCTTCGGCCAGGTATTTGCCCGCATGCGACATGACAAAGGCGCGTTCCTCATCGAGCGCGCGCGGTTCGGTAGAAGCCTGAGCGACCGGCGTGTCGGTCGTGCCCACCACCACGCAATCGTGCCAGGGCACCGCAAACAGCACCCGCCCGTCGGCTGTTTTCGGCACCATCAGCGCAGCCGCGCCCGGCAGAAACCGTTTCGGCAGCACCACGTGAATGCCCTGGCTCACCGTGAGCAGCGGACCGACCTGCGTGTCGTCGAGCCGGCGCAGCTCATCGACGAAAACCCCGGTGGCGTTGATCACCACCTTGGCCCGCACGGTAAACTCGCCGCCGCGCTCCCCTGCCCCACTGCCGCTGGCCGCCGCTTCGTCATTGCGCACCCGCGCACCGACGATCCGGCCGGTCTCGTTTTTAATAAACCCGGTGCACGTGC
The DNA here is from genome assembly GCA_945871005.1 of Opitutus sp. GAS368. GTDB lineage: Bacteria > Verrucomicrobiota > Verrucomicrobiia > Opitutales > Opitutaceae > Rariglobus. The sequence goes on along the minus strand of CAMBUJ010000106.1, from coordinate 960 downwards.
AGTAATTCACCACCACCGCGCCCTGCTCGGCAGCGGTCTGAGCCAGAGCGATGGCCAGGCGTGCGTCATCGAACTGCCCGTCGTGATACAGCACCCCGCCGACCAGTCCGGCCGGGGCAACGGTGGGCAGCAAGCGCAAGGCCTCGGCCCGGTTGACGCGGTGCGATGCCCCGAGGCTCAACTTGCCTGCCAGCCAGTCGTAAAGCGTCAGGCCCGTGCCGTAGAAAAACCCGTCCCAGTACGAGTAATTCGGAATCACAAAGGCGAGGTTGCGCGTAAGGTGGGGGGCGTTGCGCAACAACCGCCCGCGCTCCCTCAGCGCGGTGCGCACCAGCGCCACGTTGCCCTGCTTGAGGTAGCGCACCCCGCCGTGCACCAGTTTGGTCGAGCGGCTCGACGTGCCTTTGGCGAAATCATCTCGCTCGATCAGCGCCACCCGATGCCCGCGTGCGGCCGCCTCAAGCGCGGCGCCCAGACCGGTGGCGCCACCGCCCACCACCAAAACGTCAAACGCATCGCCCGCCCGCAACCGCTCCAGCATGGCGTCGCGTTGCATACTCAGGCGTGGTCGAGCTTTTCCCGCAACCAGCCGGGCCTGTCCGTGGTGATGCTGACGACCCCGGCCACCGCTAATTCGCCGGCACGACGGGCGTCGTTTACCGTCCACACGTGGAGTTCGAGGCGGGCGGCGCGCAAGCGGGCCACCAAAGCCGCGTCAATCGGCCAGCCCGCACTCACGTCGAGCCCGGCAAACCCCTCGGACCGGCAAAACTCAATGAGCCCGGCCAGTTTATCTGGAGCGCCTTCGGGTGTATCCGCCAAAAACAGGGCCGGGCAGCGAGGCAAGGCCCGCTTGGCCGCGCGCAGCGTGTCCGCCTCGAAGCTGATCAGAACAATCTGCTCAAGCGGCACCACCCCGGTCTCCAGGGCGCGCTGCAAGGCCGGCACCAGGCCCTCAGC
>CAMBUJ010000105.1 GCA_945871005.1 Opitutus sp. GAS368 | reverse complement strand
GGCCACCCGCTGGCCGCTTCGCCTGAGTCGCCCAAAAACAAAGCGCTCTCCCTGCGCGGGCTCGCCCAAAAAGGCGATGCGCTCGCTCTGGAAATTTTTGATTTACAGGCCCGCGCCCTCGGCCTGCACGTGGCTAATCTCGCCATGGCGCTCGATCCCGGTTTCGTCGTGATCGGAGGCGGCTTGATCGACCCGGAAAGCACCACCCCCGAGTTCCGCGAGCGTTATCTGGGCAACATCCGCCAAGCCGCCACCCCCTACCTGTTCCCTTCCCAGCGCCGTTGCATGAAAATCACTCCGGCGTCCCTCGGGGAACTGTCCCAGGCCATCGGCGCCGCCCTGACCGCGCTCTACACCGCGCAGGCCGCCGCGTAAGCGGGAGGCGGCCTCGCCCCGCTTCCGCTCACCGGCCGGAACCGGCCACCACCAGTCCGACCGCCTCTTGCGCGGCGGCCAGCCCGAAGGCCCCGGTCACCCACACCGCCGTGCCAAAGCCGCTCGCGCAGTCCAACTTGAGCCGGCCACCCGGCTCGGGCGTCGCCTGGCAACTCCCGTCCGCCCAAGGAAACACGGGGCGCTCCATCGAAAACACACACCGCACGTTGTAACGGTTACCCGCTCCGCCCGCGAAGCCGTGCTCTTCGCGAAGTTTTTTCCGCACCAACCGGAGCAGATCGTCACCCTGAGCCTCGCCCAAATCCGCCGCGCGGATACGCGTCGCGTCCCGCTTACCGCCCGCCCCGCCCACCGTCACGCAGGCGAACCCGCGCCGCACACACTCGGCGATCAGCAGCGCCTTGTTGCCGGTGTGATCAATCGCATCGACTACACAATCGAAGCGGGTGGCCAGCATCGCCTCCGCGGTGGCCGCGGTGAAAAAATCCGTCAGCACCGTGACCCGGCAAGCCGGGTTGATCAGCCGCACCCGGTCGGCAAGCACCGCCACCTTGGGCCGACCGATCTGGCCGTCGAGAGCGGGGAGCTGGCGGTTGACGTTGGTCACGCAAACGTCGTCGAGGTCGATGAGCGTGAGCGCGCCCACGCCGCTGCGGGCCAACCCCTCGACCGTCCACGAACCCACCCCGCCCACGCCGATCACGCAGACATGCGCCGCTTGCAGACGGGCGAGCGCCTCGCGCCCGAGCAGACGCCCCACCCCGCCAAAACGCTCACTGTAACCGTCGCTCATTGGGGTTTGGCCACGAACGCCTCCATCGCCTCGCGGGTGATCGCATGCCGGGCCGAACAGCGCGGACACCGCATCTCGATCGCCTCGCCGCCACCAAACAGCTCCGCGGCGTCTTGCCGATAAACCGGCGTGAGCACCTCCATCATGCGCTTCTGGTTGCACCCGCAGTGCCAGCGATAGACGCGCTTTTCGAGTTCACCGAGGGTTTCGGCCGTGGCCATCTGCCCCACCTGCTCGGCGGTGAGCGCCTCGAACCAGGCCTCATCGTAATCGGGGTGCGCGGAAACCAGCGCGAACTCCTCCTCGCCAGTCTGGAAAAACCGCGCTGGGCGCTGCTCGCTTTGGCGATAATAGGCCTCCACCGCGACCAGTGGATCGGCGCCGATAAACTCGACCGAGCTGCGGCGCTTGGGCTGCTGGCCGCGAATAACGTCGGTATAAAACAGGTTGGCGGGAAACGTCTTCACGTTTTCGGCAAACACGCGCCCGGTCACCGAGCCATCGGCGTTGTCGCCGGTGATAAACAGGTTAACCAAGGGATCCTGGAGGTTAATCGTCCAGGCGGTCAGCTCATTCCAGGGACGTGAAACCGCGTGGAGGACAAAGGTCGCCAGCGCGCGTTTAAAGAGCTCGTCATGCGCCGGGGTCACCTTGATGGCGTGGTCGGACAGGTGCAGGTAATAATCCACGAACAGCGGGCTGAAATCGGCCTTGGCGAAAAGCGCATTGCGGCTGCGCACAAACCAGGTGGTCACTTCCAGTCCGGAGTTGGCGGGGTTGACGGGCGTCGATTCGGTCATGCCCGCAGCGTTGGCGGAGTCCGCCGGATGTAAAGAACAGGGATCCGTCTGGATCGAGGAGGAGCCTGCTTGCAGGCGAAAAGAGGTCAGCCGCGCGCTCAGCGCCCGCCGATCGCCTGACGCAGCTTATCGATCTTCGGCCGGATGACCGCCTGGCAATAACCGCCGTGCGGATTGAGCCGGAAGTAGTCCTGATGATAGGGCTCGGCTTCGTAAAAGGTTTCCAGCGGCGTGAGCTGGGTGACGATCCGCCCGCCCCAGGCGGGATTAGCGCGAGCGAGCGCGGCCTCAGCGGCGGCTTTTTGCACGGCGTCGGCGTAGAAAATCACCGATCGATACTGCGTGCCCGCATCGGCCCCTTGGCGGTTAAGGGTCGTGGGATCGTGGATCGTCCAGAAGAAGTCCAAGAGCGCCTCCAGCGGGATGCGCTCGGGGTCATAGTCGACGCGCACCACCTCGGCATGGCCGGAAACCCCGGCGCAAACCTGCTCATAAGTCGGGTTGGCGCGCGGCCCACCCGCGTAGCCACTGACCACCGCCGCAACCCCGGGCAACAGCTCGTAGGCCGCCTCCACACACCAGAAACACCCGCCACCCAGCACCAGCGATTGCAACGTAGCCATAAACGTAGTGCGGGGATGATGTTGGTTGTGGTGGGCGCGAGGTGGGACGCCGGCACCTCAGCCGTGCACGAGGATCTGCTCGACCAGCTCGATTCCGTAGGCCTCGAGACCGACGACCTTGCGGCGGCTGTTGGTGAGCAGGCGGATTTTCTTCAACCCGATCGCGTTCAGAATCTGCGCACCGATGCCGTAGTCGCGCAGCCCCATCGTGGGAACGGCCTCGCTGGCCTTTCCGGGGGTTAACTTCTGCAACAAACTCGCGCCGGCCTGCAGCGGCTCCATGTAGAGGATGGCCCCGCGGCCTTCCTTGGCGATGGCCTTCAGGCAGGAGTCGAGCATGTCGTTGGCCGTGCCGCAGTCGCGCCCGCGAAACACGTCGCCCAACACGTTGGCGCTGTGCACCCGCACCAGCGCCGGCGTGACCGCGTCGAGCGTGCCCATCGTTAGGGCGAGATGGTGGCGGTTGTCCAAGCGGCTGCGGAAAACGTGCACCGTGAACTCGCCGTAAACGGAGCTGAACGGGCTCTCGCCGATTTTCTCGACCAGCTTTTCCGCTTTCAACCGGTAGGCGATCAGCTGCTCGATGGAGATGATTTTAAGGCCGAACTTTTCCTTAAATTCGATGAGCTGGGGCAGGCGCTTCATGGTGCCGTCGTCGTTGACCAGCTCGCAAATTACCCCGGCCGGCTCGAGGCCGGCGAGCGTGGCGAGGTCGACCGCGGCCTCGGTGTGGCCGGCGCGCTCCAGCACCCCGCCTGGGCGGGCGCGCAGCGGGAAAATATGGCCCGGCTGCACCAGTTTGTCCGGAGTGGTGTGCGGATCGGCCAACAACTTGATCGCGACCGCCCGGTCGGAGGCGCTCACCCCGGTGGTCACACCCTCGCTCGCATCGACGGTGATCGTGAAAGCGGTGCGGTGGACCTCGCGGTTCTGTGTGACCATCTGGCCGAGGCCGAGGCGATCCAGACTCTGCCCGAGCATGGGCACGCAAACGATGCCGCTGCCGTAGCGCACCATCATGTTGATCGCCTCGGGGGTGGCCTTGGAGGCGGCCATGACCAGATCGCCCTCGTTTTCACGATCCTCGTCGTCGGCCACGATGACCATCTGTCCGGCGGCAATGGCTGCAAGGGCGTCTTCGACGGAATCAAACGGGGAGGCGGAGGCGTGCATAAATTAAAAGTGAGTCAGGTTGTTAGGCGAGGCCAGCGAGCCCGGCAAGCTCGGCGAAAATACCGTTCGCCTCACCCCAGTGCGCCAGCGCGCCGCACGTTTGCGGGATTGCGCCGCTTGCGAATCCCCCCAAAAACAGGGCGCATGTTCAGCCCCCTGCTCTGCCCGCTTTTCGCCTTCGCCCTCCCCACATCGTCTGAGTGGCTGGAGGCGATTCCGATCATTCTTTCTCTCATTTTGATCGAGGGCCTGCTCAGCGTGGACAACGCCCTGGCGATCGCCGCCATGGCCAATCACCTGCCCGAACACCAAAAGCGCAAGGCCCTGCGCTGGGGGATTATTGGCGCCTACGCCTTCCGCGGCATCGCCCTGGCTGGGGCCGCCTACATCATCGCCAACCCTTGGTTGAAAATCCTCGGCGCCGCCTACCTCGTTTATCTGATGTGCGCCCACTTCACCGCGGCCGCCGCCAAGGAAACCGCGTCCAAACTCGATCCGTCCCGCGTGGCCGCGCGCGGCTTCTGGGCCACGGTCGCATCCATCGAGCTGATGGATCTGAGCCTGAGCGTGGACAACGTGGTCGCCGCCGTCGCCATGAGCCCCAAAATCTGGGTGGTGTGCCTCGGGGTATTTATTGGGATTCTCGCGCTGCGTTTCGTCGCGGGCGCCTGCCTCAAGCTGCTCGAAAAACACCCCGTTCTCGAACACACCGCCTTTCTATTAATCGGCTATGTGGGTGCCATCCTTACGGTTGAAATCGTCTCGCAGCAGTACGGGCAGCCGATCCACATCAACGCGTTTCAGAAATTCATTGGCATCGCGCTGATCACCGCAGCCTCGCTGTTTTATTCCAGCCGCAGCGGGTTGCAGCGCACCCTCGCCCCGCTTTTACGCGGGCTGCGCTGGCCGATGCAGGCGGTCGCCGCTGTTGTCGGGGGACTGATCGCCTCGGTCTGCTGGCCGTTCAAGGCGGCCTACCGCGCCTTTGGCACCGCCGGCGACAACCGGGGTTAAACTTGCCCCACTCCACGTGCTCACCCGCCACGCGCTCCCTTTAGGCCTACTCATCGTATTGGCCGGTTGGCCAGTCCACGCCGAGCCGACGGCGTCGGTCCCACCGTCTACGGTCATCACCAACCCGCGCCACCTACTTTCGATCGATGACCTGAAGTCGATCACCGCTGCCGCCACCGTTTATCTGGAAGGCGAAGAAGTGATTTTTTCGCTGACCGCCCTTAACCCGGATGCGGTGCGCGTTAACATTGGCCGTTATTACAGCCCGACCCGCTCGCACGGGATGAAGTTCACCCTCCACCGCACCAAGACCGGATGGATTGAGAATCGCCAGGATCAAACGGAACTTTGGAACCAATAAACACCCCGCCATGAACCTCCGCCTGCTCCACCCCGCCCTGCTCGCCCTCTCCCTGTGCGCTTCCGTTGGCGCCGCCTCGATCCAGCTCACCGGGGCCAACGGGCGCTCGGTCGAGTTTGCCGGTATTTGGGAAGCCAGGACGGAAGGGCTGGTGGTGGTCACCACGGCGGAAAGCGATCCGGTCATTGTCTCATGGGACAAATTCGATCTGGCCAAACTCAAGTCCGAGCAACCCGCCCTCGAGTCCGCCCGCCAGCGCGCGGTGTTTCTGCGCACCACCCAGCCGGTTAATCTCGGGCTGTTTGCCGAGATCCTCACGGCCAGCCAGGTGGGCGCCGAGATCCGCCGCGTACTCGATGTGCCCTCGACGGTGAAGGTGCCGCTCGCCTTCCGCACCACCACCGAAACGGTCGTGCAGGCGCAGTTGGTCACCCTTTACCCGACCGTGTGGGACGGGTTGGTCCTGCCGCAGCCCGTCAACGCGCTCAACCAGAGCAGCAAGACTTCGACCGAAACCCGCCAGATCAGCCCCGAAGAAATCACCACCACCCCGCGCCGCGTGCTCAACCAGCTCGCCCGCGCCGAAGGTGTACTCGCCTCGGATCGGCGGGCGCTCTTTGAACTCAACAAGGTCAACCCCAAGCTACTCGAGGAGTCCGCCCAAGCCTTCGAGCGCGTCCGCGCCAGCTTGCCGCCCAAGCGACTTTTGGCCAACGACCCCACGCTGCAAACCCTTGACCACCGTTTGACCGAGGCCGTCGCCACCATCCGCGATCTGGCGAACGGCCAGACGATCAGCCGAAGCCAGCAGGACCGCATCCGCGAGATCCTGGCCCTGGCCGAGCACCCGCAGCTGCGGTAACCGTCGGCGCGGCGAGGCACACTGCGAACGTTGGCTTGCCGAATTCGGCAAGCCCTTCCGCCCGCAGCACCGGCGAACAACCAACACAACGGGGTCGTCCTTTTCCGGCCGCCCACCCTCCTCTCCCCGCCCAGAGGAGCGGGCTCAGCCACCGGCCATCACCGGACGGAAACCCGCCTCGGTGAGAATGCGCGCCACCTCGTCGCGCTTGTCGCCCTGGACCTCGATCTGGCCGTCCTTGACCGTACCGCCGCAGCCGCACGCCTTCTGCATTTTTTTGGCTAGCTGCTCCTTCTCCGGCAAACCGATGCCCACAAATGCTCGCGCCACCGTGACAGTCTTGCCGCCCCGCCCCGCGGTCATGCGCAACACCTCAACGCGCCCGCGGTTTTTCGCCGGCTTCGCCTCGCCTGCTTTAGGCGTGTCACTCCCCGCAGCCTGCGCCGACACAGGAGCCGCCGCGCTCACCGGTCGACTCGGCAGCGCCAAGCCGCCCAAGGCCCCGAAGGGATTTTGCCCCAAGTTCTGCCCGCCATCGGTCGCTATCTTTTCTTTGCTCATAATGGTTAAACCCAATCCCTCATAAGCCCTCACTTGAATTTTTCCACATGGAGTTAGCTGAATAATTTCAAACGCTAGCCGCACACGCATGCGCCAAAAAACTTCTAGTGTAACTTGGGAGCAGGCACTCCATTTGATCCGACCCTCGCTCGTGAGGTCGACCGGCTTCTGCTTTATCTTCGGGAGTAAAATAAGTGATGTTGTCGCAGCTGGTTCTTCAACTAACGAGGTAATAATGGGAGACTTAGATTTTAAACTTAGCTACCAGCTGGCTAAGGGTAGCCGACAACGCGTTGAGCTCTGTCGCACTGGTGCTCACCAACGTCGCCCCGCGAGCCCCGTCGGCCGCAGCCGTGGACACCCCGGCGATGTTGCGCGCCACCTCGCTGGCACCTTCCGCCGTCTGATTTACGTTTTGCGAGAGCGTACTGGTGGCCGTGGACACTCCGTGGATCGTTCCAACGATCTCCGAGGTGGTCGCTGATTGCTCCTCGACTGCTGCCGCAATCGACGAGGAGATTTGCGAGACCTGTTCGATGATCTTGCCGACCTCTTCCAGCGATTGGATCGACGCTCCCGTGTTGTCCTGTATCAGCCCCACCTGCTTACGAATATCCTCGGTTGCAGCAGCGGACTGGCGCGCCAGCTCCTTGACCTCGTTGGCCACCACTGCGAACCCGCGGCCTGCCTCACCGGCGCTGGCGGCTTCGATCGTGGCATTGAGCGCCAGCAGGTTGGTCTGTTCGGCGATACGATTAATCAACTCCACGACCTTGCCGATCTCACGGGCGGAATCGTCAAGTTTGCCCATGAGTACACGGGTTTCGCGGGCCTGAGTATTAGCCTTGTGGGCGATTTCAGTTTCTTGGGCACAGTTGCGGGCAACTTCTTTGATCGACGACGACATCTCTTCCATCGCGGCGGCCACGGTGCTGGTGGATTGCGTGATTTGCGTGGCTGCGGCCGACATCGACTTGGAGTTAACGGATAACTCCTCGCCGGCTGCGGCCACGGTGTTGGCTTGCACCGTGGTCTCTTGAGCGGCGCTGGCTTGCGTGTTTGCAGTGTCAGTGAGTGTGTGCGCCGAGCGCTGCAAATCGTTGGCCGATTGGGTGAGGCTGCCCATGAGCTGGCGCAGATTGCCGAAGCAGGTATCAATGGCTTCGGCCAAGGTCCCTAGCTCGTCGCTACGATGGAACCCGACAGATCCGGTGAGGTCCCCTTTGGCCAGTTTCTCGACTTCGGCGACGCAGCGCAGAATGGGACGCGTAAGTGCGCGGGTGATGAAAAGGGTGAGGGCGACACCCCCAATAAGGCCGATAACGAGACCCACCCACAGATTCCGACTGGTAGCGGTGAGGCGGTTGACTGTGGAGGCCGATTTACTCAACATGGTTTGAACGGAGTCGTTAGAGACCAGATCAGCTTCGGCGAGGACGACATTGGCTGCGGTTAGACTTTTATTGAGGGTTTCTACCTGCTGCGCGGAGTAGCGCCGGTAAGATTCGAGGTTGGTGGCGTAGGCGTTGGCGGCTTTCTCGATGGAGGCGAGCTGATCGAGGTTATCCTTATCGGATGTTACGCGACGCATTTTGATGATATTAGTACTGATGATGGAGAAATCATTCTTTGTGGCCAAAAACCCATCGGGGTTACGTTCGGCGATGGCCTTCCAGACCGTCAGACCGATGGAGAGGCTTCGATCCAACATAGACCTCGATTCCTCCAGCTTGATTTCGCTTTCAAGCAGTTTGGCGGTGGCCGCTTTATCGGTGATTTGCTCGACCAGATTCGATGCATTGTACTCGGTCAAACTTTTGACAGCAGCCATGAAGTCGCGGGAAGCGACGTTAATGGCTGCTTTGTAGGCGCCGAGTTTGCCGTTAATGCTGACGCTTTCGTCGGTGAGTTGGATGAACTCTAGGACTTTTGCATCGAGAGCATTGGCCTTGGATTCGAGCTCATTCAACCCGAGCCGTTTGGCGACGGCGTGGACCGCTTTGAGATGGCCTTGGACATCGGCGATGTATTTGCGCCCGGTGGCGAGCTCGTTGGGATCAACCGTATAGGAGTAGGTCCGCAGGGCGACCATGGTCTTCAGCAAGTCTCGCTGGATGTTGGTGGAGAGCGCGACCGTGGGGATGTTTTGGCCGTTAAAATCGGCGGCGTTACTGGCCGCTGCCTGCATGTTGCGGCTGGCGTAGCCGCCGAGGCCAACGGTGATGGCGAGGATACATCCGAAACTGAGTGATATTTTTTTGGCGAGTGTGAGTTTCATAAAAAATAGGGTTCAGAAAAAGTGGGATTTTTTTACTCTAAGGAAGGATTGGGCTGATCAGGTCGCTCTCGCTTAAAAAAAGAGAGGGGGCCGATCTTCTTGGCGGGCGGGAATCGGTTTTTTTATCCACAAAAATTGGGTTCAGACCCTAAAGTCGTACCGAGGGAATTTAACGGGCTCGTTTTCTCTCTCCGGCTAGCGCCAGAATCGTCACCAAGCCGGTTTGTCCCGTGGGTTAGCGCGTTAAAACCCGTTACTAGCTGCTGAATCGACTGACTCTGATTAGCCATCTCCTGCCCCACCTTGCTGGTTTCACCGGCAAGCGATGCATTCGACTGGGTGGACTGGTCCATTTGGTGGACCATGGTATTGAGCTGTTCGATTCCTTTGGCCATTTCGTCCGTGGCCGAGCTGATTTCGGTCACTAGGTCATGGATTTTACGGCTAGAAAGGTTGTTGTGATTGACGATCGTGGCGACGCTTCCGACCTGATTCACCACCACGTTAATGGAGGACACGGAGGTCTCGATCAGTCCTGCGGTTGTGCGTGCCGCTTCACCGGCCTGTTTGGCCAGATTTCCGACCTCATCGGCAACCACGGCAAAGCCCCTGCCGGCTTCTCCAGCGCGTGCGGCTTCGACTGCCGCATTGAGCGCGAGCAGATTGGTTTTGAAGGCGATCGCATCGATGCTTTTCACGATTTTAACAGTCTGGTCGGCGGTGGCTTTGATCTGCTGGATGGCTTGGCTCAGTGCGTCGACGGCATGAGCCCCCTTTTCGTTCGATTCCAATCCCTCAGCGGTGATCACGGCTGCGGTGATGGTATTGGAAGCGGTCTTTTTTACCATCGACGACATCTGGGTGAGGCTGGCGGCGGTTTCTTCTAGGGCGGCTGCCGACTCGCAAGTGGCATCGGCCAAAGTTGAACCACCCGCAGTCAAGCGCCCGGAGGATTCAACGGCATTCTTGGCGCAGTCGGTGAGTTGCGCCACCAAGAGACTGAGCCGGCGGGAAATTTTTCGCGAATAAACGGCGGCGGCTAGCAACCCCAGAATCGCACAAGAGCCGAGGGCGACGAACGACACGCGGATGACGCGATCATTGGCGGCGACCATCCCGGAAAACGATTCACCGCTCGCCTCCAACTTGGTGCGCGACACGTCCATGGCAGCGCCGGCCTCAGTGATGGTTTTACCCAGTTCGCCAATCTGACGGTTGATGGCCGCATCCTGCTCCTGCTTGGCGAGCACGAGGGCGGACATTTCGGCGCAGATTGCGCTCAAGCGATCACTCAGGGCGAGCGCCTTCGCTTTTGCCTTGGCGAAATTTGCATTCCCGAGCACCCGATCGTCGCCGAGGAAGGCATCGGTGGCGGCGGTGATGTCTTGAGAGCAGGCATCGATTGCTGCGGGCATAGTGGCGAGCGCCCACTTCGGCTCCGCCAACTTGAGCAGGGCAGCCATGATTTTGTCCAACCGCTTGCGGGTCGCAGCGGCTTTACGCTCGGACTCGGCCGATTGGCTCAGAGCGACCTCGGTCAGCCAGAAGTTCAATTGCACAAACTCCCTATCCAGCTCCATCGCTAATTGGCGTTTGGTGAGAGCCTGGGCGATCTCGACTGAAAGTTTTTCACGCTGCCCGAGTAGCTCATTCTGCTGCTGAACGAGCTTGGCCTGAGCCAGGATGGAGTGCGCCTGTTGCTGAACGTTGTTGTGCTGGCTGGTGACCAGTGAGCGGACCAGAGTGCCGTTGCGGTACATGGTCCACAGCACGGCGCCCCCTACCCCGGCCACGGCGGCGATGACCAGCGCGAACATGAGCAGGATACTGACCGTAAGGGAAAGACGCTTAAGCATGGTTAGTTTTCCCGTGAAGATAAGGCGTATAAAAAGGCGGCTGACGGGAAGCGGTGCTCTTTCACCCGCAAGCCGCCTACACGTTACTTTTTAGCAGCTAAAAGCGCATCGACCTGAGCTTGGACTTGGTTGTACATGGCAGTCGAAGCTGCCACCAGGGAGTCGATGTTTTTACGGTGGTCATCGTAGGCGGGTAACAACTCTTGGCGGGCCACTTTTTTAGCGTCTTCCACCGCACCCTTGGAGATGGCAGTCAGGAACTTGTCGTTACGGATGGCGAAAAACTTCAGCGCCGGTTCGTAGGAAGCCTTTAGAGTCAAATCCTTGATCGCCTGCGCAGCGGGTGAGTCGGCCACTAGATCAGTTGTCCAGAAGGCGATGCGTTCTTTGTATCCGGCCATCTCGCCCTTGGCGCTATCGCCGGCCTCGAGTTGCCGACCGTACTCGGCCAGGGCGTCGAGCACGGCTTTTTCGTTGGTATCAATGCTGCCGTCAGCCATCGCGATTTCGGCTTCATCGATCTGCTGTAACACCGTGAGGTAGGATTCGATAATGTAGGCGGGTGGCGGCAAGATATCCGCAACCAAATCCTTCATTTGTATAACCTTATTGTACAAATCCCCCTTGATTTGAATGCTGGCAAAGGAGGCGTTTTTAGCTGAGTCGGCAAGCAAGTCGGAGACGTCCTTTTCGATCTTCTCGT
>CAMBUJ010000104.1 GCA_945871005.1 Opitutus sp. GAS368 | reverse complement strand
GATCACGTCGCGCATGGTTGGCAAGCTGGCGGAAACGCCGTGCAAGCTGGCAGGAATGCGTTGGCCGAGTGGAAGGTGAGTGAACACGGACATTTGAGAGACCACTCGGACAAAACCCGCCCCCGGTGGCAACGCCGCTCTTCGGGGGTAGGTGCGAGAGGGCGCCAACCCGTGGCTCCGGACGTGAGTCCAGGGCGTTTCCCACGCCTGCATCACCCTGAGCTCACGCTCAGAGCCACACGGCACTCACGCCTCCAGTGACTGGGCAGCGGGCGTGCGCTCGGGTGAATCCTGAGTTGAAACCGCGCGACGGGGACGCGAGGGTCGGACCACTCATGAAAATCGTCTCCTGGAACGTCAACGGGCTGCGCGCCGTGCTGCAAAAGGGCTTTCTCGACCAGCTCCGCCCCGATTACGCCGACATCGTCTGCCTGCAGGAAACCAAGTGCCACCCCGGCGACGTCCAACACGTCGAATGGCCCGCCGGTTACTCCGTGTTTTGGAACAGCGCGGTCAAAAAGGGCTACAGCGGCACGGCCATTTTTACCCGCCACGCCCCGCTCGCCGTCAGCTACGGTATCGGCATCGACGAGCATGACCAGGAGGGCCGCGTGATCACCGCGGAGTTCGCCGACTTCCACCTCGTTAACGTCTACGTGCCCAACGCCCAAAACGAGCTCGCCCGTCTGCCCTACCGCCAGCGCTGGGATCGCGACTTCCTCACCCACCTGCGAACCCTCGAAAAAACCAAACCGGTAATCGTCTGCGGCGACCTCAACGTCGCCCACGAACCCATCGACCTAGCCCGCCCCAAGGAAAACGTCGGCAACCCCGGCTTCAGCGACGAGGAACGCGACGGGTTTCGCGCCTGCGTGGCGGCGGGTTTCATCGACACCTTCCGCCACTTTGAAAAGGGCCCCGGCCACTACTCGTGGTGGACGTACCGCGCCGGCGCCCGCCCCCGTAACATCGGCTGGCGCATCGACTACTTCCTCGCCTCCGCCGCGCTGCAACCCCGCCTCAAACGCGCCTGGATTTCCCCCGAAGTCATGGGCAGCGACCACTGTCCGGTCGGCTTGGAACTCACCTCATGAGCAAAGCCAAGTCAGCGCCCCGCGTACCCGCCAAAAAGAAGCGTGCCGCGGGCACAACCCCCGCCCCGACGCGCGCCGCTACCACCTCGGAATGGGCCCACGTCTGGCAGTCGCCCATTCACGGGAAAGGCATTCGCGCCACCCGCGCCATTCCCTCCGGCACGCGGATCATGGAATATGAGGGCGAGCGTATCACCAAAGCGGAGTCGGAGCGGCGCGATGCCGCCCGGGCCGCACGCGAGGAAGCCGGCGGTGACGGCTGTGTATACATTTTCGAGATCAACCAGCGTTACGATCTCGACGGTTCGATGGAGTGGAACACCGCGCGGTTGATTAACCACTCCTGCGAGCCGAACTGCCAAAGCGAAAACGTCCGCGGGCGCATCTGGATTACGGCGCGCCGCGACATTGCCGAGGGCGAAGAGCTCTCCTTCGACTACGGCTTCGACGTGGAAAACTGGCAACAGCACCGCTGCCTGTGCGGTTCGCCCAAGTGCGTGGGTTACATCGTGGCCAAAAGCCACCGCTGGCGCCTGCGCAAACGCCTGGCCAAGCTGCGCCGCGCCACCAAGTCCAAGTAAGGTGCCGCCATCCGGCTCCAACCACCCCACGCCCCCATGTCCACCCGACTCGCCCGCGAACTCAAAACCCTCTGCCTCAAACCCACGCCCTCCCTGCGTCTGGCGGTGGCCGAGAGCCTCACTGGCGGCCAAGTGCAGGCGGCTATCACCGCGGTCCCAGGCGCCTCAGCGTTTTTCCTCGGAGGCGTCACCGCTTACTCGATCGACCAAAAGGTAAAACTCCTCGGGGTGAACCGGGCCGCGGCCAAGCGGGTTAACAGCGTCTCGGCGGCCGTGGCCACGCAGATGGCGCGCGGGGTCGCCGAGTTATTTGGCTCCGACCTGGCCGTGGCCACCACCGGTTATGCCGAGCCCGCAGCGGCGCAAGGGGTAACGGACCCGTTTGCCTATTGGGCAATCGCCCATCGGGTGAGCCCCCGTCGCTGGCAGGTGTTAACCGGACAAGTCGTCTGCCCGGGCCAGAAGCGCACCGAGGTGCAAGCCACCGTCGCCGAGATCGTGCTCGCCGAGTTGGTGGATTACTTGAAAACCATCGCTCCATAACCCCCGTAACCGCTTCCTCCTGCAACTGAAGCAGACTGGAAGTCGGCGCTACTTTTAGACCCGCTTCACGTCCTGTCATTCTCGCTTCGTTGCCCCGACCGCCCGCGTTGCTTCTTCTTCTGTTCATGGCCAAGCCCAAGCCCCAACCCACTCATCCGATCGCCTGGTTTCTCCTGCGCCGCCTCGTCGCCCTGAAACGCGCCGCCACCCGTCTTTGCCCCCTGCTTTGGCCGCGCCAGATCCTCACCGTGTTCGGCCTCCTCGGCCAGCTCGCCCCTTGGCTGGTGATCCGGATCGTGACCTTGTGGATTCCCGCCCCAGGCGACTTTGCTCCGGCCCTCAATCGGCTGCTCTGGGGCCTGCCCGTTTACGGGTTTTGGTGCGGGTTATCCACCTATTGGGTGCGCGACTACTGCCGGGGCTGGGTCGCGGTCGTCTGGCTCGCCTTGCTGCTGCTCGGCGGCCTGCTGGCACTGGGTCAGACCCAGCTTCGGCAAAAACTGGGGGTGCGCTACCGATTGCCCACCGCGGTCACCCAGGCTTTGGGCGGGCTCAGCCTGCTGGTGGTGGCGAGCTGCGCGGCCGCCCTGCTTTACGTTTCCCCGATCGAGTTTTTACGGGGTAACGCTCCCGATTTTTCCCGGCTCGAGCCGGCGGAATTGGCCGAACAGCTCAGCGCCGACGAACATAAGCTGGCCGTGGTCCTCGCCGAACTCTCGCGCCTCAACCCCGCCCCCGCGGCCGAGACGCCCGCCAGCACCCCAACCGACGCAGAGAACGCGTCTACGCCCTCGCCAACGCCTTCATCAAAGCCCTCACCGGCGACTGATTCCACGGCCCCGGCGACCCTCTCCCGCCAAGCCCAACCGTTACGTTACCACACCACCCTGCGGCGCCTGGCCTGGAGTTACCAAAACCACGCCCGCCTCGGCGACGAGTCCAACCGGCTGCGGGCCGAGTCGCTCCAGTTAACCGCGGCAACCGCCGCCCGCGAACTCGCCCACCGTTGGCACCTGCACTTTGACGACGACGCCCGCGCGGAATTAGCCATGCCCCTGGCACCCCGCGAACCCAAGCATGGCGAGGCGCTGCTCACGCCACAATGGGTGGAAAAACTACGCCCGTTCCTCAAACCCGGCGACATCATCCTCAGCCAGGCCAACGGCTACCGCGCCACCGGCCTGCTGCCGGGCACTTGGTCGCAAATCTCGCTCTACGTCGGCACCAGCGCGCAGTTGCAGGCGGGCGGGCTCGATCAGGACCTACGCATCCAGCAGCACCTGGAAACGTTTACGCCGCTCAACGCCAGCGGGCAACCCCCGGCCGTGATCCACGCGGTGGGCCAGGGTGTGGGGTTTGCCTCGCTCGAACAAACCGTCGGCGCGGCCGATTCCGTGGCCGTCTTGCGGCCCAAACTGACCCCAACCCAGCGCCTCGAGATGGTTGCCCGCGCCTTTTCCCAAGTGGGCAAAGCTTACGATTATGAGTACGATTTCGCCCACGAGGATAAACTCCTCTGCAGCGAACTGGTGGCTCGCGCCCTCTTTGGGTTTATCGACTTGCCCCTCGAAATGATCGCCGACCGACCGCTGCTAACCGGCGATGGACTGGTGCGGTTTTGGGCCTCGGGTGACGGTGGCCCAAAGCTGGAATTCGTGGCCTACATCGCTGGCAACGAACTCAACGGAGAGTGCAATTGGGCGAGTCCGGGTGATCTGGCGGTCGACCCATAAAAGAGCGGACGGAACGCCGAGTTCCAGCTCGGCCTGATAGGGACTGGAGGACAACCCTCACCATCAAGCAGGCAGGCATTACCGAGCCGAGCTGGAGCTCCGCGCTCCGGACACTTACTACAGGCCACCTCGCTCCCTCAGTACCGCACGCTTTTGCCGAAATAACTGAGCAGCCAATACTCTTTCCACACCCGGTAGCGGCCTTCGTGGCTGATTTTGCCAAACTCCTCGCGGTCAGCTTGGGGGAAAAGGAAACCCAACTCGGTGTTGATCTTCTCCAATTCCCGCTGCTGCCCGTTCAAGTCACCCAGCGGATCACTGGTCCAGGGCACCAATTGCGCGTTGCCGCGGGCCAAACGCTCTTGGTGGATTTTAACCAGCCCCGCCAACGAACGCCGCCAGGGGTGCCGCGAAATCAGCCAGTTCTCCGGATAAAACCCTCCAAATGGCAGGTGCAGGTTATCGGTTACGTAACGCCCGCCGGTAACGGTGTTACTCGAAAGGCTGTAACAGGCGGTCAGCCCGCCATTGCTCTGCGGCAAAAACGTGATCTGCAGGCGAATCCCGGCGTCGGCGTCCTGATACACGCAAACGCGCAGAAACAGGTTCGGACCCACTTCGGCTTTAAGCGCCTGAACTTGTTTAAACCCCTTGGTCCGCAACCAGTCACGCAACGTGATAAAGCGCGGTAAAGTCGGCCATTCCTCGCCGCTTTGATTGGCCATATACCGCGGAAACAGCGGCATCGGGCTGACACTCATCGCGTGGATGGCCAACCAGTTGTAGATGGTTTCGAGTAAAAACCAGAGGAGGAAAAAGCCGCCCGCCACCACCGGATAAGACCGGTCGGTCCAGCCAAAGTCCTCGACAATCGCGGCGGCCCCGAAGGCAAAAATGAACCAGCGCAACCAGCGGTTGATAATCGTCAAAGCGGGCAAACCTTGCCGCTGGTTGAGTTGTAACAGGATCAACGAGAGGATGATCGCTGTCAGCAGGGCGTAATCAGAAATCATGGGAAGAGGCTCCGAACTGAAGCGGGCGGGTTAAAAGTGGGAGGAAACGGCGGAAAGTAGCGCAGACTTCCAGTCTGCTTGGCGTATAAAAGCAGGCTGGAAGCCTGCGCTACTCCGGAGACAAAGAAGGCCCGACGGGGTCGTCGGGCCTCCACAAACCGTGGCCGGTAAAGGTCGTTTTACAACCGCACCGGCATGATCACGCAGATGAAGTTTTCCAGGGTTTTAAACACACCCGGGCTGACCTCATCCTTTAACTCAAAGAAGATTTCGTCCTTGGTCAGCGCCTTCAGCGGATCGATCACAAAAGCCGGATTAAAAGCGACTTGCAGATCGGGACCGCTGTAGGCGATCGCCATCGACTCATGGGCCTCGCCGAAATCAGGGCTTTGCGCGGTCACCTCCAAAAGGTTGCTGGTCAGCTTGATCTTCACGGAGTTGGACTTTTCCGAGGTCACCAGCGCGGCGCGGTGCACGCACTCGAGGAACAGCTCGCGCTCCAACTTGATACGCTGGTGGGTCTCCTTGGGGATGACCTGCTGGTAATTGGGGTAGTTACCCTCGACGACCTTGGAATAAAGGTAAATCGAGTCGACCAGACCGCTGGAGTCCTTGTCGGTGTTGATCTGGAAGGAGGCGCGGCGGTCGTTAAAGGCGATTTTAAGCTTCTCCCCCTTGTCCAGCATGCGGGTGAGCTCAGAAACCGTCTTAGCGGGCAGGATGATGCTTCCAGCGTTCTCTGGCGGGACTTCGAGATCCTTGGAAATGAGGGCGAGGCGGCGACCGTCGGTGGCCACCAGGTTCAATTTGCCGTCTTTGAAGTTAAAATAGACGCCGTTGAGGATGTAGCGGGTCTCGTCGCTGGATTGGGCGTAGGCGACGCTCTTGAGCATCGAGGTGAGCTCGGCCTGTTCGAGGGTGAAGTTCTTTTCGTCGCCGAACTCGGGCAACGGGGGAAACTCTTCCTTGCCGATACCGACGATTTTGAAGGTGGAACCGCCCGAACTGAGTTTAACCTGGTGGTTGGGGGTGGCGTCGAAGGTGACGTCCACGTTGGGCAATTCGCGCACGATGGTGGCGAGACGCTTAACCGGCAGGGTGACCGCGCCGGGCTCTTTGACCTCGGCTTTGATTTTGCAGCGAATGCCCAAATCGAGGTTGGTGGTGGTCAGGCAAATGTAGTCCTTCTCAGCCTCAATCAACACGTTGCTCAGAATGGGCATGGTCGCCTTGGAGCCAACGACGTTGAGGACTTGGGCGAGGCCATTGCTGAAGTGATCGCGGTTGATCTTGAATTTCATGGAAAGAGAGAGGCGTGGTAACGCGAAAGAGGGGAAGTTAACAAAGGATAAAAGATATCTAGTTCAATGATATATGTTATCCGTCTTATTATGGTCTGCGAATAACTGCCATAACCGGGGGCTTTTCGGTGGTAAAACCGGGGCGGGCGAGGGGTGAAAAACCTCGGCCAAACTGGCCAACAAGCGGGGGGTTATCCACAGGGACGAAGTTATTGGTCGGTTATTGGTGGGTTGATCGCAAAACTACTCACACCAGGGGCGCGTGCTTCATGAGGCCATGACGGCGCCAGTGGCGGAAGAGCCCGTAAAAAATGTAACCGAGGCAGACGAAAAACATCCCGTATTCCTTAAAGCGCACCACGGCAGCGCCTACGGTAATGTAAATGACCAGGGTGGTTAACTTCGTCTTGGTTTTAAGATCGATCTGCTTGCCACTGGGGTAACGCACCGTGCTGACCATGAGGACGGCGACCAAGATCAGCAGCAGGGGCAAACCAAAGGCCATCGATTGCAAGGACTGATCGTGTTCGATCAGGTTGAGCAAGAAGAGCATGAGGGCGGCTACGGTGCCGGCGGCGGCGGGCACCGGCAGGCCGACGAAGTCCTTGCTGACAGGTTTCACTCCAGGACGTTGCAACAACGGGTGAGTGATGACGTTAAAGCGGGCCAGGCGCATCGCGGCACAGAGTAGGTAAACGAAACCAATCAAGCCGCCGACGCTGAGCAGGGTCTGGTCGCCGCCGGCCGGACGGACGATCAGGAAAAACACCATCAGGGCTGGGGCCAAGCCGAAGGAGACGATGTCGGCGAGCGAATCGAATTCGGCGCCGAAGAGAGACTCGCGACCGCCCATGCGAGCGAGGCGACCGTCAAGGGCGTCAAAGGCCATCGCGCCAAAAATGTACCAGACGGCCTCGCGGTAATGGGCGATGGCCTCGGGAGGGATATCGGTGACCAAATCGGCGGCCTTGCGGGTGATAAAATTGGCCTCGATGCAGCGCAGGCAGGCGGCAAACCCGCAAAACAGGTTACCCGCAGTCATCAAGTTCGGCAGGAAGTAAATCCGGCTGGCTTGCTCGATGGAGAGGGACTGCTCGGTGTCGGGATCGGCGAGGTGGGGAAGGGGGGCGGGCATGGAAGGGAGGCGAGCTTACTTCTTGGTGAGCGACTCCAGGTATTTCCAGAACTTGGAATCCTGTTCGACCAGTTGATGCTCGGTGACGGGCAGTTTGTTGCGCATCAAGAAATCCTCCAACGAATTGCTGTGCAATATGTAGAGTACGTGAATGGTGTCGTTCGGCTTGAGGTCGAAGTAGAAGCGGTGGTCGCCCGAGCGTAGGCGAAAAAGGGCGTGTCCGGCGCGGGTGAAGCGGCCGAGCGGTTCACGGGGATGCTCCAAATCGGCGGCTTTGAGCGAGCTGATCGGTTCGATGGCTTCGAGCTGCTGGAGTTTATCGAGCTTGTTCAGCTCCAGCATGCTCTGTTCGGAAAAGGTGACCTGATACATGGTGGAAGTGGCTAGCTTCATAGGGCAGGGGGTGGGCGCGGCAACGCAATTTCTTACCCAGAAGCTGTAGAGTTGGCCATCCTCGGACAGGGTTCACCGGGGGGGGCCGGTTAATGCGCGACTCGTGCCGTCGAAAGCGCTCCGCGCCCCCGCTACGCCCCAGAAGTCCCCCAACGCTCCGAGGCGTAGCGGGACGACGAATTCGTTTCGATTCCGGGGTGAACGAGGCGCGACTCGCGCCGTCGAAAGCGCTCCGCGCTCCTGCTACGCCCCGGAAGCCCCCCAACGCTCCGAGGCGTAGCGGGACGACGAAGTCGTTTCGATTCCGGGGTGAACGGGGTGCGATTCGCGCCGTCGAAAGCGCTCCGCGCTCCCGCTACGCCCCGGAAGCCCCCCAACGCTCCGAGGCTTAGCGGGACGACGAAGTCGTTTCGATTCCGGGGTGAACGAGGCGCGACTCGCGCCGTCGAAAGCGCTCCGCGCTCCCGCTACGTCCCGGAAGCCCCCCAACGCTCCGAGGCGTAGCGGGACGACGGAGTCGTTTCGATTCCGGGGTGAAAAAGATAAGAAAAAAACCCGCGGCGATAATTTTTACTCAATTATCCGCCAAATGAGCCGAATACAGGGGGTAAATCCCCTGCCCCTTAGGATCACGCCATAAATCTTTACCGCCTTCGCGCCTTCAGCCCCCTCGCAACCCCATGACCGTCCCAACCCAATTACTCACCTTTAAAACCCAAGGCCGGTGGTATGCGTGCGACCTGCTTTGGGTGCGCGAAATCCTCCGCCAGCCTTCGATCACCCCGGTTGACCGCGCGCCGCTCACCGTGCGCGGGCTTATCCACCTGCGCGGCCAAATCCTCACCGCGCTCGACCTCGATCAGCGTCTGGGCTTACAGCCGCAGGCCAGCCAACCGTCTAGCCGCTGCGTGGTGTTTAAATCCACCGTCGAACTGGCGCGCCTGGCCCTGCCGCCAGACGAAGCTGAAATGGCTGGCACCGACCTGCTCGGTATCATCGTAGATGAGGTTGGCGACATCCTTACGCGCCCCGACAACGTGCTGCCCCCGCCGCCCGAACTCATGTCGGGCATGGACCATGCCTGCGTGAGCGGCGTGATCCCGCGCCCCTTCGGTTTGATCACCCTGCTCAACATCGGCGCCCTGCTATCACTGCCCGCCACCGCCAATTCCTAAAAATTTTACCCCCATGCAAGCCACCCTCACCGATACCTCCCTGCGCGTCACTTTCGACGGCGATTTGCTTTCAACCAACATCGACGCGCTGCGCACCGAGATCCTCGCGGCCATGGGCCAATACCCCGCCGCTCAAACCATCGTCGCCGACCTGACCCATTCGCGCCTGGTCGACTCCAAGGGCGTCAACCTGCTAATCGCCCTCTACCGCGAAACCCAGAACCGCAAACTGGGTTTTCGCGCCGAAAACCCCACGCCCGACGTCCGCCGCCTGCTCGGTCTGCTAAAACTCAACGAACGCTTCGGCCTCACCGCCTAAGTAAGCCCGCTAGCCCCCAAAAAAAAACCCGTGAGCAACGAAGAAAACGAGATGCTGGGGCTGTTCGTCCAAGAGGCGAACGAGCACCTGGAAACCCTCGAAAATGACCTGGTCGCCCTCGAAGCTTCGCCGCAAAACGCCGAACTTCTCAACCGCCTGTTCCGCGCCATCCATAGTGTTAAAGGCACCGCCGGTTTTTTCGGGCTCACCCCGATCACCGATCTGGCCCACGTGATGGAAAGCGTCATGGCCCTCCTCCGCGACGGCCTCATGGTCGCCAACCGGGACTTGATTAACCTGTTTCTTACCGGCACCGACAAACTCAAGGCCATGGTCGCCACACCCGACCAAGCCGCGAGCACCGACACCTCGGCTGAGCGCACCGCGCTGCACGCCCTGCTACACACTGAACCACCCGCCAAGCCCGCCCACCCCGACAAACCGATTTTGCCCCTCTATTTGAGCGGCTTCCGCATCGACCCCGAGCTGGTGCGCAACGCACTTCGCCACGGTCAAAATACCTATGTGGTGCAACTGCACCTGCAGGAAGACATCGAGAGCAAAGGCCAGACGCTGCTCGACTACTTTCGCGACATTGAAGCCCTCGGTACGCTTATCGATACAGCCACCGAAACAGGCGGCCTTGAAGGTGGTCGCGGCCTTGGCGAAGAAATCGCAGCTGACGTGATTTGTTCTCTCCTTTTTGCCACGGCGATGGAGCCCGATCTTCTTCTCTGCGCATTGAACCTGCCTGAATCCCAAATCACCGCAGTACCAAGCGACCTTTTAAAAGAGTGGTTAAAAACCCAGCCCACGCTGGCTCCTTCTAAGTCAGCGCCTGTTCCTTCCGCTCCTGCACCCTGCGTACCAGCTGCTCACGCAGCGCCCCAGCCTTCAACCCT
The DNA here is from genome assembly GCA_945871005.1 of Opitutus sp. GAS368. GTDB lineage: Bacteria > Verrucomicrobiota > Verrucomicrobiia > Opitutales > Opitutaceae > Rariglobus. Next base: position 1,260 of record CAMBUJ010000104.1, on the reverse strand, counting down.
TTCGGCCAACGTCTCTGCGTCCTCTTCTGTCGCTATGACTCATCCTCCCACACCAACCTCCACCAGTATTACACCCACCCCGCTTTCGCCGGCTGCACCTGCTAATGCCGCGCACGGCGCCAAGGCCAAAACCGAGGACACGGTGCGCATCTCCGTGTCGCTGCTCGACGGTCTTATGAACCTCGCCGGCGAGATGGTCCTCGGCCGCAACCAACTCCTGCGCATCGCCGCCCCGTCGCGCGAAAACGCCTCAGCCAGCAGCGCCTCCTCGATCGATGGCCTGACCAGCATTGTTCAAGGTATCAGCGGCGTCACGACGGACCTCCAGCGCACCATTATGCGCGCCCGCCTCCAGCCCGTCGGCGGCCTGTTTGGGAAATTTAACCGCATCATCCGTGACCTCGGCCAAAAGCTCGGCAAAGAAATCCAGCTCGAAACCGTCGGCGACGACGTCGAGCTCGACCGCGCGCTAATCGAGGGGCTTTCCGACCCGCTCACCCACCTCATTCGTAACTCCGCCGACCACGGCATCGAGTTGCCCGCCGCCCGTGTTGCAGCCGGCAAAACCGCCGCCGGCCACGTGCGGATTTCCGCAGCGCATCTGGCGGGCCGCGTGCAAATCGAAGTCCGCGACGACGGCAACGGTCTCAACCCCGAAAAACTCAAAGCCAAGGCGATCGAGAAAGGTGTCATCACGACCGAACAGGCCTCAAAAATGACCGAGTCTGAGGCGTGGCAACTGATCTTTGCTCCCGGCTTTTCGACGGCCGCCGTGGTGAGCGACGTTTCAGGTCGAGGCGTCGGCATGGACGTCGTCAAAACCAACATCGAAAAACTCGGTGGCCGCGTGGAAATCAACTCGGTGCTCGGCCAAGGCACCGCGATCATCATTCGCCTGCCACTCACGCTCGCGATTATCCCGGCCTTGATCGTCGGCTGCGACACCCGCCACTTTGCCGTGCCGCAGCTCAACTTAGTCGAGATCGTGCGCCCCGGCCCCGACCGCCCTCTGGAAGCGTTTGGCGCCTCGCACATCATCCGCCTGCGCGAAGAACTGCTGCCCGTACTTAACCTCTCCGCGCTGCTCGGCCTGCCTAACCGCTACACGGCCGACAAACCCGGTTACGTCCTAGTGCTAAAACTCGATAACCGCCGCTTTGGCCTGCAAGTGGAGACCATCGCCGACACCGAGGAAATCGTCGTCAAACCCCTCGGCCGCCACCTGCAAGGCACCTCGCTTTACTCCGGCGCCACGCTGCT
>CAMBUJ010000103.1 GCA_945871005.1 Opitutus sp. GAS368 | reverse complement strand
CAAGGCGTCAACGGTGAGGTCGAGATGGCAGCCGCCTTTGACCGCGCCGGTTTTAAGACGATCGACGTCCACATGACCGACATTCTCTCGGGCCGGGTGAGCTTGAAGGATTTCCGCGGCCTGGTGGCTTGCGGCGGCTTCAGTTACGGCGACGTGCTCGGGGCCGGCGAGGGCTGGGCCAAGAGCGCGCTGTTCAATGCCCGGGCCCGCGACGAGTTCTCCGCGTTCTTCGCGCGGGAAGACGCCTTCGCCCTCGGGGTGTGCAACGGCTGCCAGATGATGAGCAACCTCCACAGTATCATCCCCGGCGCCGAAGGCTGGCCGCGCTTTGTGCAAAACCAGTCCGAGCGCTTCGAGGCGCGCGTGGCCTCGCTGAAGATCGAAAAGAGCCCGAGCATCCTCTTCGCGGGCATGGAAGGCAGCGTGCTGCCCATCGCCATCGCCCACGGCGAGGGCTTTGCCGAATTCACCAGCACGGAGGCGGCCGCGAGCTTTAGCAGCGGCGGACGCGTGGCGGCCCGCTACGTGGACAACCACCACCAGGTCACGCAGCACTACCCGCTCAATCCGAACGGTTCGCCCCACGGCATGACCGCGCTCACCACCACGACCGGCCGGGTGACGATCATGATGCCGCACCCCGAGCGAGTTTTCCGCAGCGTGCAGCACAGCTGGGCGCCGAAGAGCTGGGGCGAAAACAGCCCGTGGATGCGCCTGTTCGAAAACGCCCGCACCTGGGTGGGCTGAGGCGGAAGGCCGCAGGCGGCCCTAATTCCCCCCTAGCGAAACCTCTAACCCGACCAGTGGGCGGGCCTGCATCGAAAACCTAAATCGAGTGTGGGCCTCGACCGTTGGTCGGGCTTGTGGATTACCGGCAATTGGCGTCGGAGGTGACCACCTCGGCCTGACGCTCGAGCCCGACCGCAAGCATCGTTGAATATACTCCGCGCGTACCAACCAAAATACGCATTTTGGCTCCGCGTTGCTGGCTCCATTTAAGCACCGCGATAATGAGGTTTAGTCCAAGTGAATCCACCATGGATGCACCCAATATATCAAGTTCCACCACGCTGATCTGCAGTGTTCGCGCCGATTCATGGGCGAGGACTGAAAAGACATCCCGATGCAAAGCCGCGGTGGTAGTACTTTTAAGATCCCCCTTCAGCGTCAACTGCAGACAGGCCGTTTGGGTGGTGTAGAGCGATTTGACCGTCTCCGACGGAGGAATGTCGATATTCACGTCGCTGCTATCGGCACTTTTCCGCCTGCCTTGAGCGCCAAAGCCAAATAAATACGACCGCCTGGAAAAGCATTGAATCCGAGCCCCTATTCACGACACACAAGCTTTGCATGTCGCTCAATACCAACAGCTATAAGCGTATCATAAACGCTCCTTGACCCCAAAATAACATGCATTTCCGCGCTGTTATTTGTCGCCCACTTAACCATGCTTAAGACCAAGTTTATGCCGAGCGAATCAACAATGTTCGCAGCACTGATGTCGAACTCCACCAGATTAATTTCCAGCGAAAACGCATCTTCGTGTTTGATGATCGAGGATATCTCGGCGTGAAGTGCTTTGATCGTGGTACTCTTAAGGTCCCCCTGAACGGTCAACTTCAGGCAAGTAGTCGATAAATCATAAAGCGGCGTAACGCTCGCGGTGCCCAGTGTATTGATTTTCACAGTCTATTATCGGCACGTTTACGCCGTTCTTGATCCTTCGATTCCAAAAAATAGATCCATCGAACTGTATAAGGTCCCCCCGCACGGTTATTAGCGTAGGGAATTCCAAAAAACTTCATTTAAAAAGCTCAATTCCGAGCTAAACGGGCCGAATAAAGGAAGATCGGGATCAATCCTACGATCCCCCCCCGACTTCCCCATGTCCGCCCCGACCCAACTGCTCACCTTTAAAACCCAAGGCCGCTGGTATGCCTGCGATTTGCTCTGGGTGCGCGAAATCCTCCGCCATCCCGCGATCACCCCGGTCGACCGCGCTCCGCCCACCGTGCGCGGACTCATTCACCTGCGCGGCCAAATCCTCACCGCCCTCGACCTCGACCAGCGCCTCGGTCTGCAGCCACAGGCCAGCCAGCCGGCCAACCGCTGCGTGGTGTTTAAATCCACGGTAGAACTGGCCCGCCTCGCCGTTCCACCCGCCGAATCCGAACTGGCCGGCACCGACTTGCTCGGGATCATCGTCGACGAGGTCGGCGACATCCTCACCCGACCCGACACCGTACTGCCTCCGCCGCCCGAACTCATGTCGGGCATGGACCACGCCTGCGTGAGCGGCGTCATCCCGCGCACCGAGGGCCTAGTCACCCTGCTTAACATCGGCGCCCTGCTCTCTGTGCCTGCCACCGCGAATTCCTAAAGCTTTACCCCCATGAAAGCCTCCTACACCGACACCACCCTGCGCGTCACCTTCGACGGCGACCTGCTTTCCACTAACATCGACACCTTGCGCACCGAAATCCTCGCGGCCATGGCCCAGTACCCCGCGGCGCAAACCATCGTCGCTGACCTAACCCATTCGCGCCTGGTCGACTCCAAGGGCGTCAACCTGCTCATCGCCCTCTACCGCGAAACTCAGAACCGCAAACTGGGCTTCCGCGCCGAAAACCCCACCCCAGACGTGCGCCGCCTCCTGAGCCTGCTCAAACTCACCGAACGCTTCGGCCTCACCGCCTAAGCCTGCCCCCGCCTAAAACACTATGAGCAAAGAAGAAAACGAGATTCTGGGGCTGTTCGTCCAAGAGACGACCGGGCACTTGGAAACCATCAAAACCGTTCTGGTCGCCCTCGAAGCGGCACCGAAAAACTCCGAACTTCTTAACCGCCTGCTCCGCGCCATCCACCGTGTCAAAGGCCCCGCCGGTTTTTTCCGGCTCACCCCGATCACCGATCTCGCTCACGTGATGGAGGGCGTCCTGGCCCTCCTGCGCGACGGGCGCAGGGTCGCCAACCACGACCTGATTAAGCTGCTCCTCACCGGCACCGGCAAACTCAAGGCCATGGTAGCCGCGCCCGATCAGGCCTCCAGCATCGACACCTCAGCCGAGCGCACCGCGCTGCACGCACTGCTGCACACCGAGCCGCCAAAAAAAGCCCCGGCCCCCTACAAGCGATCCTTACCGTTGTATTTGAGCGGGTTACGCATCGACCCCGAGCTGGTGCGCAACGCCCACCACTGCGGCCAAAACACCTCCGCGGTGCAACTCCACCTGCATGAGGACATCGAGTTCAAGGGCCAGGCCTTGATCGACTACTTCCGCGACATCGAAGCCCTCGCCACGCTCATCGATACCGCCCCGGAAATGGGCGGCCTTGAGGATGTCCACAACGTTGGGGGGGACTTCAGTGAGGAGGACACTGCCGACGTGATTTACGCGCGGATGTTTACCCCCGAGATGGAGCTCGGCCAGCCGCAGTGCGCCTTTAACCTGCCCGAAAATCAACTCAGCGCCGTGCCGAGCGAGCTGTTGCAGGCGTGGTTGAACACCCAACCCACGCTCGCCCCCACCCAATCCGCCCCCGCTGCACAGGTTCATTCCGCCCCAACGGCTTCCGTACCTCCGGCCTCCGCTCCACCCACTTCCGCACCAACGGCCACCGTTGTTTCGTCCACTGTCGCCGCCACCCCGGCCCCTGCACCGACTTCAACCAGCATCACGCCCACGCCGTTTTCGCCCGCAGTGCCAGCCGCTCCCGCTCAAGGCGCCAAACCCAAGACCGGGGACACCGAGCGTGTCGCGGACGCCCTGCTTGACGGCATCATGAGCGCCACGACCAGGGACCAAGGCACCGCGCCGCAAGTGGGCCTCGCCGGCTTGCGCGAGCGAGTGTCCATGGTGACGGATGCCAGCGGCAAGGTGGTGGCCGCCAACACCTGCGATGCCACCGGTAAACCAATCCAAACTGCGTTCCTGCTAGGAAAAGATATGTCCAAGGAGGCCTGGTTTCGCGACAACCGAGACGGGCGCTTCCTAAAAAGTGCCACGCTCGATGGAACCGTGGTCGAGGACGTTTCCCGCGACCCGGACGCCGTGCGCCTGCTCGGATCCGACGCACTCGTCATCGGCTACTCCGCGCCAATCACCAACGATGCAGGGCAGTTTATCGGTACCTGGCGCAATTTGGCGGATTTCTCCCTGGTTGAGCAGGTAATCGTGGATTCCTACGAACTGCTTAAGGATGGCGGGCTGGGCTCCATTGAATTCGCCTTGATCGACAAAAAAGGCCTGCTGCTCGCTGAATATGATCCGCATCATAACTGACCCACAGCTCCCAGCTCAATACCCGCCTATGCATCTGACGCTTGGTAGAAAACTCGCCATCAGCGCCGGTTCGATTCTGGCGCTCGCGCTGGGATTGGGATTCTACGCGGCGCTGCAGATGCACTCGGCGAGTCAACAAAGCGCCTACATCAAAGATCGATTCATCCCTGCTGCCACCGCTGCCAATGCGGTCGAACGCAGCTGGCAACAGACCCAGTTTGCCATGCGCGGGTACACGTTCACCCACGACGACCGCTTCCTCCATGCAGCCCAAGCCAACCTGCAGGAAACCCTCCTTCAGCTGAAAACCGCCAAGCGCCTTGCAAATGAACACCGCCTCGACGCGCTCAAAACCAACATCGAGCGCGCAGAGAAGGCGGTTGCCGAATACGGCCAAATCACCAACCAAATGGTTGGCTCCACCGCCACCCTTGCCGCGAATGAGTCAGTGCTGGCCTCCGCCGCCACTCAATTCATCACCCTGAGCAAAGACATCGCCGATAACCTCCAGCAGCGCCTGGAGGCCGAGGTGGCCGCCGATTTGGACATCGACCGGATCACCAAAAGCACCGCGCGGGCAGCCGCCAGCATGCGCATCAGCTCCAATGGTCAGGAAATCCGCATCGCCACCCGCAACGCCATCGCTCTGCGCTCGCCCGAGCAGTTAAAGGCGGTTGCCCCCCTGTTGCAGGCCATTCACTTAGACACCAACAAGATTCGCGCTGCCCTGCGCATGCCCGAAGACCTCAAACGGCTGGATAACCTGGCCGCAGCCACTCAAACCTATGCCCAGTCCCTGGAGTCGTTCCACCGCCATTTTAGCGAGCACACCGAGTTGGTTGAAAAAAGTCTGGTCACCTCCGCCACCATTCTCAACGCCGCCCGAGACGCCGCCGCCGCCGCCGCCCAATCGATGGCAACTGCCTCCGCCGCCACCAGCCAGAACCTCAACCGCACGCGCAGCCAACTGAGGATGGGTCTTCTCTTAACCAGCCTAATTGGCGGGGTTATGACGGTGTTACTTACGCGCTCAATTACCCAGCCGATTAAACGCTGTGTCGTTGCCATTCAACAACTCGCCGGGGGGCAGCTCAACCAACACATCGGCCTAAAACGCAGCGACGAAATCGGTGAATTGGCCGCCTCGATCGATACGTGCACGGATAACCTGCGCCAACTCACTGCGGAAAGCGCCGCCACGGCAGAACAAACCCGCAAGCACCTCGAAATCGCCGCCTCCAAACTGGAGAGTTTGGTGGAAAGTCGCACCGCTGCGTTGGCCGCAACGGAGGCGCGTTTCCGCACCCTGTTCGAAACCATGGCCCAGGGCATGGTTACCCAAAATGCCGAAGGCGTGATCGAAAACGCCAATGCCGCAGCCGAAAAAATTCTCGGCCTGAGCCGAGCCCAACTCGAAGGCCGCACATCAGTTGATTTGAGTTGGCAAGTAACCGATGCGAACGGGCAGGCCCTGCCAGGCGATCAACACCCGGCAAACCTAGCGCAAAGCACTGGTTTACCCGTGCGCAACACCCTCATGTCGGTGTTTAATCCGGTGCTCAACGAGCGGCGCTGGATCCTTGTGGATAGCATGCCTGAGTTTACTGAAGGCAGTCCGGTGCCGGTGCGCACGCACACCACCTTTACCGATATCCATGACCGCATGCTCGCCGAACGCTCGCTGCAGGAGCGCACGCAGGAGTTCGAGGAGTTTTTCCAGCTCGCGCTGGACTTGCTCTGCATAACGGACGCCCAAGGCCGTTTTCTCCGCGCCAACGCCGCGTGGTCGCTTGCGCTGGGCTGCAGCGCTCACGATCTACTCGGCCACCAGTTGATCGATTTTATCCATCCTAACGATGTGGAGGCGACTCAGGCCGCCATAGATGTGCTCGCTGAGGGGCATACCGTGGCCGGCTTTATTAACCGCTGCCGCATGCAGCAGGGGGAATACCGTACGATCGAGTGGCGCGCCTCGCCGCATGATGGGCGCATCTACGCCGCCGCCACCGACATCACCGAGCGCATCAAGGATGAAGAACTGCGCGAGTCCCAACGCCGCAGCTTGGAGTTCATCATCGAGTCGGACATTTCTGGCTACTGGGACTGGGACCTGGTTAACCACACGGGCTTTTACAGCCCTGGGTTTGCGCGGATGCTCGGCTACCTGCCAAGCGAATTATCCAACCGAGACGACACCTGGCAGGAGCTTATTTACCCAGTGGATCTGCCCAGCACGTACTCCGCTATTGAACGCCACGTTGCCAGTCGCGGTGCCATACCCCTCTACGTCGAAGCGCGCTACCTGCACAAAAACGGCAACCTAGTCTGGGTGATTGTCTCGGGGGGGGTGGTCAAGTGGCTGGCCGATGACAGCCCGGCGCGCATGGTCGGCTGCCACATCAACATCACCCCGGCCAAGGAATCCGAAGCGCAGCTCCAGGGCACCAACCTGCGCCTCTCCGACGCCGTCAGCGAAGCGCAGATGCAAATGATGAACGCCGAGGCGGCCAACCGGGCGAAGAGCGACTTCCTCGCCAACATGAGCCACGAAATCCGCACACCCATGAACGGGGTGATCGGCATGACCCACCTGCTGAGCGAATCGAACCTCGACGCCGACCAACGGCGCTACGTCAAAACAATCCAGTCGAGTGGCCAGACCCTGCTCAGTTTGATCAACGACATTCTCGATTTATCCAAGATCGAGGCGGGCCGCTTCGAGTTCACGCCAGGCGATTTCGCGTTGTCACGCTTTTTGGCCGAGTTCACCGCGCCGCTGCACATTCAGGCCCAATCCAAGGGCATCGACTTTGCCTGCGAATCCGCAGGCGACCTGCCCCGGCACATTCGCGCCGACGCCAACCGGCTGCGTCAGATTCTGCTCAACCTCACGGGCAACGCCCTGAAGTTCACCTCCGAGGGCGAGGTGCGCCTGAACATCACCCTGCGCGCTCCCGGAACGCTGGGTGGCAACGCCGTAACGATGCTGCATTTCGCGGTGCGCGACACCGGCCCGGGGATTTCGGCCGACCAGATCGGGCGGCTATTTAAGAAATTTTCCCAGGTGGACGGCTCGGCCACACGGGTGTTTGGCGGCACCGGCCTGGGCCTGGCGATCAGCAAGGAGTTGGTGGTGCTGATGGGCGGGCAAGTCGGCGTCGAGAGCACACCGGGCAAAGGCTCGACCTTTTGGTTCACCATCCCCCTGCAAGCGGCCAGCCCAGATTTCCAGGAGCGTGAACCCAGCCCGGGCCAGTCGAGTGGAACCACCACGCCACTGCCCGCCAACACGCGGATTCTTCTGGTCGAAGACAACGTGACCAATCAGCTCGTCGCCACCGGCATCCTCAACAAATTCGGCATCAACCCAGACATCGCCGAAAATGGCCAACTGGCGCTCGAGGCGATGCAGGCCCGCGACTACGACCTAGTGCTGATGGACATTCAGATGCCGGTAATGGATGGGCTCACCGCCACCCGGGCGATTCGCGATCCGGCTACCGGGCTGCGCAGACCGAAGCTGCCGATTATTGGCATGACCGCCCACGCCCTGGCAGGGGATCGCGAGCTGGGTTTGGCGGCTGGACTCTCCGACTACCTCACAAAACCGATCGATCCGCGCATTCTTTATGAAACTTTACTCCGCTGGCTGCAAAATGTGCCGATAACTCCCGTGTCACCGACAATTGCCCCGACCATGATCGCCCCTGAACCCAACCCCATTCCTGCCGCCCCCTCCGTGGTTGCACCCGGCCCGAGCCTGACTGGGCCTGCGCCGGTGCCCGCTCCAGCTCAGGCACCGCTCAACTTGGCCGAGCTGAGCAACCGCCTGATGGGCGACATGGGGATAGTTAACCACATCCTCAAATCTTTCGGCTCGAATCTAGATAACCAGCTCAAGTCAATCCGCGTGGCGGTTGAAGCCCAGGACATGACGGCGATTTCGCGTGCAGCCCACGCGCTCAAAGGCGCAGCCGCCAATCTCAGTGCCGAACCCCTGCGCGCCGCCTGCCTGAATCTGGAAACCGCGGCCAAGGCGCAGGATCTCGCCAGTGCGGTCAGCAGCGCCGCCGCCATCGACCAAGCCGCCCAGCAACTGCGGGCTGTCCTGCCGACCTAAGCGCTGCGTCCCCCCTCGTTCTCCCACTCTTACTCGTTCTCAATTCCGCCCTCCGATTCTCCCTTCAATTTCTGCCCCATCGACCTGACAAGAACGATTTGGAGTAAGAGAAAGAGAACGAATCCCCCCTCCCCACCCCGCCCCTAGACTCCCCTTTTTTCATGAGTTCACCAACCGCAACCACCCACCCCGACATCCTCGTCGTCGATGATGATCCCATGTCGCGCGACATGCTGGTGTACATGTTCCAGTCGGCCGACATCCGGGTGGTCTCGGCGTGCGACGGGTTCGACGCGATCGAGCGGATTAAAGAGCGGGGCGAGACCCCATTTGAGGCTATCTTTACCGACGTGCAGATGCCGCGGATGGGCGGGCTGGAACTGCTCGAGTGGATCAACGTGAACGCCCCGACCACCGCCACCGTGATCATGACCGCCAATCAGGAACGTGAACTCGTTTCCGCATCCCTACGCGGAGGTGCCGTCGAGTTTCTGGACAAGCCCTTTGACTTGCGGGCCATTCTCCGCGCGATTCGGCAGGCGCGGGAAATTCACCGCAGCCGCACCCAACAACTGGCGGCCACCCACCGCCTGCTCGACATCGCTGATATCAACCAGCGCCTGACCCGCACCGCCTTGGACTCCGCGGTCTGCACCTCGGCGAAGATCAATCTGGCCACCCGCTTTTACCCGATCAACGAGGCCGGCGGCGACCTGGTGAAAACCACCGCGCTCGATTACGACCGCATTCTTTTGGTGTTAGGCGACGTCTCCGGCCACGGCCTGAAGGAGGGATTTCTCTCCGCGTATTTCCAGGGGATTATCGAGGGCATGGCCAACCAGGCGGCCACCTGCCGCGGGATCGCCGAGTCGTTTAACCGTTTCCTGCTTAACCAGTGGAATGACTCCGACCCCTTCGCGGTGTCCACCTCCTTGAGTGCCACGTTCCTGGAGGTCGACTTTGGCGCGCGCCGCGTCTCGGTGTTGAATTGCGGCGGACCGGCGGTGGTGCTTTCAGATCGTCGCGGCAACATCGAACAGCTCGCCCCCGGCGGGGCCCCGTTAGGTTGGTTTCCCGAGATCGAGCCGCAAAAAGTCACCGCCACCCTCGATGTGGCTGGGTTGATTATTCTGTGGAGCGACGGCCTCGAGGCCCACGCCGAAAAGCTGAAAATCCCACCGATCGCGCTGGCCTACCGCATCCTCCAAGCCCCCGCCAATACTATGGCCGATAACCTCCTAAAAGGCGCCGATGACGACATCGTGGTATGCCAACTCGATTGGAATCCCCCGCATGAAACCACCCCGCTTGGGGAAATCTGGTTGCCGATCTACAACGAGACATTTCCGGGCGACTCCGCCCCGCGCATCGATGCGCTCCAGGAGTCTTGGGCGCGCACCTTAAAAATCGCCCTGCCCCAACTCGGCGAAGACACCCGCCACGACGTGCTGCTGTGCATCCGCGAAGCCACCCTCAATGCCTTCGACCACGGGTGTAACAACGAGCCCAGCAAAACCACCCGGGTTGAATTGCTGGTCAACAGCACGGCCGCCTTCCTGCACGCGCGCATCAGCGACAACGGCATTGGCTTTGATCCCAACGCCCCCCGGCCGCCCGTCGACCCAGAACACATTTCCCTGGGCATCCAGGTGATGCGCTCGCTCACCCACGCCCTGCGTCATTCCGAAGACGGCCGCACCTTGGAAATGACCTTCTGCTTACCCGCAGCGGGCTCCCCTTAACCTTTTAACCAACTGCCCTTTTATCTCCATGCGCCTGCTCATTGTCGACGATACCGCACTTTACCGCAAACTGCTCACCGACGCCGCCAGCCAACTCACCGGCGTGGAGGTGGCAGGCGCGGTCGCCTCGGGGCCGCTCGCGCTCGCCCGCCTGGCGGCCGAACCGATCGACCTGGTCCTGCTCGACGTCTTCATGCCTGAGATGAACGGGCCCGAGGTGCTCGAACGGGTCCGCCGCGACTTCCCCAAGGTCGCCGTGGTCATGATCAGCGGGGCCACCGGTGCCGACGCCTCCATCACCATCAATGCGCTGGCTAACGGCGCCCTTGATTTTATCCCCAAGCCCCAGACCACCTCGTTTTCGGAGGGTATGACCCGGCTGCGCGGGCAACTTCAGCACGTGGTCAACATGGTGAAATTGCGCCGGATGAACACGGCCGTGGCCGCCCCCCGCGCCGCGATGCCGACCCTGCCACTGCCAGCCGCAGGGTCTCAGTCCGCCCCGGCCGCGGTGCTGGCCCCACGCCGCCGCGTCCTGCCTCCTGCGTCCCTCGATCTGCTGTTAATCGGCGTGTCCACCGGGGGACCGCGCACCCTCCAGGAATTGCTGCCGGGCCTGCCTGCCGATTACCGCCTGCCCGTGGTCATCGTCCAGCACATGCCCCCGTTGTTCACCAGCACCCTGGCCGAACAGCTCGACAAGGTCTGTAACCTGCGCGTCGCTGAAGCGGTCGATGGCGAGCGGGTCGTACCGGGGCGCATCCTGCTAGCTCCCGGTGGTCGCCATCTGGAAATCATCCGCAATTCCGACGGCGCCCTTGTCACCCGCCTGACCGATGATGCTCCAGTCAACTCCTGCCGACCGGCCGTCGATGTGTTGTTTAACTCAGCAGCCAAGTGCGCGCTGCGCGGAGTCATCAGCCTGATCCTCACCGGTATGGGCGAAGACGGGGCGGGCGGCGTGGCCACGCTCAAGTCGGCGCTGCCAACCTGGTCGATCGCCCAGGATGAAGCCACCTCGGTAATTTACGGAATGCCTTTGGCGGTGGTGCGCCGCCAGCTCGAGGACGAAGTCCTCCCCCTTCCCCAGATTGCCTCCCGGTTAACCGAATTGGCCCGTAGCCGCCTTTAATTTATGCCCGCTCTCGAAACCAAAACCGGCGACCTCGCGCTACTCAGCCGCTTTGTAGCGGAGGCTTGCTGCATCCAACTTGGCGAAGAAAAGGGCTATTTATTCGAAGCCCGCCTCGGTTCCATCATCACCCAATCCGGCGCGGTCGACATCCCCGATTTCATCCGCTTGGCCAAGACCGATCCGACCAACCGGCTACGCGACCGCATCATTGATGCGATGACGACCCACGAAACCTACTGGTTTCGCGATGAGCGGCCCTGGGC
>CAMBUJ010000102.1 GCA_945871005.1 Opitutus sp. GAS368 | reverse complement strand
AACGCTTAAGCCAAAGAGTACAGAATGTCCGCCGACCCGATTTACACGCTCGCCGATCTCAACCACTGGACCCTCGCCGGGACAGCCCTCGCCGTGCTGGGTCATCCGATCCAACATTCGTTGAGCCCGCCCATGCACAACGCGGCGCTCGCCCGCATGGCCGAGAGTGATCCGCGCTTTGCCTCCTGGCGCTACGTGCGCTTCGACATCGCCCCCGCCGACTTGCCGCTTGCTCTGGAAAAACTCCACGCCTGCGGCTTCCTCGGCCTGAACCTCACACTCCCGCACAAAATCCTCGCCGTTGACCACGTCGGCGCGCTCGACCCGGCGGCCCGTCCCATCGGCGCGGTGAACACCCTGCGGCGCACCGCCACCGGCTGGCACGGTTACAACACCGACGGCTACGGTATGGCCACCGCGATCCGCGAAAACCTCGGCGTGGAGCTGGCCGGCACCCCGGTCATCCTGCTCGGTGCAGGCGGGGCGGCGCGCGGGGCCGCCGTCGAATGTCTCCAACGTGGTTGCACCGGTTTGTGGATAGCCAACCGCACCCGCGCCACCCTCGACGCGCTGCTCGCCCAATTGGCCCCGCTGGCCAACGGTATTCCCCTTCACGGCTTCGATCCGTCCGCCCCTGATGTGGCCGGCGGCACCCCGCTGCCCGCGCCCGGCGCACTGGTGATCAACGCCACCAGTGCCGGGCTCAAGCCGACCGACCCGTTGCCCCTCGATCTCGCCGCGCTGGTGGCCCGCGCGCGTCCGGCCGGGGTCTACGACATGATCTACAATCCAGCGGAAACGGCCCTGCTCGCCCAGGCACGCGCCCTTGGACTGCCTGCGGCCAACGGCCTTTCCATGCTAGTGCACCAAGGTGCCCGCGCCCTGCAAATTTGGAGCGAGGCCACCGTGCCCGTGCCCGCCATGCAGGCGGCGGTCACCACCGCCCTCGCCGCCCGCTGAAATCCGCGCTCGCAGACCCGTCCCGTCCCATTTTTTACCCGCCTCCGTTCACCTTCTTCGCATGACCTTCGATTACGCCGAATTTGCCGCCGCCTTCCCCCTGTTTTTCCCCATCGCAGCCGGAATCTTTGGGGCGATTGTCGGCAGCTTCCTTAACGTCGTCATTTACCGGATGCCGTTGGACAAATCCATCGTCACCCCCGGCTCCCACTGCGCCTGTGGCACACCGATCAAATGGCGCGACAACATCCCGGTGCTCAGCTGGTTTCTACTGCGTGGCAAAGCGCGCTGCTGCGGCCGCTCATATTCGTTCCGCTACGCCTTCGTCGAGCTGCTCACCGGCGCACTCTTTGCCACCAGTTGGCTGATGTTTCCGCCCGCCAAGGCACTCTGCGGGATGCTCCTGGTGGCCTGCCTGCTCTGCGCGCTCTTTATCGACCTCGACCACATGATCATCCCCGACACCTTCACCATCGGGCTGGGTGTAATCGGGGTTTTGCTCTCGGTGATCGTGCCTTCGCTCCACGGCCAAAACGACGGGGTCTTCATCGTCAGCGCGCTGCACTCCGGCCTGATCTCGATGCAGGGGCTTTTGATTGGTTCGGGGCTGGTGCTCTGGATTGCGCTCGTCGCCGAGACCTTGCTGCGCAAGGAGGCGATGGGCTTTGGCGACGTGAAATTCGTGGGCGCGATCGGCGCGTTCACCGGCTGGCAGGGCGCGGTTTTTGCAATCTTTGGCGGCGCGGTGATCGGCACGCTTTGGATCGGCCTGGCATTGATCTGGAAGAAGTGCTTCGGCGACAAAGTAACGGTCGCCCCGCGGGCCGAGACTGCTGAGGGCGAGGCCGCCGAGCTCGGCATGGGCGTGCAGATTCCCTTCGGCCCCATGCTGGCCATCGCCGGCTTGCTCCACTTTTTCTGCTTCAACACCTGGCTCAACGAGTACTTTGCCGAGCTGGCCGCGATCGTGCAGTGACCGGGATCGCGGCCGCTTGAACGGGCCAAAAAAAGGCCCGACCGGATTGGGTCGGGCCTGCTGTAACGAACCGTGAAGGGCTAACCTCAGAGCTGCTGGGCGCCGGCGCCGGTGCGCATGTGGAGGACGTCAGGACGCGCCCCGTATTTTTTCTCGTAAGCCGCCGCGACCGCATCGGCCTGCTCCTTGCCAAAGGCAGCACTGGTTAACGACATGACCGCGCCGCCGAAGCCGCCGCCGGTCAACCGGGCGCCGAACACGTGGTCGGTGGCCGTGAGCGTATCCACCAAGAAATCCAGTTCGTCAGTGCTGTTGCCAAACAGGTGCTGGGAGCTGCGGTGGGAGGCGGTCAACAGACGGCCCACGGCCGGGAGATCGCCCTGATTGAGGGCCGTAACGGTCTGGCCCACCCGGGCGATTTCCTCGACCACGTGCTTGGCGCGCTGGTAGGCGTCGGGGCTCGTGCTGCCCTTGGCGGCCTCGACCTGTTCGGAGCTCGCCTCGACCAGCAGGGAAACACCCAAAACCTTGGCCACTTCCATGCACTCGCGGTGGCGGGCGGCAAACAACCCATCGACCAGCGCGTGCTTGTGGTGGGTGTTAAAAATCCAGAAATGCGCGCCCTTGGGCAATGGCACCGTGTCGAAGCGCGGGCCGCGGCAGTCGATGAACACGAGGTGATCGCCCTGGCCGAAGCCGGAAACGCCCTGGTCTAGGATGCCGCAGGGCACGCCCACGAAGTTATTTTCGGCATGTTTACCGATCTTCACCAACGTCTCGCGGTCGGCCTGTTGGCCGGTGATCGCCAAAAAGGCCAAACCGGAGGCCAACTCGATGGCGGCGCTGCTCGACAGACCCGCGCCGGTGGGCAGGTCGGAAATCGCCACGTAGTCAAAGCCCTGCGGCACCTTCAGCCCGAAGGCGGGCAGCGCGGCGATCACCCCAAGCGGATAATTGATCCAGCTCGCCTCGCCGGTCTGTTTCTCGCCCACCTCGGCACCGAGGGTGACGGATTTGCCGGTGAATTCGCTATAGAACACCCGCTTGCCGTCGGTGCGCGGCGCGATCGCCACGGCCACCCCGCGGTCGATGGACGCACCCAAAACGGTGCCCCCGTTGTAGTCGGTGTGGTTACCGATGAACTCGATGCGACCCGGCGCCCGAGTGATGACCGACGGCTCGCGGCCGTGTATTTGTTTAAAGAGAGCGGCGATCTTTTGCTTCATATTGAAGCCTGTCGGAATGCCCCAGTGCGCCCCCTGCCGTCAACGGTCTTTGCGCCCGCCTCGGGCGGCAGGGCGAATTAGCGAGCCTCGCTTCACGCGCTCATAAAGCCGGCTTGCCGGCCGAGCCCCCCGGAGTGCTACGGCTTGGGCACGCCCTCAAAGCCCGGCGGGGCCTCGCCTTGCGCGCCCTTGGTGACGAGTTGCAACAGGTAGGCCATGGCCTCCACCCGGCTGCCCCCGCGCGAGGCCACCAGTTGGTCGCAGCGTTTGCGCAATTGCTCGGCCATGGTCGCAGCGGCCGCCGGCGTGGGCGCCCCCAATTTCAGACAAAGGGCCGTGAGTTGTTCGTGTTCGGTCATGGCAGGTCGATGAGTTCAATAAACCCGGCGCCGCCCGGTTCAGGCGCGAGCGGCAAGGCCGGATCCAGCCCGAGCTTAGTCAACAGCGCCAGGCCGATGAAGCCACCGCGCCCGTCGGCGACCGCCGAGCGCAACTCGCCCACCCGTTTTTCGCCCTGCAGCAGCGCCGTCGGCACCGCCGGCGGGGCGTGCCCTGCGGCCCGCACCCGCACAAGCCGCCGCCGCACCGTGCCCATAGCTTTGAGCCGCGCCATAACCTCCTGGCCCAGATAACAGCCCTTGGTGTAGGAAACCGCCACCGCGTCCAGCCCGCCCTCGTTGGGCAACTCGCCCGGACCGATGTCGCGCGGCACCTGAGGAATCCCTGCGGCGATACGCAGTCGCTCCAGGCCTTCCGCCGTGAGCTCGGCCAAGCCACCGAGGGCAGGGACGGGCGCCCCGGCCGGCCGCAGCCATTCGAAAGTTGGGCCGGTGTCGCGCCGACCGCAAAACACCCATCCCCCGCCGGCGCGGATAAACTCGCCGCCCGCCGGCACCCCGCCCGCCGCTGCCGAGATCCACGCCTCCGCCCCGCTCCCGCCCACGGCCAGACCCAGCCAGGCCGCGGTCTCGTCGGTGATGACCACATCGTCGGCGATGATGTAGGCCTCGAGCCGCTCGACGATGACCGCCGCGCTCGCCGTGAAACTGATAACCCATAGGAGCTCAGGGGTTTCCCGCAGGACAAAACTGTCGGCCAACACCTTGCCCTTTTGATTCAGCCAGAGTCCGTAGGCCACGGGCGGGGCCGCCGCGGGGCGCAATTCTTGCGTAAACTGTCCCTGCAAAAAGGTTAACGCGTCCTCGCCAGCCACGCGTAAACAGGCGCTCGGTTGGTTGGGGCTTTGCCAGCCGCCAGACGGACGAAAAAAATCGAGGGACTTATCCAAATGCACCCGAGTGGTTTGGGATCACGCCGGGAAGATTCCAATAACTTTTAATTGACCGCGACCGTTCTGCGGCTACTTCTCCTCTCGTCAGTTCAAAACACTTCTCCTGCTTAGCAGGAGTTTTTGGGGTAACTAAGAAAGCAAATGGCCGGTCGCTTAGGGGTAGGCGACCGGCCAACTTATTTTTCAACTTCACCTCCCCGCTAAAACCCTCCCAGTCCGGCGTAACCGCTTCTAATCGACGCGGTTTTTTTGTGTCCGCCGCCCGGCGAGTGAGGCCCTCGGCGCACACCGGATTCGCTGGATGCTTGCGCTCGGGGCAAACGTTATCCCAAGTTCTTATCTTTATGCACAAGACCTCCGACATCAATGTCGTGGAGACCCGCCCTCTCCCCTCGCCTGCTCAGTTGCTGGCCGCGCTGCCCAAGACCGAGTCCCAGGCCGACTTCATCACCCGTAGCCGCGATGAGATTAACCGGCTCATGTTCACCAGTGATCGCCGCTTCCTGCTGATCATCGGTCCGTGCTCGATCCACGACGTCGAGGCCGGCCGAGATTACGCGCGCCGCTTGGCCGCCCTGGCCCGTGAAGTCTCCGACCGGATCATGGTCGTAATGCGCGTGTACTTCGAAAAGCCCCGCACCACGGTCGGCTGGAAGGGCCTGGTTATGGACCCGCACCTCGACGGCAGCCACGACATCGCCGCCGGGCTCACCCTAGGTCGCTCCTTCCTCGGCGAAGTGCTCGACCTCGGCCTGCCCACCGCCACCGAGTTCCTCGACCCGATCACGCCCCAATACATTGCCGACCTGGTCTGCTGGGGCGCTATCGGGGCGCGCACCACCGAGTCGCAAACCCACCGCCAGCTCGCCTCCGGTCTGTCCATGGCCATCGGCTTCAAAAACGGGACCGACGGCAACCTTCAGACCGCAGTTAACGCGATCAAGGCCGCCGGCCAGCCGCAAACCTTCCTCGGGGTGAGCCTCGACGGCGCGGCCTCGGCCATCGTCACCCGCGGCAATCCCCATTGCCACATCGTCCTGCGCGGCGGTTCGGCCGGCCCGAACTTCTCCGCCGAGCACATCGCCAAGACCGAGCAGGCCCTGACCAAAGGCGGTCTGACCGCCTCGATCCTCGTCGACGCCTCCCACGACAATTCGGCCAAGAAACCCGAACAGCAACCCGACGTGATCCGCGTGCTGCTCGCGCAGATCGCCGCCGGCAACACCTCCATCATGGGAGCCATGGTCGAAAGCAATATAGAGAGCGGCAACCAGACATTCCCCCAGCCCAAGGAAACGCTGCGTTATGGTGTCAGCATCACCGACGGCTGTATCGGCTGGGACACGACCGAGAAAATGGTGCGCGAAATCCACGCCGCGCTCGCGCCGCATTTCGCCTAAAGCGAGACGCGAAGTTTCCTTAACTGGCG
The DNA here is from genome assembly GCA_945871005.1 of Opitutus sp. GAS368. Taxonomy (GTDB): domain Bacteria; phylum Verrucomicrobiota; class Verrucomicrobiia; order Opitutales; family Opitutaceae; genus Rariglobus. Next base: position 5,776 of record CAMBUJ010000102.1, on the reverse strand, counting down.
GAAGGTTCCACACCTTCCGCCTTTTTTGTGGGTAAAAACTGCGCAGTAAAAAGGCAATTTGGTGCGTGTAAGTCGGCGGCTTTTCGCCCTAGGTTTTCGCCCGCATGAGCAAACAACCCATTCGCGTCGCTGTGACCGGTGCAGCCGGCCAGATCTCCTACTCGCTATTGTTCCGCATCGCCTCTGGCGCGATGTTCGGCCCTGACCAACCGGTCATCCTGCAACTCATCGAAGTGCCTTTCGAAAAGGCCATGAAGGCGCTTGAGGGCGTCGCCATGGAACTCGACGACTGCGCATTCCCCCTGCTCCAGAGCATGGTCCTCACCGACGACCCGCGCGTGGGTTTCAAAGACGCCAACTGGTCGCTGCTGGTCGGCGCCAAGCCCCGCGGCCCCGGCATGGAGCGCGCCGACCTGCTCAAGGACAACGGCAAGATTTTCATCGGCCAAGGTAAGATCATCGACGAGGTCGCCGCCGCCGACGCCCGCGTTGCCGTGGTGGGCAATCCCGCCAACACGAACTGCATGATCGCCGCCTCGCAGGCCAAGCGCCTCACCGCCGATCGCTTCACCGCCATGGTGCGCCTCGACCAAAACCGCGCCCAGGCCCAGTTGGCCAAGAAAGCCGGCGTCGCCCTCACCGCCGTCAAAGACATCTTCATTTACGGTAACCACAGCCCGACGATGTTCCCGGCCTTCGCCCACGCCACCATCAGCGGCAAGTCGGCCATCGACGTGATCAACGACAAGGAATGGCTCACCGGTCCGTTCCTTGAGACCGTCGGCAAACGCGGCGCCGCGATCATCGCCGCCCGCGGCCTCTCCTCGGCCGCCTCCGCCGCCAACGCCCTGGTTGACCACGTGCACAGCTTGGTAACCCCGGGTGCGATCCACTCCGTCGCGGTGAAGTCCGAAGGTCGCTACGGCTTCGACCCTGAGGTTTGGGCCGGCATGCCCGTGCGCACCACCACGCCCGGCAGCTACGAGGTGATCACCGGTTACGAGATGTGCGAATTCGCCAAGTCGAAGATCGCCCTGACCAACAACGAACTGGTCGAGGAGCGCGCCGCCGTCATCGACATGATCAAGGGATAATCACCCCTCCGCCAAAACGGCGCCCTCCCCGGGCGCCGTTTTTTTGTGGAGGTAGCCCGGCGCCGCAGCTCCGCGCGTGAGCGCAGGAACCGTCGCCCCCACGCCGGCCAGCGCGCGCCCATAAACCTGCTCGCGCAGGCCGCGCCGCCATTGACCCGCGCCCGCATCGCGGGCATGGTTTGCGGCACCGCCCCACCATGGCTTCCTCGAACATCTCCATCGCCGCCGATCCGGTTAAACAGTTTTCCGTTTTCGCCGAAAACCGCGTCGGCCGCCTGTACGACCTGACCGCGTTGCTCAAGAACAACAACGTTCACGTCATGGCGCTGACCGTGCTCGACACGACCGACAGCTCCATCCTGCGCGTCATCGTCGACGACCCCGACCGGGCGCGTGAACTGATGATTAATAACGATTTCCCTTACACCGAGGTCGATGTACTCGCGGTTGAAATTACCGACGAGGGCGACCTCAAAGGCGTGCTCAGCGCGTTGCTCGAGGCGGAGATCAACATCCACTACGTTTACAGCTTCATCAAGCGCCCCGAGGGCAAGTCGGCCCTAGCGCTCAACATCGAGGACGCCGACGTCGCGGCTCAGTCACTCAACCACCACGGCTACAAGGTCCTCACCCAGCGCGACATTTCGCGCTGAGTGAGGGTTAAGGCGGGGCGTGTCGGTGGAGGCTGTAAGCTGTAGGCGCGACCGCTGGTCGGATCGTTTAGCTCCCGGCCAGGCAACCCGACCAGCGGTCGGCCCGCACCTTCTCGACCTCGATTTTCTTGAGCTCGATCAGCAACGGATTTTGGTTGGCCTCGGCCAGCGCCTTGTTGACCTCGCGCAGACCGTTGGCCTCGGCTTGGAAGGAGGCGAATTTCGCATCGGCCTCGCCTTGGCCCTTTTTTCGCGCGCCGTTTCAGCCGCGGCGGGTCGGTTTCCGTCGCGCTGGGTTAGCCAGCTCGCGTCCTGCACAGGGAGCGCAGGCCTTGGCCGTTCGAGCAAAAGCCGACCAGGAAGGGCAGAGCGCACGCCCTCCTGGCCGGCGTATTGATCGACAAGCGTTTACCAGCCCATCACGGCTTTCTTCGACTGCTTGGCGATCTCGCGCTCGTCTTCCCAGACCGTCAGACCGCTCTTCACGCTGATCAGCGACATCTGGAAGCTGTAGGTGTTTTGGGTCACGCTGTTGATCCGGTCGGACTGCTGAATGAGCTTGGCGTAGAGGGTGTAGGCCGGGGTGCTCAGTTTGGCCTTCTTGCCGGTGGTCAGTTCATCCAGCTCGGCGGCCTCGCTGGCGACCACGGCCCGCTCGCCCAGGCCCATGGTGTTGGTGATGGCCACCTTGCCGGTCTGGCTGAGGGCCACGCGGATCTTCTTGATCAGCAAATCGGTGTCCACCTGTGCCTGGGTGTTGTTGATGATCCGGTCCACCGCGAGGATCGCGGGAGGATTAGGGACCTTATCGAGGGCGCCGGAGGATAGCAGCGAGCCGACGAGTTGGTCGGCGGCGTTGGCCCAGTCCTGCGAGTTGATACCGCTGGTGTTCAGGGCCTGCGGGCCTTTGGAGTCCACATTGCGGACTTGGTTGGAGGAGCAACCGGTGAACACAAGGGCAACGGGTGCCAACACGGCGGCGACGAGAGCGGTTTTAAGCGAGGAGGAGGTGGTCATAGGAGGGGAAAGGGAGGAATGAGCTGGGAGCTAGGAGTTGGGAGCGGGGTTATTCTTTGTATTCACTGAGTTTGAGCACGAAATCGACCGCACGGGGGTTGATCGCCACCGTGGAAATCATCGTCGTCTCGCGACCCTGCAGCATGAGGGTCTTCCAGGTCTCGGTGGGCGAATTCACCGCCATGCCGCTCTGGTCGATCCACTCGAACTTGTAGCGGATGTTGCGCGGGTTGTTTTTGAGGTTTTCCAGGGTGGCCTGAACTTTCAGCAGGTTGCCGGAAACGGTGGCCTGGTTGATCGCGTTGACCCGCACGGTGCGCGCCAGGGTGTTGTCCGTGACCACGCGCTTGTCGGCGACGAAGTCGGGGGTGGCTTGGGGCTGGGCGCGTTCAACGGTGTTCACATTGGTGGCGCAACCGCTCAGGGCGGCGAGCGCACCGGCGGCCAAAAGACTGCGGACGAGGAGGCGTTGGGGGGAGTTCATTTGAGGAGAAATTGGGAGACGAGCAGCGGGGAGGTGGCGGAAATGCTTTTGACGTAGACCACGTTGACCGCACCCGGGTCCAACGAAATCGTGCGCGTCTGACCGCCGGCGGACAGGGTGAGTTGGCGGTCGGCGGGGGTGGCCAGGCGGGCGTATTGGAATTCCTTGGGGATGGTGATCCAGGTGCGGGTGTCGGCGATGTTGGTCGAGGCGTTGAGGGCGGTCATGGCCACCGCACCGACGAGACCGAAAATTGGGCTCTGGTCATCGAGCTGCTTCTGCACGACCGTTTGGATAATCGCTTTGGTGGCGGTGGTGATGAGGGTTTTGGTTAAAATGGTCGGCCACTCGTTTTTGAAATCGTTTGCCACCACGCTGTCCATGCTGGCCACCGTGGCGGTGGTGAGGGACTGGCCGCCGGCGCTCACGCTGAGGGAGGGAAGGTAGTTGCTGTTGTATTCGAGCCGGGGGAAGGCGGCGCCAACATAGGCGAGTTTGCTGGTGACGAGGAAGGTCGGGATGTCGATGCGCAGCTGGTCGCGGATCGGGCCGGTGCCGGTTTCGAAAATCACGTAGGTGATCGCCTCGGGCAGTTTGCCTTCGGCGGCGGCAGCCCCGAGGGCGGCGTCGGCGGCGACGTAGGGGTTTTCGGGCACAAGGGCGGCGAGGCGCTCGAAGGACTTGCGGCCGCGCTCCCAGTCGGAGCCGTTTTCCCCGCGCAGGGTGAAGAACAGGCCGTCGAGGAAGACGGCGAAGGGGTTAACGTAGTCGCCGTAGGCCTTCATGTTGGCGGTCGAGGCGGCCAGAGCGGCGGAGAGGGCGGGGCCGGCGGCGGGGTCGGCTTGGGCGGCGTTAACATCGTAGGCGGCCTTCTGGCCCTTCTCGTCCTGGACTTCGCCCTTGGCGGCCTTGGCGGCTTGGGCCTGGGCCTCGGCGATGGCTTTCTGGTTGAGTTCGACGGCGTCGCGTTGGCGCTGGAGGGCGCGGTTGAGCTCGACGCGGGCCTTGTCGGGCTGGCCGATTTGCAGGTAGTTAAGCGCCTGGTAGGTATTCAGCAGGACCTTGTCGTAGGCGCGGCCGCGATAGGGAATGTTGGCCTGATTGGTGACGAGCGCGAAGGCCTCGCTGCCCACTTTGATCTTGGCCTGTTCTTCCCAGTAATTGACGCGTTCCTCTGCCAGGTTGAATGCGGCGATCGAACGCTGGGTGTACGCGGTGGCCAGTTCCACCGGAGTGGGCGCGACCGGGATCGGGGCGGCCGGGTCCTTGGGCGGGACGATCACCGGGGGTGGCAGCTGAGTCGGGTCGGCGAGCACGGCGGTGCGTAACACTGCGCCCTGCTCCAAGCGCCAGAGTAACTCGTCTTTGCCGCCGGCCTTGTCGGCCGCCTCACGGTCGGCGGTGGCCACCGCCGCGGCGATGTTGGAGCCACGGAAGGCGCTGGCGAGGTCTTCGGATTTTTGCTGGTAGGTTTGGCACCCGGATAGCAGCAGCAGGGCGGCGGTGGCGGCGAGCGGAGCGAGACGGCGAAGGGAGGGACGGGAGCGGGGGAAGGAGGGCATGCGATGGGAGCGAGAGAGATTAAACCAGGACGGTCGAGGCGGCGGGAGGAGGGCCGGCCGGCGGTCGGCCCTCCCCCTGCGGGTGAACTTATTCGGCGGCGGGCTCGGCAACGTCGTCCTTAAGGCGGACCAGCGCGAGCTTGTCGATGCCGGTGTCCTCGACGATTTCGGCCTGCGAATTCTGCGGGGTCACCCGGCTGATTTTGACCTTGCCGACCAAAACCTCTTCGCGGGTTTTTTCGCCGGTGTCAGGGTCGACCAGCTCGTCGCCAATCATGAAGACTTCCCAGACCTGGCCGACCTTGATGCCGGAGGTGTCGTTGCGGTTAATCGTCACAACCTTGTCGCGCTTGGCGAGCACGCGGGCCGGGAAAATGGCATCGGCCACGCGGGAGGCGATTTTTTGGGCCATTTCGCGGGTGATGTCGGTGAGCAGGATGTCGCTGGACTCGCCGTTTTTGCCCACCGTGTTTTCGGAGAGCTGGTCGGACTGGCGACGGGAGACCTGGAAGTTGGTGCTGGCAATGGCGCGCTGGGTGGCGACCTCGGTGATCTTAGCCACCGCGGACATCTCAATGACGCGGGCGGTCACGGTCTTGCCGAGGGAGGCGAGGCGGCGGGTTTCCACGCGGTCGTTAAACCCGTCGATGCGAATCGTGAGCAGGTAGTCGGCTTGGTTGAACTGGAAGACGGTGCCGGCGGCGGCCGATTCCTTGGCGAGGGCGTCGGCGTCGGAGCGCTCAAGGACCTCGAAGCGCTTGGTGCTGAGCACGCGGTCGTAGACCTGGGAATCGAGCGCCTCGAGCACGCTGGCCAGCGACAGGCCGACGCCCTGCTGGGCCATGCGGGCTTTGACCGAGTCGGTCGGGGCGATCTTGGTGATGGCGATTTTTTTCTTGGAGGGCGCAGCGGGCGCGGCGGCCGGAGCGGCGTCTTGGGCGAACAGCGCGCCGGTGAGGGCGGCGC
>CAMBUJ010000101.1 GCA_945871005.1 Opitutus sp. GAS368 | reverse complement strand
CCCCGGCCGGCTTTGCAGGGTGATGTCCCCGCCCATCAATTCGGCCAGTTGCCGGGAGATGGCCAGTCCCAGTCCCGTGCCGCCGTAGCGGCGCGTAGTCGAGGAGTCCTCCTGGGTGAAGGGCTGGAACAAATGGGCGGCCCGCTCCGGGGCGATCCCCACCCCGCTGTCGCTCACCGCAAAGCCCACCACCGACTGCCCACTCTCCCCGGGCCGCAACGCCACCCGCACCACCACGTCGCCGCGCTCGGTGAACTTGACCGCATTACCCACCAAATTAACCAGCACTTGCCGGATCCGCCCTGGGTCGCCGCGCACCCGCTGCGGGGTTCCTGGGGCGATCACCGCCGCCAGCTCCAGCCCGCGCTCGTGAGCCTGTAGCGTGAGCAAGTCCAGCGACTCCTCGACCAGTTCACCCAAATCAAACTCGATGGATTCCAACTTCACTTTACCGGCCTCGATCTTGGAAAAATCGAGGATGTCGTTAACCAGTTGCAGCAGATTCTCGCCGCTGGTGCGCGCGGTCTCGGCAAAGCCGCGCTGCTCGGCATCAAGTCGGGTGTCCAGCAGCAGGCCGACCATGCCCATGACCCCGTTAATCGGGGTGCGCAGCTCATGGCTCATGTTGGCCAAAAACAGGCTTTTCGACTGATTGGCGGCGGTGGCTTGGGCCGCCATGTCGGTGGCATGGGCAATCGCCTCACTCAGGCGGTTGTTATTGGACAATAACTCCTGGGGCGATTGGACCGCCGTGCGGATTCGCCCGGTATCTTTGGTTTGCAGCAGCAATGCCCCGGGGCCGGCCGGTCCCTGCCAGGGCGAGGCCCGCAACCGGGCCCAATAAGAACCCTCCGGATCGGCCTGAAGCGAGGTGTGAGAAAACACGGCCCGCTCGCCCGCCAACAACTCGCGCAAACCGGCGACGCGCGCCGGCTCGCAGTCCGCCAAATAGTTCTGGCCCACGCTGATCCCGGCCAACGCGGTGGCCGCGACCACCACCCCGGTCGCGTCGATTAACACCCCCGTGCCTTCGATGGCCGCCGCCATCGAATCCAGCAGCGCCTGCGCCCCGCCTGGGTCTGGTGCGGCTGGGTCGGGAGTAATGCCCGGAGTCGGCAGGTCACTCATTGCGGTCCTCCCGAAACAGGCAGACCAAAGGCGCGCCCTGCCCCGGCGAAAACGCCGTGCCCGAACGCCACCCCAGGTGCCGACCAAAGTTGAAACAAAGCAAACATCAGAAAACTAGCCCCTCCATCGGCACGGAAGGCCTTTGGCTTAAACCCAAACTGAGTCCCGGTAGAATTTGCCGCCGTGCCGGGCCCGCGGGCTCGGTTCCGTGTGGCCTTGAGCGTGAGCTCAGGGTCGGTCGCCCGGAACCCCGTGCTCACGCACGCAGCCACCTCCGAAATGGCCCCCCCTCCGTCCACTCCGTATCGTTCTCGTTCTCTTACTCTTAATCGTTCTCTTTCCGTTGCCTGGCTCCGACGCCGCCCCCCCCTCGACGATCCCCCTACCCACCCCTGACGAACGAGAACGAGTCGGAGGCCGGCCAAGAATCGAGCCGGAGTCGCCCGGCGCTCCCTCCCTATTCGCCCACAAAAAAACCTCGGGGCAGCGCGCGGGCGCCACCTCCGAGGCTTGTCTTACCTTGCCGACTCGTCGGCTTAGTTGCGCGAGAGCAGCCCGAGCAACTTGGCGCCGGAATCGCGCGACTGCGCCATCATCGCCGAATGGGCTTCGGTGAGCATCTGCAAACGGGAAATCGCGGTGACATCGGCCGCCAAATCGGCGTCGCGGATCACCGAAAGCGCGGCCTCGTGGTTGGCGCTGGCGGTGGACGCAATGTTGACCGAGAAATCGATGCGGCTCTGCACCGCGCCGACATTGGCCAGGACTTGGCCGGTCTGCGAGAGGGCGTCGTTGATGGTCGTTCCGGCCCCGCTGCTGGCAATCGTAGTGGTGTAGTTACCGGCCGCATCCTGGCTGATCAACGCCCCCATCGCCCCGTTGCTCAAGTTCATCGAAGGCAGGGTGATCTGCTCGTCGGCCTGCAGTCCCACCGAGAGGCTCTCGCCCGCCCCGGCACCAAACAGCCGCGTGCCGTTATAGGTGCCCGACGGATCGCTCACGTCGGCCGTGCCGCCGATTTCCGCAGTCGTGCCGCCAATGGTCTGACGGAGCTGGTCCTGCAGCTTGGTGAATTCCACTTGGTAGAGAGCGCGGCTGGCGGCGTCCTGGGTCGGGTTGGCGCCCAACACGGACAATTCACTCAGGCGGGTGACCACCCGGGTGATGGTGGTGAGCTGGCCGGCGGTGGACTGCATGCGGCTGACGCCGTTTTGCAGGTTCACTTCGACGCCGCGCAGGCGGGCCTGCTGGCCGTCGAGTTTGGCGGCCAGACCCACGCCGGCCACATCGGCGGAAGGGCGATCAAGACGTTGACCGGAGGAAACCCGGGCAGAGGCGGCGTCGTTGAGGGATTGCAGACGGCCGAGTCCGGCGGCGAGAAAAAGGGATTGTTGCGTGGTGTTGATCGAGGACATGGGGGGTGAGGGTCGGGTGTTCAGGGCTTGGGGGCGCGGGCCGGGGAAACCAGCCGGGGCAGCGAGGGCATGCGCGAACCGGCTCCGCCGGCGGCAGGGGTGGCGACGGCTGCGGCTTGATTGCTCGCCGCGATGTCGATGAGGACCTCCTTGCGCACGATCGAAATCTCGCGAGGGGCCTGGATGCCAATCTTCACGGTATCCCCATCGATACGCGTAATGCGGATCTCGATGTTGTCACCGATGACAATGGCTTCATTAACCTTTCGAGTAAGAACAAGCATGGGGCTGATCAGCTGGCGGTGACGAGGGGATGGCGGGCGCTGTACTGCGCGTGGTTGGCGACGACGACTTGTCGAGCAACCCCAGTATGCCGATTGACGATAATGGGGCCGACGAGATTCACCGTGGCAGTTGAGGACTGATCGCGGACGGTGACAATATTGAATAACAGGGCGTCGCCCGCCTCGGTGATGCCAAGGGCATTGGCATCGTCATCAAAGAGTTCAGGAGTGTAGTCGGGCAGCAAACCAGCCGGATCAACGACCACAAAGTGCAGGGGCGTGGGCCCATGCAAACGCAGCCACTGGAAGGGCAATTGGTCGGCGAAATGAAAAATCTCACCGCGGCGATGCTCGGGGAAACCGACAATACCGTTGGGGAAACTGAGGTCCAACGTGGGTGGAGCCTCGAGGTCTTGCAGTTGGGGGGATTCGGCTAGAACTTTCATGGAAAGGGGAAGGGGGAAGAAAAGTTACCTAATGTAATCGAGCAGCGACATTTTCAGCAAGGTCGCGGAGGAGGAAAGTGCAGCCTCATAGGCCTGCGTGGTCTGGTTGAGATTAACAATGGTCGAGGGCAGATCGGCGTCCGCCTCAGCGGAAATTTGGCGGTCCAATTCGTCGCCCCGGGCCTTGTGTTGGGCCTGGGCGACTTCGATGCGCAACTGGACCGCGCCGTGTTCACTGAGTGAGGAAACAATCAGGTTTTCCGAGGTTTCTAAATTGGCGCGGGTGGCCTGCACTCCCGCCGTGCTGCCGGTCTGCAGCGCGTCGCGAAGGGCAATCAACTGGGTCATAAACGCCGCCAGGCCGTTGTTGGTGGTCGAGTCGGTCGAGGGTTTGATCGAGGTGCCGTCACCCAAGGGCACGGAAATATCCCCGGCGTCGCCCGCGTAGGCGACCCCGGTGATATTGCCGGCGACGTCGCGGGTGAGGGTAAAGGGCGGGGTGGTTACGGCTGTTCCGGAGAAGATGTAGTCGTTGCGCGAACGGGCGTTGCCCACGGTGGAGGCCTGTTCAAGCAACTGGTTCACCTCGGCCCCGAAGGCAGCCATGGCCTCAGTGCCGATGCTCCCCGTGCCCAACACCCCGAGCTCGCCGGCGCGGTCGGATAGTTTTTTAAACTGATCGAGGGCCGCGAACGAGGTCTGCGAATAGGCCAAGGCGGTGTCGGCATTGCGCGAAAACTGGGCCACGCTGCTGCGCTCCATCTGGGCGGAAATCACCCGGCCCATCGCGGCGGGATCGTCGCCGGGCAGGAACATACGCTGGCCGGTGGCCACCTGGTTCTGCAACTCGGCCTGGCGGCCGCTCAACTTCTGCAGTTGCACGAGAACGGCGGTGGAAATGCTGGCGGTGGAAATTCTCATGGGATTTGTGGTCCGAGGGTGAGTTGAGCCGGGCTAACTTAGGAGCCGAGTCGATTGACGACCGTATCGAGCAGACCGTTGATGATGGAAATGACCTTCGAGGAAGCTTCGAAGGCGCGCTGGTACTTGAGCAAATCGGCCATTTCCTCGTCCATGGAAACCCCGCTCAGGCTCTGCCGCTGCTCGTCGACGAGTTTGGTGATGTTGGTCTGGTCCTCGAGGCGGTTTTCGGTGCCGGCGACGGTGCGGCCGAAGTCGCTGACCACGCCCGAGAAGTATTGGCTAAAGGTGCCGTCGATAGAGTCGCCCGAGGTGGTGGCAAAGGAGTGGGAGGCGAGCGCGGCGACCGCCGCCGCCAGGGTGTTGTCACCGGCGGCCCCGTTGGACGCCTTCAGGGTCACCGGAGTCAGGCCGGAGGCCAAGCTGATCGTCGAGGCAGCCGAACCCACCGTGAAACTAAAGAAGTCAGCCCCCACCGTGCTGGTGGGGTTGTAGGCGGCGTTGACGGCGCTGCCGATTTGGCCGGCGAAGGTATTGAGGTTGTCGCGCAGCTCTTGCACCGCGCCGTCGCGGGCGGTGAACAGCCCGTTGGTCGAGCCGGAATTGAGGGCGATCGGCGTGCCGGAGGTGCCGGCGGTCAGCCCGGTGCCGATGTAACTGACCGGATTGGTCACCGAGGCCAGGCTGACCAAGGTGAGGGCATTGCCGCTGGTGTCGCGCACAAACACGTCAACCTGGCCGGGCTGGGTGGCGCTGGGGGCGGTCTCCGCGCCGATCAACCCGGCGAGTTTCTGGATCGCGGCCTGGCGCTGGTCGCGCAGGTCGACCGCGGTGCCCACCGCATTGATTTCCAACCCGCCGATCTGGCTGTTGAGCGAGGCGACCGTGGTCAGCAGGGTGTTCACCTCGGCGACATCGGCGATGATGTTGGTGCTGGCATCGTCCTGAACCTGAGCCAGGCGCGCGTCGGTGGAGTTAAAGCGGTCGGTGAGGATGCCGGCCTGCTGGATGAGGTTCTGGCGCTGGCCGGCGTCGGTGGGGCTGGCGGCGAAAGCTTGGAAGGAGTTAAAGAAATCACTGACCACTCCCGACATGCCGGCGGCCGGCGAGGTGGAGGTCTGGGTGCGGTCGATCGACTCGCCCAGGGCGGCCTGAGTTTTCGAGTAAACGTCACTCTCGGACTCGAGGCTGGCCATGGCGGCGGTTTCGCGGCTGACCTGCTGGTCGATCAAGGCGTCGCGGATCTGCTGGACTGATTTGGCCTCGATGCCGAGGGACTGGGCGCCCTGGGGGGTGATGACGGTGCCGCGGTCGCCGAAGACGACCCGCTGGCGGGCGTAGTCGGGGTTGTTGACGTTGGCCAGATTGCGTCCCGCCACCTCAATGCCGATGGACTGGGCCTGGAGGGACTGAACGGACTGGTTAAGGGTGCCAAATAGACCGGCCATGGTGAGGAGGGGGCGGGGGTTAAGAAGGCATTAACCCGCGACCGTTACGGTGGCGGACGGAACGACGAGGGAGGGGATGGCCGGCAAGCGTTCCTGCACCCGGGGGGAGGTGGCGTTTGGGCGGAATCCGTTATTCATGCCAAGGGACTAAGCAGAGCCAATGCCACATCCCTAACTACACGGAGGGACAGATTTTTAAAAAATCCGGCCGGCGGCTTCGGTTACCGGCGGCTGACAGGGGGTAAAAACTGCCTCGGGCCTCAAGCCGGTCGTATTCGCCGGGCACTGGGGGCGAGTCGAGACCACGCCGTGCAGGGATATCGGCACAACCGGGCCGGAGTTGAGTGCGGAAAACAACATTTCGGTGGGCGGCCGGCGGTCGCGGCAGTTTTTGCCGCCGGAAAACCGCACAACTCCGCCGCACTCCCCGTCCACTCCGTAGCGTTCTCGTCCTCATTCTCGTTCTCTTAATCGTTCTCTTTCTCTCTCCGACGTCTTGCCCCCAAGCCCCCGAGCCCCTGACGAACGAGAACGATTAAGAGAACGAGAACGAGTCGGAGGCGGGCCGAGAACTCCCTGAGCTCACGCTCAGCGCCACACTGGATCTAGTGTCCACGTGTAGCGTTGGCCGTCCCCGGCCAAGGTTTTGAATTTCATTACTAGCTACCCACCACGGAGGAGCGCGGGCAAAGCCGCAAAGTAACGAGACAAAAAGTAGCGCAGACTTCCAGTCTGCTTGGATTGCCTCCCGAAGCAGACTGGAAGTCTGCGCTACTTGCCTGCGGCCCAACCACAGGCAACTCAATCGGGCATCCAGCCCTCATTTTATCAACAGCCTCTGGGGTGTTACTTGAGAGAGCAGCGCCTGCGCAAAGCTTTGGCCGAGGACGGCCAACCCTACAGTCGGAGCAATCTTGCCTCCCTCGCGTTGGCCGTCCCCGGCCAAGGGTTGCGCCTGCCTTTCAGGCGCGCTGCCCTCAACCGGCCGCCTGCAAGGTGGCCGCCGGGCCCGCCAGCGTCCCAATCCGCCCTGAGGGCGCGTAGGTGCGCGGCCGGGCCGCCGGGTGCAGCGTCGCCAGAGCGTCGCGGTGCAATTCGACGGCGCGCGACAAGATCGAGTGGTTCTGCCGAGCGCGGCGGCGCACCCGGTGCAACAAGTGATTAATCTCGTCGATCAACGCCCCCAACAGGGGCTGCTGGTCTTGGGGGAAAAACTCCAGCAACCGGCGCAAATTGGTCTCGGCCGGCTGACCCTTGGCCGTGGCAAAACGCGCCACCCACGCCTCGCGCTCCAGCCGGTGCCGGGCGGTTTCCGCGGCGATTTGCTCAATGGCCAGCGAGGTGTCGGCCACCGCCTGGACCTCGCGGCGCCAAAGCAGCGCTTGTTGTTCGTCAAACAGCGCGAGCAGCCCGCCGTAACCGGCCAGCTCAGCGCGTAACAGCTCCACTAGGGGAATAAAGGGATGAGGGCTCATTTGGGTTGGGCGACCGGGGTCGCGGGAGAGAGTTGCCGGTTGATCACGTTGGCCAGACCGAGGCCGCCGCCTTGGGCGATGGAATTGGCCAGGGTGTCGGTGAGCATGTAACCGTACACGCCCCCGCCACCACCGGCCCCCGACTTCGACTTTTCGCCCCCCACCCCGCCGTTCATCATCGGCTCGATCGCCGGCGACAACAGCTGGCGCACCATGATGGCCTCAAACTGCTGGGCCGCCTTGGCCAGCTGGCTGGCGTTGGGCTTGGGGTTGTTCTTGAGCGCACCCCCGGCAAGGGCCCCGGAGCGGTCGGTGGATGAAATGACTGAGAGGGGATCGATAGACATGGGTGTGGTGGGACCGTAATCAGTTAATAATCAGGTCGGCCTGGAGGGCGCCGGCAGTTTTAAGCGTCTGGAAAATCGACATCATGTCGCGGGTGCTCACCCCGAGTGAGTTGAGCGCCGAGGCGAGTTTTTCCACCGAGGGCGCTTCTGGGATCATGGTGAAGTGCCCCTTGGTTTCCTTGATGTCGGTCTGCGTGGTATTGGTGATCGCAGTTTCGCCGCCACTGAACGCTCCCGGCTGGGAAACCGTGGGGGTGTTGGCGATCGTGATGGTGAGCGAGCCGTGGCTGATCGCCACATGCGAAAGACTCACCGGGGCGGTGGCGACAATCGTGCCGGTGCGCTCGTTGATCACGATGCGGGCAATCGCATCGGGGGTCACCTTGACCGCACCCACGTCGGCCAAAAACATCACGTCGCGACCCACATAGGCCGGGGGCAGGATCATATCGACCGTGGACGCGTCGCGGGCCATCGCCCCGGCGGTGGGAAACACGATGTTGATCGCGTCGGCCATCCGGGCCGCCGAGGTGAAATCGGGGTTGTGCAGGCTGAAGGCGATGCGCCCGTCCTGGACGATGGTGGCGGGGATTTCACGTTCCACGATGGCACCGTTGCTAATAATACCCACCGTGGGGTGATTTTTCTGCACGGTGGCGCCACCGGCACCGCCGGCCCCACCCAGGAAACCACCCACCGCCACCGCGCCCTGGGCTACGGCATAAACCCGGCCGTCCGCACCCATCAGCGGGGCCTGCAAGAGCACCGCCCCCTGCAACGACTTGGCGTCACCCATCGAGGAGACGGTCACATCGATGCGCGTGCCCGACTTTAAAAAGGCGCCGATATCGGCGGTAAGAATCACCGCGGCGGCGTTTTTGGCTTTGATCAGCGAGGGGTCGATCTTCACCCCGTTGCGCTCCAGCACGTTGGCCACCGAGCTGAGCGTGGCCAGAGCGTTGGAATCGCCGTCGCCGGCCAGACCGACCACCAAGCCGTAGCCCACCAATTGATTGTCCCGCTGACCGGCCACCCGGGCGATATCCTTGACCCGCGCCGCCTCCAAAAAGAGCGGAGCGAGGAAACCGAGGAGGATGAGGATACGGCGCATGGGAAAAATATTGGGACGCTCGAAAGGGTTCAGAGGGGGCGGAGTTTTTCGTAGACCTTGCTCAACCAGCCCCGCTTGGAGGCGTCGCTCATCATGCCCTCGGCAATGAACTCCACCCGGGCATCGGCGATGTTGCTCGAAAGGATGGTGTTATCGCTGCCGATATCGGCCGAACGCACCACCCCGTGGAGCACGATGTTCTGGGTTTCGCCGGAGAAAGTGATGCGGCGCGCCCCGGCGATCACCAAGTTACCGTTGGGCAACACATCGGTGACGAGCACGGCGGCCCGCGCGGTGATCGACTGGGAGTTTTTCACATCGCCGCCGCCCTTGAAGTCGCTGGTGCCACCGAACTTGATGCCGGGCAACTGGCCGCCCTTGGTGCCGAACTTACTCACACTGGTGGGAAACAAAAACTGGCTCACCGAGGCGTCCATGTTGCTCGCGCTGTTGCTGCTCTTGCTTTGCGAAGCGGTCTGGTCGGCGGATTCCGAAACGATAATCGTGAGGATGTCGCCGACCTGGCCCGCCTTCATCTGGGTGGCGACCCCCTGTTCGCGGGAACCGGCGGCGGTCCAGAGCGAGTCGGCGTGCACCGGGGCGACCGAGGCCGGGAGCAGGCAGAGGAGGAGCAGGCGAGTGTTCATAGGGTGAGCGGGGGCGAAAGGCGACGGGTTAGAAGCGGATGGTGGCGCGGGCCTCGGAGACGACCTGGGCGACGAACTCCTTCTTGGAGTCGGGGTTGCGCACCCGCACGGATTCACCGCGGGCGGCGTCCTGGAGGGCGATGGCGTGCAGGGTGATGGTGAGGGTGCCCGAGGAGGCGATTACCTCCATGGCTTGACCGCGGCGCACCAACGGGCGGCGCACCACATCGCGCCAGGCGACCAAACGGCCGGTGGGCATGTTGCGGGCAAAATCGAGTTCGAGGGTCGAGTCGGCCGGGATGGTGTCGCGTTCGCGCAACGCATCAAAGCGGCGCGGATCGAGGCTGAGCGGGTTGAGCTTGGTGCCCACCACCACCGGGTCGCGCACCATCCAACCGTCGCGCCAAAGCTCGGCGCGCAGCACCAGTTGGTGATCGCTGGTCCGGCCGGTCGAATCGGTCGCGCGCACGTTCACCAAAATCTGGGGGGCGAGTTCGGCGGTGGCGGTCAAGATGGTCAGGTCGGCATCGACGGGGGCGGCGGCCGGGCGGGGGCGATTCCACGCCAGTTGCAGCTGGCCGCTGGCCTGGTAGCGGTCGGCCAGCAAGACGGTGAGCGTCTCCAGCCAGTGATCGCCGGCGGCAGCCACTGGGGCCACGGGGGCTTCGGAGGCGGCGGGGGCAACCTGGGCCCGGCCGAGGGAGGCGAAGGCGAAGAGCAAACCCAACAGGAGGTAACGGCGCGTCATGGCGGGGCGGCTTAACGTTTGAGCTGGTTCACGTTTTGCAGCATCTCGTCGGAGGCTTGGATCGACTTGCTGTTCACCTCGTAGGCGCGCTGGGCGACGATCAGGTTAACCATTTCCTCGACGATATTGACGTTGGAGGTCTCGACGTAGCCCTGCATAACGCCGCCGAAGCCGTTTTCACCGGGGGCGCCGGCTTCGGCCGCACCGCTTGCGCCGGTGGCCGCGTAAAGGTTGCCGCCCAAACTCTGCAGGCCGGCCGGGTTGGCGAAGCGCGACAGGGTCAGGTTGAAGGTGGTGGTGCCACTGGCCGTCTGGTAACTGACCACGCCGCTCTCCGAGACATTGATCGCGGTGGTACCGGCGGGCACGTTTTGGAAGCCCCCGAGTACCGGACGACCGTCGGTGGTGACGACCTGGCCCGAGGAGTTGAGTTTAAACGAGCCGTCGCGGGTGTAGGCGACGGTGCCGTCGGGTTTTTGCACCTCGTAAAACCCGTCGCCCTGGATGGCGAGGTCGAGCTGTTGGCCGCTGTTGGTGAGCTGGCCCTGGGTGAAAATCTTGGTGGTGGAGGCCACCCGGGTGCCGTTACCGACCTCGATACCGGTGGGGACGACGTCGCCGCCGCCGCTCTCGGCACCGGCGTTGCGCGGTTTCTGGTAGAGCAAGTCCTGGAACTGGATGGTGCTGCGCTTGAACCCGGGGGTGTTCACGTTCGCGAGATTGTTCGCGATCGTGTTCAGGTTGAGCTGCTGCGCTTCCATGCCCGTGGCGGCCGAGTAGAGTGAAAGATTCATAGGGGTAGGGCTGGGGGGTTAATTAACTGACCGCGTCGAGGGTCTTCTGCATGATGCTGTCGCGGCTCTGGATGAGCTTCTGATTGGCCTCGTAGGCCCGGGAAATGTTCACGAGATCGACCATTTCGCGCAGGGGGGAGACATTGCTGCCTTCCAGATAACCCTGCTGAATGAACGGTTTCTCCACGGGAACGATGCCCGCGCCGGCGTCGGCGAGGAACAAGCCGCTGGCCATCGAGATGAGGCGCTTGGGGTCCGTGGCCTTGGCGATGCCGAGTTTGCCGATGATACTGTCGCCCTGGCGCACCGAGCCGTCCTCCATGAACACCAGGGCGCCGCCGGTGGATTTCAACTGGATGGGGTCGCCGCTGTTGGAAAGAATCTCGCAGCCCTGGGCGGTGACCAGGGTGCGGTCGGCGCGCACCTGGAGTTCGCCCGCCCGGGTATAGGCGGTGGCGCCATCGGGTTTGCGCACGGTGAAAAAGCCCTCGCCGGAAATGGCCAAATCGAGCTCGCGGCGCGTCGGGTTGTTTTCCCCGGCATTAAAGGCGATCGAGTAACGCGTCTGGGGGAACAGGGCCGGCATACCCTCGTTGTTGTCCGGTTTGGCCCCGGGCTGAGTCAGAAGCTCGCCCTTGGCTTCCGCGGCTACCTGGACGGTGCGGCGCTTAAAGCCGGTCACTTGCGCCGAAGTGATGTTTTGGGACACGGCATCTTGCCAACGCTCCAAGGAGCTTAGCGCGGCGGCGCTTTGGTAGAGTCCGATATTCATGCCAAGCGACTAAGCAAAGCCGATGCCACATCCCTAACTACACGGAGGGGCAGTTTTTTAAAAACTCCGGCTGGAGACCTCGTGTCGGACCGACCGGCAGGGGGTAAAAACTGCCCCCCTGGCCTGAAACGGGAGCGCTCCGGAACCCGGCGCGCCTCCTTAACGTAGCGGGAGCGCGGAGCGCTTTCGACGCTCGTCCACTCCCCCGCGCGCCCGCCCGTCCAACCGCACACCTCGAAACGACTCCGTCGCCCCGCTACGCCTCGGAAACCGGCTCGCCTCCGGAACGTAGCGGGAGCGCGGAGCGCTTTCGACGCTCGTCCACTCCCCCGCTCGCCCGCCCGTCCAACCGCACACC
>CAMBUJ010000100.1 GCA_945871005.1 Opitutus sp. GAS368 | reverse complement strand
CGCGCCCACTCATCCTGAGGCTTCGCCCATTCCGCCTCGATCTGCATTACCACATCCTCTCCCAATAACGGCAATTTACGTCCCATGCGGATAGACTGCACAAAGATTGCTAATCTTAAAGTCTAAAATCATACAGCTATTGGTATAAGAGAACGAGAACGAGGCGGAGTCTCGGTTCCGACCCATTCGCCACTCAGACCCGCTCAGCCCGCCACCGTGCAGGGCACCCTCAGTGTGAAGACACTGCCGCCCGGAGTGCCGTCACGCATGCTGATCGCGCCGTCGAGCTGGCGAGCGATGCGTTCCACCAGCGCCAGCCCCAGCCCCACGCCGGTTTGTTTGCGCGTGAGGCTGCTGTCCCCGGGGCTGAACAGCCCGTATAACTCTTCGCGCAGGGCTTGGCTGATGCCCTTGCCCGTGTCGGTGACCTCGATGATTAGCACCTGCTCGAGCGTTTCGTAACGCAGGTGGATATGAACCGAACCGACAGCGGTGAACTTGAGGGCATTTTCCACCAAGTTATCGAGGGCATTTTCCACCAGGTCCGGGCGGCCCTTAAGGGTGAGCAAGGGCGGGGTGGTCAAACTGACCGAAAAGGCCAGTCCCTTGGCCACGGCAGCCGCCCGATGAGGTTCCACCGAGCGGGCCAAAACGGCGGCTGGATTGAGCACCTGGGGGGTGCGTGCCAGCGCGGCGTCCAGTTGCAGATAGAGCAGGATCCGAGTGAACAACCGCTGCAGCCGGGTGCTCGATTCGGTGATGATCTGGCCCATTTTTTGGGTGGTGGCATCGGCTTGCAGGGTTAACAGACTGGCCGCCCCATGGATGCCGTTGAGCGGGGTGTTGAGTTCATGACTGACGCAGCGGAGGAACTCGTGTTTGGCGCGCTCGGCGGCCTGGGCGGATTGCAGGGCGACGGCCAAATCGGCGGCGGTTTGGCTGAGCTGGGCGGTGCGCGCGGCGACCCGCGACTCGAGGCTTTGGATGAGCTCGCGGTTTTCGACGGCCAACTGCCATTTGCGGCAGAGCGCGGCGGCAATTTGGTGAATCTCGATCGCGTCGAAGGGCTTTTTGAGCAGGAGGATACCGTCGCTTTCGGGGAAGGCGTGGAGCAGGTCGATCCAAGTGTAGTCGGCGAAGGCGGTGCACAGCACGATTTGCAGGTCGGGGTGCTGTTCGCGCAGCCGCCGGGCGGTTTGCACCCCGTCGATGCCGGGGGGCATGCGCACGTCGAGAATCGCCAGCGCAAAGGGCGCCCCGGCGAGTTGGCTGGCACTGGCGGCGGCCAGGGCCTCCTCGCCTTGCTTGACGTGGACGAGCGCATAGCTCGGTCCGAGTAACGTACTCGTCGCCACCTGCTCGGGATCGAATTTGGCCAGTCCGGGTAGGCCCGCCAGCTCATCGCCTTCCACCGCGAAGATGTTGCGGTAGGATTCGTGCAACGCCTCGGTGTCGTCGGCGATTAAGATTCGGTGGGTTTCAGGTTTCATCGTCAAAAGGAATGGGGGGATGAGTGGGCAGGCGTAAGGTGAAGCTGGCCCCGCAACCGGGGCCGGGGCTGGTTACAAAGAGGTCGCCGCCCAACATGCGGGCGGCGTTGGCCGAGTTGTGTAGGCCGAAGCCGTTGCCGTGGGCCTTGGTGGTGAAGCCGTAGGTGAAGATGGAGAGGATGCGTTCGCTACAGATGCCCTCGCCATTGTCGGTCACGGTGATGGGCAACAAGCCGGCTTGGGGTTCGCCAATGGTCAGGGTGATGCGCGGCTTTGCAGGGCCGTGGCTGCCGATGGCGTCGTGGGCGTTGATCAGCAGGTTAAGCAGGATATGGACGACCAGACTGCGATCGGCGTAGACGAGGGTGTCGTTGGCCGGGCAGTCGTCGATGGGGGCGTGGTGGCGGGAGAGGGTGCGGGCCAGCAGGAGGGCTTCCTGCAAGGCGTCCCGAAGCATGAAAGTTTCCAGCAAGTGGCGGTTGCGGGCGAGGGATTGCTGGGTGGCGACGATGCGTTTGAGGTGGCTGTTGCCCGCCTGCAAAATGCCAACCAGCCGTCCTGTTTCCTCTAGATCAGTGGCCAGCGTCTGGGTGATTTTGGCCAACAGGGCGCGCAGTTCCGGGCCCTCGGGATGGGCGGTAAACAGGGCGTCGGTGTGGGGCGAGGCCGGGTCGAGCAAGCGGCCGAGGGTTTCAAGGGGGCGGCGGCGGGCGTTGGCCAACCGGGTGGCCACCAGATCGCTGGAAATGCTGATGCTGGTGAGGGTGTTGCCGATGTTGTGGATCACCCCGGAGGCGACCTCGGCCATGCCGGCTTCACGGGAGAGCCGGTTCATGGCGTGTTGGTTTTGGCGCAGCGCCTCCTCGGCCGCCAACCGGTCACGCACCTCCAGTTGCAGGGCTTCAAACTCTTCGTCCAGGTGGCTCTGGTGCAGGGCGATCTCGGAGAAGGAGAGGTTGAGTGCGGACGCCAAGTGGTCGATCTCAGTGCAGCCGGTCAGCGGGGCGCGGGTGGTGAAGTCGCGGTCCTGGGCCACGCGCCGGGCGGTAGCGGCCAACGCGATGATGGGGCTGGCGACCTGGCGCTGGAAACGCCGGGCGATAAAAAACACCGTGGAGCCGGCCAGTAGGAAGGCCAGGGCATAAACCCCGCTCCAAGTGGCCACGGCACGGTGCAGCGCCTTGCTGATGTCGCCGGTGAGGTGCAGGTGGCCATAGTTCACCCCGTCGAAAACGACGGCCTGCTCGGTCTGATAGGCGGCGCTCGTCCTAGCTGCTTGTACCAACCCGGAGCTGGGTTTGGGGTATTGGGCAAAAACGCGGTGTTGCGCGTCCTCGACGGTGGCGGAGGTGATCAGGGGATCGAGGCGCAGGGTGCTAAGGATTTCGGCGGCGGAGTCTTTATCGCCGAAGGCGAGGGCCGCGGCCACGTTGGCGGCGGTGATGCGCGCGGAGGTCGCCAGCGATTCGGACAGGCGCACCTGGGTCT
Organism: Opitutus sp. GAS368; assembly: GCA_945871005.1. Classification (GTDB taxonomy): domain Bacteria; phylum Verrucomicrobiota; class Verrucomicrobiia; order Opitutales; family Opitutaceae; genus Rariglobus. The sequence goes on along the minus strand of CAMBUJ010000100.1, from coordinate 9,063 downwards.
GGTGGTAGTAGTGCAGGAACAGGCCGCCGCCCACCGGCACCAATACGCCGGCACAGGTGAGCAGCGCGAAAATCAAAACCTGCTGGGTGATGGAGCGGCGTTGGCTCATCGGTTGGGCGGCACCGGCCGGGATAACACCAGCAGGCGGGAGTTTAGGGTCAGCCCGGCGGCGCGCGTGGCTTCCACCGCGATGGCAAAGCGCAGGTGGGTCTCGGCGTGAAACAGCTGCACCTGGCCACCGTTGGCTAGAAAGTCGGGCTGTGGGGAAACGGTGAGTACGGGCAAGCCTTGCAAGGCTTTTAGGGTGGCAGTCAGGGCACTGTTTTTCGGCCCGCATTCATCGGCGCAGTTCAGGTAGGCGAGGTGGCAGGTTGCGAAGTCTGCCGCGTTTTTGATGCGGAGCGCCCTCACCGGGTGGCCGTGCACCGATTGGCCTTCGGTCATGGTGATGAGCGCATCGAGCAGCGGGCCGCTGCAGGAAACCCCGATCACGTAGGGGGCGGCGGGGCTGCGGGTCTGAGCGGACTCCGGCCAGGTGGTGAAACGCAGGAAATTGATCAGGTAGGCCGCGGTGGCCGCATCGGCGTCGATCGTCACCCGTTTGACGGTTGGCGGCGCCGGTGAGGGCGTTTCGGCCTGCGTAGCCCCTGGCGCGGCTAACGGCAGCAGGGCGCTGAGGGCGACGGCCCTCCACCAATAAAAATGGGCGGGCCGGGGTGACATCAGAAGTCGCGGACCAGACTGAGCCGGAAGGTGCGCGGCGGGGTGACGATCGTGCCCTCGTCGGTCGAGTCGGACCAGCGCGCGTTGGCCACGTTGTAAACCGACAGGGCGATTTCCCAGCGACCCCAGACCGGGGCGGCGCGCAGGGTCAAGTTGGTGGCGAGGTAGTCGTCCACCCGTCCTTGGTTTTCGTTAAAGTTATAACGCGTGCCCACGTACTGGAGTTCGGCGGAGGCGCGCAGCCAGCGGTAGCCGAGCGGGGTGGAGACGTTGAGTTTGCCCAGCAGTTGCGGGGCGTCGCCCACCTCGGTGGAGGTGAGGGTGTCTTCGGTGCGTTGCACGTTGGCCGAGCCGCGCAGCTGCAGGCCGGAATCGAAGCGGCCCGAGCCACCCAGTTCGACGCCCTGCGTCACGTAGTTGCCGGCATTCGACGCGGTAGAGGTGCCGGGGGCCGTTTCGACGTAGGTGATCAGTTGGTCGGAAACCGAGTGGTAGAGATGGACGTCGGCGGTCCAGGTTTTCGAGAGTTGTTGATCGCAACTGAGCTCCCAACTGCGGTTGGTCTCGGGACCGAGGTTGGGGTTGACCTCGGTGCTGGCATCGGTGGGGAAGCGCTCCTCGAGGTTGGGCACGCGGAAGGATTCGCCGTAAAGCAGTTTGATCGTGGTGCTGGAGGTGGCCGCCCAGATGAGACCGGCGCGCGGGCTCAGGCGACTTTCACCGGTGCTATAGTTGTCAAAGCGTGCCCCTGTGGACAAAATCAGCGGCTTGGCCAGTTGGTAGTCGACCTGGGCAAACGGGCTGACGCTGGAGGAGGTTTCGTCGACGCGGCGGGAATCGGCGGGGGTGGCGGCAATGGTCTCGTTGGTTTGCCGAAGGTTGTTTTGCAGCTCGGTCCCCATCAGCAGGCTATGGCCCTCGATAAATGTCTGGTGCCAGCGGATCTCGTGATTGAGGGAGACCGCGTTGGACTCGGAATGAAAGGGTTGGAATACCGGGGCGCCTTGATCGATTACATAGTCGCCGTCGAAGTGGTAGTAATCCACCGCGGTCTGGAGGCTGAGGGTGGCGTCGGGCAAGGGCTCGCCGGTGGCGCGCAACAGCCAATAGCCGCGCTCGTCGGTGGCGGTGGCGGCCGGTTCGAGCAGGGTGGTGTAAACGGTCGGCAGGACCTCTTTTTGGCGTTTACCGTAGGCGGCTTCCGACTCCAGTCCGCGCCAGCTCACCCGGGCGTAGAGCTGGCGCTGTTGGGTGCCATCGGCGTCCTTTGCTTCGGTATCGGTCGAGCCCGTGGCGTCGCGCCAGGCTTGGGGCAGGGCGAAGTTGGACTCGCCGCGCGAATCGCTGGCGGTGGCCGAGACGAGGTATTCGACCCCGTTGAGGGTGCGGTTGCCCATCGAAATCCGGCCCTTGGCGCCGGGGGTGGAATCGACACTGACGGCCGCCTGGCCGCCGGCTAGATCGCGGCCCTTTTTGGGGATGATGTTGATGGCCCCGTTGAAGGCATTGCTGCCGTAAACCGAGGAGCCAGGCCCGCGGATGATTTCGATGCGTTCGATCAGGTCCGGGTCGAGGAGGAACTCGGTGCCCACCGAGCCCTGTTGGTAGATGGCGTCGTTGATCCGATGGCCGTCGACGAGGACCAAGGTGCGGGCGTTGTAATTATAGGGGGTGGTGAAACCGCGGTTGCCGACATACTCGTAAAAGCGGTCGTTGCGGATGTGGAAGCCGGGGGCGCTGCGCAGAGCGTCGGCGAGGGTGCGCCAGCCGTAATTACGGATGTCGGCGGCGGTGAGCACGGTGACACTGGCGGGGGCCTGGCGGATGGACTGGTCGTATTTGGAGACCCCGGAGACCGACTCGACGGGTAACTCCATGAGCTGTTCCAGATCGAGTTTCGCCAAGTCATCCGGGGCGGCTGCGAGCGCGATTTCCGCGGAAAGGGCCATCTGGGCTGCCGTCCCCAGCCAACGGAAAAGGGCTCGTTTGGGGCGGTAGTTGATGGGGACGCGTGGAATCATGCAGTTGCGGAGAACAATAAATGCGTGGTGGATTCGCAACGGTTTAATCGAGGGACGGACTCAGGCTAGGGCTAAACCAAGGGCGGGCAAGGGGGTTGAGGCGGGGTAAGGATTTTCCTTATACGCGCCGAAAGTGGCTCCGTGCGTGAGCACGGGGCTTCGGGGGGCAGGTGGAGCGCGAGAACGAGTAAGAGAACGAGGCGGGCCGATTAGGCCCCACGGCGCGGGCGCAGCCCCTCGACGGCGCGCTCAATCGCCTCGCTTAGCGCCTGGCCGCTGATCGGCTTGCTCACATAGTCGTCCATGCCGGCCGCAAGGCACTTTTCGCGGTCACCTTCCAGCGCGTTGGCGGTCATCGCGGTGATCCACGGACGGATGCTCGGCGGATGCTCCGCACACAGCCGGCAGGCACAGGTTAACCCGTCCATCTCGGGCATCTGCATGTCGAGGAAGATCAGGTCGAAGCTTTCGCGGGCAACCGCCTCGAGCGCTTCCACTCCGTTGTTGGCGATCTGGGCGGAGTAGCCGAGCCGACCCAGCAGCAAGGTGGCCACCTGTTGGTTAATTTCGATGTCTTCGACCAACAGAATGCTCAGGCTCGACTTGAGCCCTGCGCCCGCTTCGGCCTTTGCGTTCGCCGCCGCCTCACTCGCCGCAGCGGCCTCCCTAGGCACCGGCGCGGTCTTGGACTGAAACAACGCGCACAGCGCCGTCTCGAGGATGCTCGCTCGGGCCGGTTTGGTGATCACCTGGGCGACGTCGAGCCCGGCGAAGGCCGCCGAGGCGGTCCCCAGCGAGGTCAGCGCGAGCAACGGCAGCTGGCTGGCGGGCAGGCGTCGACGCAGCTCGGCCGCCAGGGCCAGCCCGTCCATGCCGGGCATTTGCATGTCGATCAGGGCCGCGTCGAAGCGCTCGCCTTGATCGAGCCACGCCAGCGCCTCCGGGCCGGAGGCGGCCGTCTGCGCCTCCAGGCGCCAGCTGCGGGCCTGGCTGGCGAGGATGCGCCGGTTGGTGGCGTTGTCATCGACGATGAGCACGCGCCGTCCAACCAAGCTGGCGTGTTCGCGCAGGTAAGGACTAGCCGGGCTAGGCGCGGCGGAGAAGGGGATTTCAAAGCTGAAAGTGGAGCCTTGCCCTGGGGTCGAATCCACCGCGATGCGCCCGCCCATCAGCCCAATCAGCCGTTGGCTAATGGCCAGGCCCAGCCCGGTGCCGCCAAAATTACGGGTGATGGAACTGTCGACTTGGCTAAACGACTTAAACAGCCGGTCGAGCTTGCCGGCGGGGATGCCCACGCCGGTGTCGCGCACCGAGCAGCGTAGGCGCTGGCTGGGCAGGGCCGACAGCGTTATGACCACCTCGCCCTGCGCGGTGAATTTGACCGCGTTGCTCAACAGGTTGGTGACGACTTGGCGCAGGCGGGTGACGTCGCCGACCAGGTTCTCGGGCGTGCCGGGTTCGATCTCGATCATCAGCTCGAGGTCCTTGGCGGCGGCGCTGTGGGCGCTGATCGCCAGGGCGCTTTCCAGGCAGTCGCGCAGGTTCACTGGGGCCTGTTCGAGTTCGAGGTGACCGGACTCGATCTTGGAGAAATCGAGGATGTCGTTAATCAAGGTCAGGAGGGCGTCGCCGCTGGTGCGGATGGTGCCGACGTACGCGGCTTGTTCGTTGGTGAGCGGCGAGCTTTGGAGCAGTTCGGTCATACCAATGACCGCGTTCATGGGGGTGCGGATTTCGTGGCTCATGTTGGCCAAGAAATCGGACTTGGCTTGGGTGGCCGCCTCCGCGGCAGCCAGCGAAACGCGCAGTTGCTGCTGGGTTTGCAGAAGCAGCTTCTCACTTTCCTTCATCGCGGTGATGTCGCTGAGCGCGCACAGAATGAACGGTTGGTCTTCGAGGCGGATGATGACCGTATGGACGATCGCGTAGCGGTCGGCCCCGGCCAGGGAATGGAGGGTTGATTCCTCGCGCAGGCGGGGGGCGCCGACCGCGCGCTCGCAAAGCGCGGAGGGCAGAAAACGGCTGAGCTGTTGGTTGATCGGGCTGGCCGATTCACCGGTGAGCAGGCGGTGGGCTTCCGGGTTAGCATCAACGATGCGCAGGGTGTTCGGTTCGACCAGCAGGGCGCCGTTTTGGAAGGTCTGCCAAATGGATTCCAGCCGGCGCCGGGCGGCTTCGACCTTGCGCTGTTCAATCACGGTGCGCTGAAACGTCCAGCGCGCCAGCAGGGCCAATAAGATCAGCAGGGCGGCAAACAACGAGCCGATCAGCCAGGTGGTCCGGGCCATCAGGGCAAACACGGTTTGGGTGTTGGCCGAAATCAGCAGTTGGGAGTTCCAAGGACCGATTTGCAGCGGGGTGTGGTGGGTGATGAATGCGCCTGGGCGTGTGCCGAGTGTGACCGCGTGGGTGTTGGCCCCCTCGAAATTCTCCGCGGTGTCGGCGCGCAACTGTTCACTGAACCACGCGGGCAGGCTCACGGTGGATTCGACCTGGTGGCCGGTGCGCGCTTCCGCAACCCGGCCGGAGGTGTCAGCGATCATAATCCACCAGTCGGGGTGGCTGAGGGCGGTTTCGCTGAGTTGTTCGCGGACGAAGGCCGCCGGGGTGAGCACGGCGGTGACCGCGGTGGTGCCGGCGGTGGCCTTGAGCTCGGCTTGGGTCGTGGCGGCGGGGCTTTGCCGCGGGGTGATCTCGAAGTAGTTGTTGACCGTGATGCGCGCGATCCGCTCCTGGCCGTTGGCGCCTTGCAGGCGCAGTTCGCGCAGCAAGTGGCGGTTGAAATAAAGGAAGCGTTTGACCTGAACGACCGCCAGGGTCGCCTCCTCGCCGTGCTGCCAGAGTGCATCGTAGTCGTTCGAGGCGAGGGTCAGGTTAAAACTGTCCAGGAAGCGGTCGTAATCGCGGGTGATTTTGCGCGCCTCGCTGCGGGCCAGTTCGCGCAGCGCGGTCGCGGTCAGAGCCTGCTGTTGATCGCGCAGGGTTTGGCGGATGTAGCCGCCGACGATCAAGGTGGAGATCAGTGCCAATGCGCCGATGATCACGGGCAGTCGGAAGCGCTCGTGGGGAGCGATGGCGGTGAACATGGTTGGCGCGCCGAGGACTCAGCGCGGGTTAAAATTAAGCACAGTCCAGGCCAGTTCGGGGACGCGGGCGCTGGTGACGGTGTAGTCACGGCCTTTGAGGGTGACCTGCAGCTGGGCTGGGCCTGTTTGGCTCAGCAAGCCGGTGAGGCTGCGAACTGGGCGCAGGGTGCTGCGCAGCAAGTTGTAATCGTCGGGCTTAAAGGTGTCCTGTTTTACCGTTTGCAGGTATTTGTGCTCCTTGAGAGGCGGCATTTCCAGCAGGGTGATGACCTCCTCGGTGGCCGCGACGATGACTCCGCTGGCGGCGACCACGGCAAAGGGGGGGCCGGGATGGTCGATGTAGGTTTGCAGGATTTTTTCGATGGTGATGTCCAGCCCGACCACCCCGGCAAGCCCGGCGCTGTCCGCCGGGTAAACCGGGGCGATCGCGCTGATCATCCAGCCGCGGCCGGCCGGGTCGACGTAGGGATCGGCCACCCAGACGCCCCGTTTGGTCGGGTTATGCCGGGCGTCGGCCAAGTAGTAAAAATTGAAGCTCGGGATATCCAGCTTGGCCTCATACTGGGTGAGCGAATCCATCCAGGGGTAGATGCGGTTGAGGCTGGAATGGTCGTTGTAATAGGCTTGGACGACCACGGGTTGCTCGCGGCAAAGCCGGGCCAGTTCGGCGTCGAGTGGTTCGGTCAGGTAGGCGACCGCCTTGACCTGTTCGGTGATGGGCACGACCCCGGAAATCCACAGGGCGGCGCCACCGTCGTTCTTTGGTTTGTAAAACGCACCGTTGGGGGCGAAGGCATATTTGGTCGGATCCACCCCGGCGATCGTCTCGGCCCGGCGCGCGTAGAGTTCGGTGGTGAACCGGGCGAGTTGCTCGGCACGGAGGCGAACTTTTTCGAAGTCGTCGGCCATGCGCTCGGCCCGGGCCGTTGGCGGAGCCGGTGGTTCCTCTGCTTGGCGGGAGCACCCGGCCGCCAGACCGAGCAAAACGAGGCCGGGCCAGAGACGGATGAGGTGGTTTTTTATCATGGGGGCGGGTGGGGGGGGCCGGCCGGAAGTTATGAAGAAAGAAGGACTAGAAGTAGGGGAATGAAGCGGAACGATTAAGTGGACGGTGTGCCGCGGCGCGGGCGCAGCCCTTCGACGGCGCGGGCAATCGCCCCGCTCAACGCCTGGCCGCTGATCGGCTTGCTCACGTAGTCGTCCATGCCGGCGGCCAGACACTTTTCGCGGTCACCTTCCAGTGCGTTGGCGGTCATCGCAGTGATCCACGGCCGGATGCTCGGCGGATACTCCGCACACAGCCGGGTGGCGCAGGTTAGCCCGTCCATCTCGGGCATCTGCATATCGAGGAAGATCAGGTCGAAACTTTCCTTCGCCACCGCCTCGAGCGCTTCCACGCCGTTGTTGGCGATCTGGGCGGTGTAGCCGAGCCGACCCAGCAGCAAGGTGGCTACCTGTTGGTTAATCTCGATGTCTTCGACCAAGAGAATGCGCAGGCTCGGTTTGAGCGCAGCGCCCGCTTCCGCACTTGCGTTCGCCGCCGGAGCGGTCTTGGACTGAAACAACGCGCACAGCGCCGCCTCGAGGATTTTCGCGCGGGCCGGTTTGGTGATCACCTGGGCGACGTCGAGCCCGGCGAAGGCCGCCGAGGCGGTGCCCAGCGAGGTGAGCGCGAGCAACGGCAGCTGGCTGGCGGGCAGGCGCCGGCGCAGCTCGGCGGCCAAGGCAAGCCCGTCCATGCCGGGCATTTGCACGTCGAGCAGGGCGGCGTCGAAGCGGGCGCCTTGGTCGATCCATTCGAGGGCCTCCGGGCCGGAGGCTGCCGTCTGCGCCTCCAAGCCCCAGCTGCGGGCCTGACTGGCGAGGATGCGCCGGTTGGTGGCGTTGTCGTCGACGATGAGCAGGCGCCGCCCAACCAAGCTGGCCAACTCGCGCGGGGCGGTGCAGGCCGGGCTGGCTGCGGCCACAAAGGGGATTTCAAAGCTGAAGGTGGAGCCTTGCCCCGGGGTGGACTCCACCGCGATGCGCCCGCCCATCAGCCCAATCAGCCGTTGGCTAATGGCCAGACCCAAGCCGGTGCCGCCAAAATTGCGGGTGATCGAACTGTCGACCTGGCTAAACGACTTAAACAGTCGATTGAGTTTTTCGGCGGGGATGCCCATGCCGGTGTCGCGCACCGCACAGCGCAGGCGCTGGCGGGGGCCCGGCAGCGCGCTGAGGGTGATCAAGACCTCGCCTTGGCTGGTGAACTTGACCGCGTTGCTCAACAGGTTGGTGACGACATGGCGCAGGCGGGTGATGTCGCCGAGGATGGCCTCGGGGGCACCCGGTTCGATCTCGATCATCAGGTCGAGACCCTTGGCCGCGGCGCCATGGGCGCTGATCGTCAGGGCGCTTTCGAGGCAGTCGCGCAGGTTGAGCGGAGCCTGCTCAAGTTCGAGGTTGCCCGACTCGATCTTGGAGAAATCGAGGATGTCGTTAATCAAGGTCAGCAGGGCGTCGCCACTGGTGCGGATCGTGCCGACGAACTCGGTCTGTTCGGCGGTGAGCTCCGAGCCTTGGAGCAGCTCGGTCATGCCGATAACCGCATTCATGGGGGTGCGGATTTCGTGGCTCATGTTGGCCAGGAAGTCGGCCTTGGCGCGGGTGGCGGCCTCGGCGGCGTCTTTGGCTTGGGCGAGGATTTCGCGCTGGCGGTGCGACTCGGTGACGTCCTGCAAGGCCCCGCGAATGAGCACGGTGGTTTCGCCCACCCGGATGGACTCGCCGACGGCGCGAACCCAGAGGTGGTTGCTCTGTGCGGTGAGGAAGGGCAGTTCGACGTCGAAGGCTGTGCCGTGGTCGATGGCGGCTTGGACCAGGCCCTGGATGGTGGCGGCGGCCTCTCCAAGGTAGAAACGGGTGGCGGTGGCCAACTCAGGTGTGTAGTAAGCGTCCACCTCGTGGATCGCCCGGACTTGGTCGCTCCAGGTGAGGGTTTGCTGGAGTGGGTTGTACTCCCACGCACCCACCTTGGCCAAGCGGCTGGTGTGGTTGAGCGCAATGGCCTGCCGTTCGATTTCCAGCTGGGCCAACTGTGAGCTGGTGATGTCCTGGGAGGTGCCCACCATGCGCAACGGTTTCCCATCGGCCGAGCGGCTGACGACTCGGCCACACCCCATGATCCACAACCAGTGGCCGCGGCGGTTTTTGAGCCGGTGGCGGCACTGGTAAAGGGCGGTCTCCCCGGCGAA
>CAMBUJ010000099.1 GCA_945871005.1 Opitutus sp. GAS368 | reverse complement strand
CCGATCGGCACGGCGGGGGCGATCGACATGACCGTGAACACGTTTTTTTCCAGCAGCGCCTGCCAAAAGGCGTAGGCGCGCTGCTTGTCCCCAATCACCACCGGCACCGCCGGGGTCTCGCTGCCCCAGGTATCCAGCCCGAGGTTTTTCAACATCGCGGTGTAGCGGCGGGTGTTGGTCCAAAGGCGCTCGTGGTGCTCGGGCTCGGCCTGGAGTACGTCGAGCGCGGCCGAGGCGGCGGCTGCCTGCGATGGGCTGAGCGAGGCACTGAAAATGGTATGCTTGCTGTGGGTCCGCAGGTATTCGATCAACGCGCGGTCGCCGGCCACAAAGCCGCCGGTACTGGCCAGCGCCTTGGACATACTCACGCAGATAATATCGACCTTGTCGGTGAGCCCGAAGTGGTCGCAGGTTCCGCGCCCTTGGCGACCCAGCACGCCAAAACCATGGGCGTCGTCGAGCACGTTAAAACAGGCGAATTCCGCGGCGACTGCGAGCAGACCAGGCAGGTCGGCGATGTGGCCCTCCATCGAGTAAATGCCCTCGATGACCATCAGCTTGGCGACGGCGGGCGGCAGACTGGCGACGACAGCCCGCAGGTCCTCGGCGCTGTTGTGGGAAAAGCGTTCAACGCTGGCGGTCGACAGGCGGATGCCATCCCACAGGCAGGAGTGGATGTTTTTGTCGGCGAGGATGACGTCACCCTTTTGGGCGAAGGAGGCGATGCCGGATAGGCACGAGAGGTAGCCGGCGGCGTGGACGTGGCAGGCTTCTTTGCCCAAAAAGGCGGCGAGTTTAGCTTCGAGCTCGTGGTGGTAGGCGCGGGAGCCGTTGGAGACGCGCGCGCCGGTCGGGCTGGAGCCCCATTTGAGCAAAGCGGCGCGGGCAGCCTCGATGACCTTGGGGTGGAAGGAGAGCCCGAGGTAGTCGTTACTCGCCAGCATGATCATGTCGCGGCCCTGAAGCCGCACGGTGGTGCCCTGCTGGGCCTCCATGGCGTGATAATAAGGCGCGTAGCGCAGGCGCAGTTTGGTGGCCGCGTCATCGCGGGCGCGGGCGGCGATCGGGTTGGCGGACTTGGAGAAAAACGGGAAAGCCATGAGTGAGGATGCGTGGAGTTAGAAGCGGTTAAGGGAGGATCACGCCGTCCTGCATGCGGAAGACGTGGTCGCAGCGGTGGGCCAGCTCCGGGTTGTGGGAAACCATCAGCAACGCCTGGCCGCGTTGGTGGGCGATGTCGCTGAGCAGGGCGAACACCCGGTCGGCATTCGCGTGGTCGAGGTTGCCGGTCGGCTCGTCTGCCAAAATCAAACCGGGATCGTTGGCCAGCGCGCGGGCGATGGCCACCCGCTGCTGCTCGCCACCGGAGAGTTGTGTGCCCAATCGGCGAGTTTTGTCGCCCAGCCCGACCGCACCGAGCAGGTCGGCGGCCTTGGCCCGCATCGCCTCTTCGGACAACCGCCCGAGCTTGCGCATCGGCAGCATCACGTTCTCCAGGGCGGTGAATTCTTTGAGCAAAAAGTGAAACTGGAAGACGAAGCCCATGTGTTCGTTGCGCACTGCCGTACGCTCGTCGTCGGTCAACCGGCTGGTCTCGCGGTCGCCCACCCAGATGCTGCCCGCGTCGGGGATATCGAGCAGCCCGATCAGGTAAAGCAGGGTGCTCTTGCCCGAGCCGGAGTGGCCGGCAATTGCGTAGGTGCGACCCGGCTCGATGGTAAAACTGACCCCGCGCAACGCATGGCAGCGGGTGTCGCCCTCGCCAAGGTGCCGGTGGAGATCTTCAACGCGCAGCAGGCTCATGAAGAACTCCCCCGGATAACCGCGCCCGGTTCCAACCGCGCGGCGCGGCGCGAGGGGAAATAGCTGGCGATAAGCACAACGACGGTGGCGATGACCGCCGCCGCCACGTAGTGCCACGGATCCCACAGCACCACAAAATGGTCGCTGGCAAAAATCCCGCGGATGCGGATCGGGATGTGCGACAGCGTGTAGGTGCCAAGCGCGGCGGCGGCGCAGCCGAGCGTGACGCCCAACGCGACAACGATGCCGCCTTGCAGCATGAAAATCCGGCTGATGTCGGCGCGCGTGTAACCCATCGAGCGCAGGATCGCGATTTCGCGGGTCTTATCGACGACGATCATCACCAGGGTGTTAAACATGCCCAGTCCGGAGATGAAGATGATCGTGGAGATGGTCAGCGCGGAGGAAATCCGCAGGACGCTAAACACTTGGAGCCAAGTTTTTTCGCGTTCCTGCCAGGCCATAGTGGAGTGGCCGAGGGCTTCCTGGATGCGCGGGGCGAGCGCAGGGGCGAGCTCGGGATCAAGCAGGTTGAGCTGAATAAAGGAGGCGCCGGTGGGTTTGTTGAGCAGGGTGCGAATCGCCGGCAGGTGCAGGTAAACGCGTTCGCGGTCCACCTGGTCGATGCCGGTCTCGAACACGGCGGCAACCCGGAAGCGCTGCGGCTCACCGGCCCCGTCGAGCAGCACCGAGTCACCCACCTGCAGGTTCATGCGTTTGGCGATGCGCGAGCCCACGATCAGCGCGTAGGGGCTTTCACCAAAGGCCTTCATCGAACCGTCGATGATCTGGGTTTCTAGGTCGGAAACATTGAGGAACGTGCCGAGGTCGATGCCGTAGGGCTTGGTGTCGTATTCACGGAAATTGGCGATGAGGGTGGCGTTGCCACGGATCACTGGGGAGGCCGCCGTGACCTCGGGAAACCCCTTGAGCGCGTCGGTGACCGCCTTGGCGTGCTGAACCCCGGGGATGTATTTGACCGAGCCCTCCACCGCGATCGCGAAGCTGCTGCCCTCAGTTGCCGTCATCGCACGGGTCGACTGGATGCGGTCCTCGATGCGCACCATTCCGTTTACCCCGAGAATGGTCTTGATGAAATACGCCTCAAAGCCGGCGGTTTGGGCCTGGGTGATAACAAAAAAGGCCACGCCAAAGACGATGCCGGTCAGGCTCATGAGCATGGCGCGCTTGCGGGCGCCAAGGAAGCGGAGCGCAATGAGAAGAGCGGGGCTCATCGAGGAAGGAGGGGGCGGGCGGTTGACCGATTAACGGCTGACCTGAACGCGGATGCCCTCACGCAGGGACTCGAGCTGGGTGACCGCCACCTCGGCGTTTTCCGCGACCCCGGAGAGGATTTCCACGGCGCTGAGGCTGCGGAAGCCCACCGTGACCGGGCGCCGCTTGGCAACCCCGCCCTCGATCACAAAAACCGCCCCGTCCTTGAGCGCGGCGCGCGGCGCGATCAGCGCGCCGGCCCGCCGGTTGCGGATCAAGCTGGCCTCGCCGCTCAGGCCCGGAATGAGCAATTCGGCGGGGATGGTCACCTCAAGATAAGCGCGGTACTGCTGATTGAGCGGATCGGCGTTGGGCAGGACCTTCACGACCTTGGCCGGGTAAAGCTCGGGACCGTAGGCGAGGAAGCGCACCGAGGCATCGAGCCCGGGCTTAATTCCAGAAAAATCCTCCTCGTTAATCCGCGCTTCGACGAGGAGCGCCTGGCTGAATAAACGCACCAACGGGGCCCGCAGCGCCACCACCTCGCCAGGCTGGGCAAACAGCTCGGTGACGGTACCGGCGGCCGGGGCGCGGACAACGCAATCGGAGATATCCCTGCGGATGAGCTTAATCGAATGCTCGAGGTCGGCGATTTGCTGATCGCGCACCAGGCGGTCCTTGCCCTGGCTTTCGACAAACATGGTGAGCTCCTCCTGGCGGCGCTTGAGTTCGAACTGGGGGTACTCGCCCGCTTTCGCCCGGGTGGTGAGCAGGGCCAAGTCCTCCTTGCGGCGATCGAGCGCGTTGCGCTGGTCCAGATCGAGGGCGAACTGCTCGCGAATGTTGGTCAACTGCTGCTCGAGCTGGGAGAGGGTCAGTTCGTATTTGGACGTATCGATCTCGAAGAGCACGTCGCCTTCTTTGACCACTTGCCCGATCTTGAGGTTGGACTTACGCACCAGCCCGAGCACATCGCTAGAGATGGTGACCTGGAACTCTGGGCTGACCTTGACCGCGGCCGGCACCGCATCGAGTGCGAGGTCGCGACGAATCGAGGCAACCGCAACCTCCGGGCGACCGCCGAGAAACAGCCCTAGGCCGAGGAGCGTGGCCCCGATACCGGCGGCGATGAGAAGGGGTTTGGCGGGGAGTTTCATGGGCAAAAATTCAGTAGAAAGGATGGCGGCTGGCGGGGCGAGGGGGTGAAAACCGCCCCCCCCCCGCCGAGCGCTGGCGTGCTTACAAGTTAACGGAGGCCGGCAGGGTCAGGTCGAGGTAGTCGTTGATCGCCAGGAGCAGGCGCACGCGGGTGCGGGATACGGCCTGGTGGGTCTCGTTATGGGCGAGTTGCACGGTGCGGAAAGCCTGAGGCGCGATCCGGCCCTCTTTGGCCTCAGCCTGTTGGGTGCTGAAGCTCTTGGTGGAGAGTTCGGCGCGGCGCTGGTCGATCTGGAGCTGGCGGGCAATGAAACCGATCTGGGTGACCACCTCCACGCTTTGGGCGCGCAGCTCGGCGCGATAAGCCTCCAGCTGGCGCTCCAAGCGGCGCTCGCGCAGCATCGTCTCGCGCTTTTTTGCCGAGGTCGTGAAACCATCAAACACATTCCAGCTCATGCCGAGGCCGACGAAATACGAGACCGCCTCGACGTTGTTTTTCGCCGAAGTGTTGCGCTGCTCCTGGACGACGCTGCCGGTCAGATTCAACAGGGGGCGCTGGCCGGCCTTGACCCGGATGAGTTCCTCGCGTTCGCGCGCCACCAGATTCTGGCGACGGAGGACCTCGGAGTTGTCATTGAGCCAGCCATCGAGCCCGTTGGCGCGGGTTTGGTCGACCCAAGCGATCACTGCGACGGGGTCGGGGGTAGGCACGGGTTTGTCCAAGGCGAGCGGGGCTTCCCAGCCGAGCGTGCGCTTGTAAGCGGCCAAGATGCGGGTCTGCTCCGCCTCGACCTGCTCGATGTCAATCAGCCCTTGGCTGAGGGTCAGGTCGGCCTGTTCGGCGTCCACCGAAGAAACCGCGCCCTGAGCCTTGTCGGCCTGGGTGCGAGCGATGCTATCGGCGGTGATCTGGCGGCGCAGGCGCAGGGCCGTCAGCGTCTCCTGATTAACCAGCAGGGTCAGATAATCGGCGCGCAGGGAGCGTTTGATTTGGCGCAGCAAAAACACGCGCTGGAGCTCCTCGTTTTTAAAGTCCAAGCGGGCCTGCTCAATCGTGGCCTCAATCGCACCCCAATGGTAAAGTGGGCGGGTAACGGAGGCACCAAACCCCAGCCCCATACGATCTTCGTCCTTCAGGCTGCTATCGGAGTAAGTGGTGTGGGTCACACCGAACTGGCCGCCCAGATCGAAGCGCGGGTAATAGGCCCCCTTGGCGGCGGCAAGCCGGGCAGTCGACTCCTGCTGGAGAAAGCCCTGGGCCACCAACTGGGGGGCCTTCTCCCTCGCCTGCTCCAAGAGACTTGCCAATTCAGGGATGTCGGCCTCGGGATATTGAAGGGTGGCGGCCGGCACGGAACAGACGCAAACCAGTGCCAAACCAAGGAGTCGGTGGGGGGATCGCATAGAAGGAATAGCAGTGCAAACCAGTTGCGCTAAACCTTGTCGATCATGGATACACCGAGGCGGCATAGACAAAACCGCCTCCGCCCGGCCCAATTTAGCTTGGGCGCGTTTGAATCTGCCGCCGGCCCGCATAGCTTGGCGGGTGAAAACCATCCTTGTCCCCGTCGATTTCTCCCCGGCCACCCGCGCCGTTCTGAGCGCTGCCCGCAAACTCGCCGATGTCACCGGCGACCGGGTCGTCTTGCTGCACGTCGTTGAACCCCCGGTGATCAGCACTGACTACGGACTGACCCTCGATATGATGCACGAAACCCTGGTCGCGTTTCGTAAAACCGGTGAGCAACAACTCGCCCACTTGGAACAGGAGTTGGCCACGCACGAGGTGGAGGTCTCCTCCCGCCAGGTGGATGGCTACCCTTCGGCGCAAATCCTCGACCAGGCCCGCCGCCTGCGCGCCGACTACATCGTGATGGGTTCGCACGGGCACACCGCCATCTACGATTTGTTGGTCGGCAGCACCGCCCACACCGTGCTGCAGAACGCTCCCTGCCCCGTGCTAATCGTCCCGCCCGCACCCCGAAAAAAAACCAAGAAGGCCGTCGCCAAGTAAGGTGAATTTTCGCCCCCCCAGCACACCCGGCTTGCCTCGGATCACTTCGACCGCCATCCCCTTGCGCCTATGGCAAGTCTTCCCACCCAGTTCGCCAACGTCACGGTCGTGACCAAGGCCAATGTTTATTTCGACGGCAAAGTCGTCAGCCACACCGTGCTTTTTGCCGATGGCTCCAAGAAAACGCTCGGCCTGATTTACGCCGGCTCCTACCATTTCGGCACCGACGCGGCCGAGCGCATGGAGATCGTCGCCGGCGAGTGCAAAGTCACCCTCGACGGCCAGACCTCCGTTAACACCTACGGCGCGGGCACCTATTTTGATGTGCCTGCCAAGTCCGGCTTCACCATCGAGGTGTCCGCTGGCATCGCCGAGTACATCTGCTCGTTCCTCACCGCTTAATGAGCTAATAGCTAGGAGCTCCTAGCTCTCAGCTCCCAGCTCCTAGCTCTCAGCTCCCAGCTCCCCACCATGCGCTCGTTTTTTATCCTGCTGCTACTCGGTATTATACTGGCATCGATCGCGTTGGTGGTGCGCTCGGGGCTGCTGGCGCGCAAAAACCCCGGCCAGCCCATCAACGGCGCCATGCGCGTCGCCCTCGCCGGCGAGGCCCAGCAGTGGTCGGATCGCGACACCCAGTTCATCGCCTTGCGCTACAACGGCGCCCGTGACACCCCCTCGGGCCTGCGCTACATCATCCGCACCCCCGGCACCGGCACCGACACCCCGCAAAAGGGGCAAGTGGTCACCGTTAACTACGAGGCCCGCTTCCTCGAAACCGAAAAGGTCTTCGACACCTCGGCCAACCACGACGGTCCCTTCAATTTCCGCATCGGCACCGGCGCGGTTATCCCCGGCTGGGACGCCGGCATCGCCTCGATGAAAAAGGGCGAAAAGCGCACCCTGATCGTCCCTTACTGGTTGGCCTATGGGGACAAGGGCGTGTTGGGCCGCATTCCCGTGCGCGCCGCGCTGGTTTTCGATATCGAGCTGCTCGATTTCAAGTAAGCCGGGTTAACTGCGCTGTGTCCGCAGCCCGGCGCCCGCCACCGCGCTCACGCCCGGTGCCACCGTGGCTCGGTTCCGACCCGTGGCCCTGAGCGTGAGCTCAGGCTTCCGCCCAAGCCGCTTACCCGCTGACGCGCGCCCCCGCCCGACCCGATTCCGGGCCCCGCGCCGATAAAATCTGGTTTTCGTCCCCTTGGTGTGTTTCGTGGTGAAACCAATGTCCGACAAACTCACCGAGATCATGGCCTGGAAGCGTCAAGAGATCGCCTCGCTCCTGCGCGAGGTCTCCCTGCCCGAACTGGCCGCCTTCAACGCCATGGCGCCCAAGCCCCCGTCTTTCGCCGCCGCCCTGCGCCGCGATGACGGCAAACTCGCCGTCATCGCCGAGATCAAACGCCGCTCGCCTTCCGCCGGGGCCATCGCCGCCGGCATCGCCGCCCCCGACCAAGCGGTTAACTACCGCGCCGCCGGCGCCAGCGCCCTGTCCATCCTCACCGACGAGAAATTCTTCGGCGGCACCCTCGCCGACCTCAGCTCGGTTACCTCCTTTTTCCGCGAACACCGCCCGGCCGTACCCTGCCTGCGCAAGGACTTCATGGTCCACCCCATCCAGGTCCTCCAGGCCCGCGAGGCCGGGGCCAGCGCCATCCTCATCATCGTGCGCGCCCTCACCGACGAGGAAATCGCCAAGTTGTTCGAGGCCGCCAAGTTCGCCGGGCTCGACACCCTCTTCGAAATCCACACCGAGGCCGAGCTGGAGCGCGCCGTGAAACACGGGGCCAAGATCATCGGGGTCAACAACCGCGACCTCGCCATTTTCAAGTGCGACCTCGGCCTGAGCGAGCGCCTCATCCCGTTGTTCCCCAAGCACGTGATCGCGGTGAGCGAGAGCGGCATTTTCACCGGTGCCGACGCCGCCCGCGTCCAAGCCGCCGGCGCCCACGCCATCCTCTGCGGCGAGGCCCTCATGAAGGCGCCCGACACTGCCGCCCTCATCTCCGAGTTCAGAAATCGCTGATTCTTTCAGATCAGCCAAAACTTTCACCCATTCGTGCCGATAAGTAATCGGTAACGGACCCTCGTCCCCACATGCCGCTTTCACCTTCAGCCACCCGCGATCTGCTCGACCAACTCGGTCACTTTCCTAAGCGCGCCCTTGGGCAGAACTTTCTCGTTGATGGTAACATCGTTAACAAATCCCTCGAGCTGGCCGGGGTGCGCGCCGGCGACACCGTCGTCGAGGTCGGGCCCGGTCTGGGCACGCTGACCATCGCGCTGCTCGAAGCCGGCGCCGACCTCTGGGCCGTCGAATTCGACCGCCACCTCCACGCCCACTTGGAGTCCACCCTCGGCCCGCGTTTCCCCGGCAAATTCCACCTGATGGAGGGCGACGCGGTCGAACACCCGCTGGCCGCCCTGCCCGCCGAGCGCGCCGCCGCTGGCTTCAAGGTCGTGGCCAACCTGCCCTACGCCATTTCCACCCCGTGGATGGACGCGGTGTTTTCCGGCCCCCTACCCACCAACCTCGTGCTCATGCTTCAGCAGGAAGCCGCCCAACGCTACGCCGCCTCCCCCGGCACCAAGCAGTTCGGTGCGATCTCGATTTTCCTCCAGTCCGCCTACGACATTGCCCCCGGCCACAAGGTCGCCGCCGCGTGCTTCCACCCGCGCCCCGACATCGAGTCGTACCTGCTCAACTTGGTGCGCAAGCCGGCGCCGTTCGTGTTCGCCCCCGAGGTTAAGCTGCTCATCCGCGCCTGCTTCCAGCAGCGCCGCAAACAGCTCGGGGCGCTCCTGCGTGACAAGTTGCCCGACGCCGGCCAGGCCTGGTTCGCGATCTTGGCCGCCGGCGGTTGCAGCCCGCAAAGCCGCGCCGAAGAAGTGCCCGTGGCGCTTTGGCAGAAGTTAACCATTCCGGCCCCTCTCGCCGGCTAAACGTATGACCCTCCCGACGTTCATCACCGTGTTAGTTGTTGGCGTGATCGTCGGGCTCATCGCCACATGGGTGGGCAAGTCCCCCAAGTTGCCGCTACCGGTCAACCTTGGCGCCTGCACGGGCGGGGCGTTTTTGGGTTGGTGGGTGCTGCGGCAAATCAACCCGGTCGCCATCCAAGTCGGCTTCGCGCTCGGCGGCAGCGTCTCGCTGCTCGCGCTGTTCCGCACCCTCAAAAAATAGGCATCCCCATGGCTGATCCCTATGAAGAAATCCTCGACGGCCGACCGCTCATCCGCGGGCCGATCAACGGCCCCCATGAGCTGCTCTGCGAACGCCTGCACCACTGGGTGGCCAAAAACCTCCCGCACAACTCCGCGCTCCACCTCCTGCCCCGACGCGCCTTGGTCAAGTTGCGGCCCGACACCGAGATCCGCCCCGATTTGTCGCTGATGCGGCGCCACGACCCGCGGCTGTATTTGGCCGTGGAGGTATTGCAGCCGAGCGACCGGCACCCGGACACGGTGATCAAAAAGAACATCCTGGCGGCCTGTTTGGTGCCGCGGCTGTGGATCGTCGACGGGCGCTACCAAAACATCGAACTTTACGTGACCACCGGCGGGAATTTCCGGCTGGAGGCGATTCTCACGGTCAACGACGTGTTGAGCGATTCGGCCCTGAGTTCGGGGCGGCTGTCGCTCGCCGAGCTGTTCGCCCGCCGCACGATCTGAGCGGCGGCGGGGGGGCTTGTACCTCCGGACTCCGGAACGTAGCGAGAGCGCGCAGCGATTTTGACGCCGAGCTCGAAACGACTCCGTCGTCCCGCTACGCCCAATCCCCCGCCTCCGGACTCCGGAACGTAGCGAGAGCGCGCAGCGATTTTGATGCCGAGCTCGAAACGACTCCGTCGTCCCGCTACGCCCCGAGCCGAACTACGGAACGTAGCGAGAGCGCGCAGCGATTTTGATGCCGAGTTCGAAACGACTCCGTCGTCCCGCTACGCCCAATCCCCCTCCTCCGGACTCCGGAACGTAGCGAGATCGCGCAGCGATTTTGATGCCGAGCTCGAAACGGCTCCGTCGTCCCGCTACGCCCAATCCCCCCCCTCCGGACTCCGGAACGTAGCGAGAGCGCGCAGCGATTTTGATGCCGAGCTCGAAACGACTCCGTCGTCCCGCTACGTCCAATCCCCGCCTCCGGACTCCGGAACGGAGCGAGAGCGCGCAGCGATTTTGATGCCGAGCTCCAAACGACTCCGTCGTCCCGCTAACCCGCGCCCCGATAAGCCCCAGAGGCGCGCCCCTGCGCTCGCGCAGATAAACCCCATTCCTTCCCGTAATTGCTTTTGACCGGCCATTTGGCCCGCCCTTAGCTCACCCACCTTTAATTTTTACACCACCCACCACCATGGCCGCCGCTCCCTCCATCATCTACACCATCACCGACGAGGCCCCCGCACTCGCCACCTATTCGTTCCTGCCCATCGTGCAGGCCTACTCCAAGCACGCCGGCATTAATGTAGAAACCCGCGACATCTCGGTGGCCGCCCGCATCCTCGCGGTTTTCTCCGATCTGCTCCCCGCAGCCCAAAAGACCCACGACGCCCTCGCCGAACTCGGAGCCCTCACCCTCAAGCCCGAGGCCAACATCATCAAGTTGCCCAACGTCTCCGCCTCCATCCCCCAACTCAAGGCCGCCATCGCCGAGCTCCAAGCCAAGGGTTACGCCCTCCCCAATTTCCCTGAAACCCCTTCGACCGACGCCGAGAAGGACGCCCGCGCCCGGTACGCCAAAGTCCTCGGCTCCGCCGTCAACCCGGTGCTGCGCGAGGGTAACTCCGACCGCCGCGCGCCCAAGGCCGTTAAAGCCTACGCCCGCGCCCACCCGCACTCCATGGGTGCCTGGTCGCCCACCTCCAAGACCAACGTCGCCGCCATGAGCGAAGGCGATTTCTTTGGCAACGAGCAGTCGTTAACCACCGCCGCCGCCACCAGCGTGCGCATCGAGTTGGTTAAAGCCGACGGCAGCGTCCAAGTCCTCAAGGACAAGACGCCCCTCAAAGCCGGCGAAATCCTCGACGCCACCGTCATGCGCACGGCCGCCCTCGTGTCCTTCTACGAACAGTCGATCGCCCGCGCCCGCGCCGAAGGCGTGCTGCTCTCGCTCCACCTCAAGGCCACCATGATGAAGGTCTCCGACCCCATCCTCTTCGGCCACGCCGTGAAGGTCTTCTTCAAGGACGTGCTGGCCAAACACGCCGCCACCCTGGCCCCGCTCAACATCGACTTGAACAACGGCTTCGGCGACCTGCTCGCCAAGATTGAAAAACTCCCCGCCGCCGACAAAGCCGCGATCGAGGCCGACATCGCCGCCGCCTACGCCGCCGGCCCGGCCTTGGCCATGGTCAACTCCGACAAGGGCATCACCAACCTCAACGTCCCCTCCGACGTGATCGTTGACGCCTCCATGCCCGCGATGATCCGCACCTCCGGCCGGATGTGGAACGCCGCCGGCAAAGAGCAGGACACCCTAGCGATGATCCCCGACCGCTGCTACGCGGGCGTTTACCAGACGGTCATCGAGTTCTGCAAAAAGAACGGCGCCCTCGACCCGAAGACCATGGGCAGCGTGCCCAACGTCGGTCTGATGGCTCAGGCCGCCGAAGAATACGGCTCGCACAACAAAACCTTCGAGCTCCCCGCCGCCGGCACCGTGCGCGTCGTTACCGTGCCCGGTAACGAATCTGAGATCTCAAATTTCAAATCTGAGATTCTCCTGTCCCACGAAGTGGCCGCCGGCGACATCTGGCGCGCCTGCCAAGCCAAGGACGCCCCGATTCAGGACTGGGTAAAACTGGCGGTTAACCGCGCCCGTCTCTCCGCCACGCCCGCCGTGTTCTGGCTCGACAAAGCCCGCGCCCACGACGCCCAGATCATCGCCAAGGTCGAAAC
>CAMBUJ010000098.1 GCA_945871005.1 Opitutus sp. GAS368 | reverse complement strand
TCGGGGGTCATCACGCCCTCGAAGGCGACGTCGTAGAATTGGTAGCCCTCCAGACCGCTGCGCAGGCTGGGCTGGAGCATCGGGTAGGAGAAGCGGATCTTGAGGCGGGCGGCCTTGCTCTCGACCTTGCGCAGGTAGGCTTTGAGGACTTTGCCCATCCATTCGCCGGTGGTGACGCCGTCCTTGTGCTCGTAAAACGAACGCATGATCCGGCTCATGTTGATGCCCTTGAGTTCGGCCTGGAGTGAAACCGTGCCGGTGACGCTGGTTTCGAGGGTGAGGGTGCGGCCGTCCTTGGTGCGGTAGAGCAGGGGGAGTTTGAAGTTGGCAATGCCCACCTGCTGAATGGGCACGTTGCCGCCGGCGATGGACTCGGCGGTTTCCATCATGTCGGGCAACGAGGCGCGGTAGGCCGGGGTGACCTTGAATTGAGTATCGTAGCCGCGCGGCATGCGGGCGGGAGCGCCGCTGGCGTTACGATGCAGGTACATGGGTTTCTTCGAGGACATATCGTTTTTGGGTTTAGGGAAGCGCCGGACGGGGACCGATAACCGTGGGCCCGTCGGGGACGAGCGTGGCCGGCGCAAAATGGGAAATGTGGCGGAGGTGGAGGAAAGGGGGCGGGCGAGGACCGCGGCGGCGTTGGGCGGACGGCGCCAGCGCGTGCTGCGGCGGCGGAGCGGTTTTTTAGCCGGCGTCGGGGCCGTAAAACTCGGCGAAGTTACGCGGCGTTTCGTAGAGTTTCACGCAATGCAGTTTGCCGCTGGGCAGGTGGGGGGCGAGCTGGTGCCAGAAGGCGATTGCCAGGTTCTCGGTTGAGGGGATCACTCCGCGCAGGAATTCGACCTCCTCGTTGAGGTTGCGGTGGTCGCAGTGGGAGAGGATGTGGGTCTGAATGAGGGCGTTGAGGTCGGTCAGGTCGATGACGTAACCGGTGGCCGGGTCGGGTTGGCCGCGCACGGAGACTTCGAGCACGTAGTTGTGGCCGTGCCAGCGCGGGTTGTTGCACAGGCCGAACTGGTCGGTGTTCCACTGTGCGCTTTTGGTGGGATTGTGGAGGCGATGGGCCGCGTTGAAATGCGCCTGCCGGGTGACGATGACCGTGCCGCGCAGCGGACGCAGGGCCGGAGCGGGGGAGGGGGCGGGAACGGATTTCTTGGGCATGAGGGGCTGAACCGTGAGGATAAATCTCCGGCGGTCAATTCACGGGCTGGGGGGATTAATTCGGCCGGAACGAGAACGAGTAAGAGAACAAGAACGAGAACGAGTCGGAGGGGCGGGGCTGCTTGGCGCTGGAAAATCGCCCCTTGCGCGGGGCAGCGGGCGGGGCTTGATCACACGGTCTATGGCGATGTGCTTCAGAATCCTCGGCAGCGGCAGTGCGGGTAATTGCGCCGTGCTCCGCACCGACCAGGCGCGCGTGCTCATCGACGCCGGGTTCGCCCAGCGCAAACTCCGCCAACTCCTCCACGACGCCGACGAATCCCTCGAGCAGATCGACGCGGTGTTTCTCACCCACGAGCACGGCGACCATGCGGCCGGAATCGATGGGTTGAAGAAATTTCCCCACATTCCTGTCTTTGCCAACGCCGCCACCGCCCGCGCCGTGCAGGCCAAACTCGACCACAAGGTGGACTGGCGGCTGTTCGAAACCGGTGCGCGGTTCGCCTTTCGCGACTTGGAAATCGAGAGCTTTCACGTGCCTCACGACGCCCAGGAACCGGTGGGCTTTACCTTTTCGCACGGGCACGACGGCGACTTGCTGGCCCCGCGGCGTCGGCTGGCCTGGTTGACCGATCTGGGCCACGCGCCCCAGCACCTCCACGAGCGCATCCGTGACGTCGATGTGGTCGTGGTGGAGAGCAACCACTGCCCGCGCCTGCTCGACGCCGACATGAAACGCCCCTGGCCGACCAAGCAGCGCATCGCCGGCCGCCATGGGCATTTGTCCAACGAGCAAATGCGCGAACTCCTGGAAGCGGTCGCCAGCCCGCGCTGGCGGCAGGTTTTCTTCATTCACCTTTCGGGTGACTGCAACAGCGCCCCCGCCATCGAAGCGGCCCTCGTCGGCCTGCGCGCGCGCCTGAGTTGTCAGTTTAACATCGTCGCCTCCGGGGGTGGCAGTGCGCTCTGCCAGCTATAAGCGGCTTCACTAGGCCCGAGTGGCGCGCGCTGAGCCCGCGCCCCGTTAACAAGAAGAGTTGACCACTGCTAGGCGGGGCGGCCTTTATGCCCACTTATGCCAACCGCTCCCTCCCTTCGCCGCACCAAGATCATCTTCACGCTCGGGCCCGCGTCCCAGACCGAGGAAATGCTCGAAAAGCTCATCCTTGCCGGGGCCGATGTCGCCCGTCTGAACATGGCCCACGGTAACCATGAGTGGACCCGCATGGTCATCCGCCGCATCCGCGCCGTTTCTAAGCGCGTCGGACGCGAGATCGCCATCATGATGGACATCAAGGGCCCGGAGATCCGCACCGGCGACGTTGACTCCCCCATCGAGCTGAAGGTCGGCGAGACCTTTGACTTCACCGTGAAGCCCGGCGACCGCGAGGGCGGCGAGGAAATCCGCTCGGTCAACGTCAACTACAAGGACATCGTCAACGACATCAAAATCGGTGACATCGTCTTGGTGGACAGCGGCCTGATGCGCTTCGAGGTGCTCGACAAGCAGGACAACCACATCCGCTGCAAAGTGCTCACCCCCGGTGCGCTCAGCTCGCGCCGCCACATCAATTTGCCTGGCGTCAAAGTGAACCTGCCCGCCTTCACCGAGAAGGACCGCCTCGACACCCTCGTGGGCATTGAGGAAGGCATTGATTTCGTTGCCCTCTCGTTTGTGCGCGAAGCCCAGGACATCGTTCAGCTGCGCAAATTCCTCACCGATCACAACTCCAAGGCCAAGATCATCTCCAAGATCGAGGATCAGACCGCCATCGCCAACCTCGACGAGATCATCAACGAAACCGACTCGTTGATGGTGGCGCGCGGCGACCTCGGCATCGAGTGCCCGCTGGAAGACCTGCCCGTCATCCAGCGCCGCGCCGTCAAAGCCTGCTTCAACGCCGGCAAGCCGGTGATCATCGCCACCCACACCCTCGAATCGATGATTTCCTCCCCGGTGCCCACCCGCGCCGAAATCACCGACGTGGCCAACGCCGTTTACGAAAAAGCCGACTGCGTGATGCTCTCCGGTGAGACCACCGTGGGTAAATACCCCCTCGAGTGCGTGCAAACCCTCGACCGCATCGCCCGCCGCATCGAGCAGGAAGGCCCGTTCGTGTTTGCCGAGCCCACCTTCGTCAAAGGCGACAAGCTCAAGCTGCTCCATGCCGCCGTTCAGCTCGCCCACCAGATGCCCGACACCGGCCTACTGACCTTCACCCGCCAGGGTAACATGGCCGGTGGTCTCGCCGCGCTCCGTCCTAACTTGGCCCCGATTTACGCGATGACCAACTCGGTGGAAACCCTTCGCCAGCTCCGTCTGCTGCGCAGCGTCGAGCCGTTCCTGCTCGAGCACCAAGCCCACCCCAACCGCACGGTTGAAGGCGCCCTCGCCCTCCTCACCAAGACCGGCCACGTCAAGGTCGGCGACAAGCTCATCGTCGCCACCGACATGATCACCGCCGAGCGCTTGGTGGATTCCATCCAGCTGCGCGTGGTGATCTAAGTCGCCCCGCGCGACTCCGCTCCCCGTAAAACCCCAAGGCCGCGCCGATTTTCGGCGCGGCTTTTTTTGTGCTCGCAGGCAAGCGAGCGCACCGCACCCCTTGACGCATCTGCTACCGTCGAGTTCGTTAGCCCGCACCACTGGCCGCCAACGTCCCTTTTTTTTAACCTACTCTAATCCGCCCATGTCCACCGCCGCGCCCGCGCCCATTCCCGTCACCGTACTCACCGGCTTTCTCGGTGCCGGCAAGACCACCTTGCTCAACCGCATTCTCACCGAGCAGCATGGCAAAAAAATCGCCGTGATCGAAAACGAGTTCGGCGAGGTCGGCGTGGACAACCAGTTGGTCATCAGCTCCGAGGAGGAGCTCTTTGAAATGAACAACGGCTGCATCTGCTGCACGGTGCGCGGCGACCTGATCCGCATCCTTGGCCGCCTGATGAAGCGCAAGGACCGCCTCGACGGCATTCTCATCGAGACCACGGGTCTGGCCGACCCGGGCCCGGTTGCGCAGACCTTTTTCACCGACGACGAGATGCGCGCCCGTTACCGCCTCGACAGCATTGTCACGGTGGTGGACGCCAAACACATCCTGCTCCACCTCGATGACGCCGACGAAGCGCAGAAGCAGATCGCCTTCGCCGACGTGATTATCCTCAACAAGACTGATCTCGTTGCTCCCGCCGACCTCGACCTCCTCGAAAAGCGCATCCACAAGATGAACGCGGCGGCCAAAATCCACCGCACGCAGAATGCCGCGATCGACCTCAAGCACGTGCTCAACGTGGGCGGGTTTAACCTCTCGCGCGCCACCGAGTTGAACCCCCAGTTCCTCGAACCCACCTATCCGTTTGAGTGGGCCGGCGCCTACGCGCTGCCCGCCGGCGAGCACCAGATCGAAATCGGTCACGCCCCCGGCGAGGAATGCGGTCACGATCACGCCCATGCTCACGATTGCGGCCATGATCATGGGACCGAAAATGAACTCGACCTGGTGATCATGCCGGTCAAGTCGCTCGAGGCCAAAGACCTCGATGCGGCCCGCGAGGCGGCCGTGCACGTGTTTGCCGATTGGGAAAGCGTGCTCAAGGCCGGCGATACGGTGCTGCCGGGCGCCTCCTTGCACCGCCTGCAGTTGACCGAAGGATATGCCCGTTTTGGCTTAAAAATCGCCACGGCCGGACTGTATGTGGCCTACGAGCAGCACGGGGAGATCGCTTTCCACATCGAGGTGGCGGGCGACACCGTAAAACCGTCCTGGCAGCAGGATTTTGCGCCGGCCCATACGCATAACGATGCGGTCACCTCGGTGGGCATCACCACCCCCGGCGACCTCGACGGCAAGCGGCTCAACGACTGGATCGGCGAATTGTTAAAAACCAAGGGCAACGACATCTACCGCTGCAAGGGCGTGCTGTCGGTTAAAGGTTCGCCCAACCGCATGGTGTTTCAGGGCGTACACATGCTCTTCGACGCCAAGTTCGACACCCCGTGGGGCACGGCGCCGCGCACCAACACGCTGGTCTTCATCGGTAAAAACCTCGATCGCACCGCGTTGACCGAAGGTTTTAAGGCCTGCTTGACCTGATTGCCGTCCATGCAACTCACCAAACACTGGGCCGCCCAGCTCGAAGACTACGTGATCGACCTCGGGTGGTCGGCCGACGGGACGCGCCTGGCCGCCGCCGCCTCTTCCGGGCAGGTTTCCCTGTTCGCGGCCGCTGACGGCGCCCGCACCGACTTGCCCGGCCACGACGACGGCACCAATTGCCTCGCCTGGCACCCCACGCAACCGCTGCTCGCCAGCGGCGGGCAGGACGCCAAGGTTAAATTTTGGGACGCTACCACCGGTCAGCACACGGCCTCGGCTGAGGTGGGCGGGGCTTGGATCGAGCACCTCGCCTGGCGCGGCGGCGTCGGCCCGGGCGCCGACGCCGCATCTGAAATCTCAAATCTGAAATCTCAAAACTCCGGAGCGGCTGGGGCCGCGGATCGGCTATCTGAGATTTCAAATCTCAAATCTCAGATCCCCAGCTCCGCTGGGGCCAGCCTGGCGGTCGCCGCTGGTCGTCAGCTTGCGCTGCTGCGCGCCGACGGCTCGACCCTGCATTCCTTCGCGCCGGCCCCCAAAACCATTAGCGCGATCGCCTGGCAGCCGGCGGGCGGTTGCCTCGCCTCGGCCTACTTTGGCGGGGTTTGTTTGTGGGATGCCGATGATTTTATAGCCCAAAAGGAGTTCGCCTACTCCAACGGCATTCACGCCCTGGTTTGGTCCCCTGACAACCGCTGGCTGGTCTCTGGCAACCAGGATCCGAGCGTGCACCTCTGGCTGCCCGAGCAAAACGACGAGTTCCACATGAGCGGCTACGAGAGCAAAGTGAAGGAGCTCTCCTTCGACCGTGAATCGCACTGGCTGGCCACCGGTGGAGGCCAAGATGCCTGCTTGTGGGACTGCACCGGCGGCGGTCCCGAGGGACGCGAACCGATCATGTTGCCGCACGAGGCCAAGGTCTGTGCGGTGGCCTTTCAAAACAGCCACGGTCTGCTGGCCACCGCCAGCGCTGACGGGGTGGTCCAGCTCTGGAGCCCTGAACGACCCAAACCGTTGCGTGCCACTGTGAAAATGCCCACCCCGGCGACCAAACTGGCCTGGTCGCCCGACGACCAGTTGCTCGCCGTCGGCAGCGAAAAGGGAGTGGTTTACGTGCTGAAGTGCCAAGCCTGAGCGACGCGGCGGGCCTCCGCTCGCCGCCGAGTCGCTGAATTGTCGTCCATGCACCGCTTTATTCCCGAATCGGACGCGCCGGAGCCCGCGCTTAATCCTGAAGAGGCGGCGGCGATCAAACGCTGGGCCCGCGCCGCCCTCGGTTTGTCCGAACCGGTCATGGTCACGGTCAGCGAGACCCCCTGCCGTGATGCTGGGTGTCCGCTGGTGGAAACGGTGGTGACGGTGTTTGAGGACACACGCACCCGCGCCTGGGCGTTTACCCGGCCCCGGGCCGCGGTCACCCAGATGATGGTTCGGCAGACCTTGGCTACCCCACCGAAAGCCGCAAAAAACCACGGCTAATATCAGCTGGTTTGGGTTCTGCGCCTCGCTCGCGTCCCGGAGCCCCGGACTCACGTCCGAGCCACAGGTCGGGTGGCTCTGAGCGTGAGCTGCTCAGGGTGGGGCGCACCTGGCGCTGAGCACTCGATCGCTCCGTTCGGAGTGCCGGGACCACCGAACGGAGCGCCCGTGTCGATTCACTCAGGACGGGCAGAGGTTAACGCCCTCCCTTGAAATTGAGACTCGGAATCAAATTTGGCTTGCCATTGATTCTTGGTGAGATTGGGTCGCGATCTCACCTTAATTCTATGATGACTTCACGCTTTCTTAACTCTGCTCGGCCGCGTCTTTGCGGGCTGGCGGCTCTTGCGTTCAGCTGCGTTGCCGGGTTGGCCCCGGTCTCACTTCAGGCTGATGAAAACGCCCTCGGGTTCACCTACGGGGCTGACACCTTGCCCAAGGGTGCCTCGGAAATCTACCAGATCGTCACCTCGCGCACCGGTAAGGCGGCCGGTTCCTACTCAGCCCTCGATATCCAGACCGAGTTCGAGCACGGCTTTACCGACAAGCTCCAAGGCTCGCTTTACCTCAATGCCATCGACCACGACATCAGCGGGGTTCCCGGCACCACCGATCGCAACCAGACGGGTTTTAACGGGGCTCAGGTTTCCGTGAAATACAACCTGCGCAGCGCCGAGCGCGGAGGCTGGGGCGTGGCCGTTTATCTGGAGCCTGGCTACAAGCGCTACAGCGGGCGCAGCGGCAAGCGCGAGGACATCTATTTTCTGGAGCCGAAGCTGATTTTACAGCGCAACTTTTTGGGCGACACCCTGATTTGGTCGACCAATTTGGGGGCGGAGTTTGAGCGCGAGCAGGATCTCGGGCGCGGTTCGAGCCACGGGGAGTGGGCGAGCGAACTGGAGCTGGAGGCAAGCAGCGGGGTCAGTTACCGTTTTGCGCCCGGCTGGTTTGCCGGGGTTGAGGGCCTTTACAAGTCAGCCTATACGCAAATGCACCTCGATGAGATGAGCGAAAACGCGTTCTTTTTCGGCCCGAATGTCCACTACGCCAACGCCCGCTGGTGGGCCACCTTGGCGGTGTTGCCGCAGATCACCGGTTGGCCGGAAAACAAGGACTCGCGCAACCTCCACAACTACGAGGCGCTGATGGTCCGGCTCAAGTTGGGCTTCCACTTCTAAGCCGCCAGCCGATGCGCCTTTCACCCCTGTTCACTGCCGCCACCGCGCTGGTTGCGAGCACCTCCGGCTATGCCACCGATTACCTTTCGGTGGAGCAGGCTCAGCAGGTGTTTTTTGCCGGTGCGACCTTGGTTGCCGTTCCGCTCCAGCTTTCGCCGGCCCAGGCCAAGGTGGTTGCTCAAAAAAGCGGGGTGAAACTGCGCTCGTCTTCCGTGCGGGTGTGGGCGGTGACCGGGGGCGGCTGGTTCTTCGTCGATGAGGTGTTGGGTAAGCACGAGTTTATCACCTATGCGGTGGGCTTGGACGCGGCAGGGGCGGTGCGCGGGGTTGAAATCCTCAGCTACCGCGAAGCCTACGGTGGGCAAATCACCACGCCGAAATGGCGGGCCCAGTTTGCCGGAAAAACCAGCGTCTCGCCCCTGCGGCTCGATGAGGACATTGCTAACATCACCGGTGCCACCTTGTCCTGCCGGCATGTGATGGAAGGCGTGAAACGCCTGCTCGCCATTTATGAAATCGCTCTCGCAGTCCCCTCGGCCGCGCCCGTCCTGCGCTGAACTGCGGCGGGCCCGGCCGCTCCTGGGGACGCTGGTGGAAATTACCGCCGGCGGAGTCCCGGCGGCGCGCCTGGCGCGGGCGGTGGCGCGGGCTTTTGCCGCCATCGAAGTCGTGCAGGCACGACTGAGTTTTCATGATCCGGCCAGTGATTTGGCGCGGCTGAACCAAGCCGGGCCGAGCGAGTGGGTGACGGTGCATCCGCTGAGTGCGACCGTGTTGCGCCACGCCCGGACGTTGGCGCGGACGAGCACGGGTCGCTTCGACGCGGCGGTGGCCCCGCGCCTGCAAAGCTGGGGGCTGTTGCCGCGCCCCCGCCCGGCAGTTCCGCGCTCCGTGGTGGCGCGGGGCAGCGCGGGGTTGGAGTTTGCCGCCGGCGGACGGGTGCGGTTGCCCGGCCCGATGATTTTGGATTTGGGTGGGGTGGCCAAAGGTTACGCGGTGGACCGGGCGGTGGCGGTGTTGCGCCGGGCCGGGGTCACCCGCGGGCTGGTCAACGCCGGGGGCGATTTACGTGTGTTCGGCGACTGGACGGCGCCGGTGCAGGTGCGGCATCCGGGTCAGCCCGGGGCGTTTTTTGCGTTGGGAGGACTGCGCGACGGAGCCCTGGCCACCTCGGCGCTCACCTACAGCGCCCGGAAGTGGCGCGGGAGGACGGTGGGGGCGTTGGTCGATCCGCGCACCGGCCAGGCCTGCGGCCATGGGGTGAGCATCAGCGTGTGGGCGCGTTCGGCGTGGCTGGCCGATGGCTTGACCAAAGTGGTCGCCAGCGCCTGGGCTGAGGGCCGGGGCGCTGGCAGCGCGGCGGACACCTGCGGCGTGGTGGTGGCGGGCGAGCCGGCGGGGACGGGGTTTTCGTTAACCGGGTTGTTGTCCCGGTATCAGGCACGGGCGGTGGTTGTGGCTGCGGACGGCCGGGCGGAGTGGCTTGGCGCGGAGACGGAATCTCTTTTTAACCACGACCATGTCGCGTAATCGTTTCAGGCTGGGTAGGGGGCAACGCTGGTGGTTGCACGGTACTTTTTCGGTGCTGTTTCTCACCGGTGTGGTCTGGTGGATCCTGCACCGCTGGGGCGGGGTGGAGACGGAATTCGGTCCGACGCCGCACCCGTGGAATCCCTGGCTGCTGCGTTTGCACGGGGCGGGTGCGATGGTGGCGCTCCTGGTGTTGGGCACGCTGCTCGGCGGGCATGTGCGCGCGGCTTGGCGGGCCGGGCGCAACCGCTTCACTGGGGTGGGCATGGTCGCGTTTTGCGGCGGGCTGATCGTGAGCGGCTATGCGCTTTATTACGTCGGTTCGGAAACGGGGCGGGCGCTGGCCAGTTGGGTTCACCTCGGGCTGGGGGGCGCGTTCCCCGCGGTGTTGGTCGTACACATCTGGCGGGGGCGCCTAGCGCGTCGGTTAAAGTAGCGCAGACTTCCAGTCTGCTTCGGTTTTGAAAAAGCAAAAGCAGGCAGGACGCCTGCGCTACTTTTGCCCGATCACCAGGGGCGTCGGAGGCCTAATCGCGAAAACTTAGGGATTCGCCGCTGGAGTGGGGGGCGGCAGGGGCCGCCGAGCGCACCGATTTTACTGGGGCGGGATGGCGTTCGGTTTTGGCGGCCGTTGGGCCGTCCTGCCGGTGAGGGCTCGGATGGTCGGGAGCGGCACCTAGAGCTGCATCGGGCTGCGGGGCCGACTGACTCGAGGCTGACTTCATCCCCGCCAGCAGCGCCAGTTGCTCGGCGGAGCTACTGAGCTCGGCGGATTGCGCATTGAGCTCTTCGGCGGCTGAGGCGGTTTCCTCGGCGCTGGCGGCGTTGGCCTGGGTGACTTTATCCATCTGGCTGACCGCGGTGTTGATTTGGGCCAGCCCCGCACTCTGCTCGTTGGAGGCGGTGGCGACTTCGGTAATCAGGCGGTCAACCTCGCGGTTCTTTTCCAGAATTTGCTGGAGCCCGGAGGCCACCCGTACGGTGAGTTCGACCCCTTGGGTGCTGCGGGTGGTGGCGTCGGCGATTTTGTCGGCGGTTTCCCGGGCGGCTAAAGCTGATCGCTGGGCAAGCGAGCGCACCTCATCGGCCACCACTGCGAAGCCGGCTCCGGCCTCGCCGGCACGGGCGGCCTCGACCGCGGCGTTGAGCGCGAGAATGTTGGTCTGGAAGGCGATCTCGTCGATGGTCTTGATGATCTTGGAAATGTCGGTGGAGGACTGCTGGATCGCGTTCATCGCGGCCTGTAAGCGCTCCATTTCGGCCGCGCCGGTTTCCGCGGCGCTGCGCGCCTGGTTGGCGGCGTTTTTGCCGGACTGGGCGTTCTCGGCGTTGCGTTTGGTCATGCTACTGAGCTCTTCGAGCGAGGAGCTGATTTCCTCCAACGAGGCGGCTTGTTCGCTGGCCCCTTCGGCGAGCGCTTGGCTGGAGGCGCCCACTTGCCCGGCTGAGGCGGCCACCTTGGACGCGCCGTGCGTGATCGATTCTGTGGTGGTGGTGAGGGCCCGATTGATCGTGCGGATGATAAAACCAGCAATGATCAGGGAGAGAATGAGGGCTGCGGCCAAGCCGGCGCCAATCATCTTTTTGCCAACGTCCACGTCGGTCATGATGGCGGAGATGTCGTCGATCAGTCGGGCTTGGTTTAACTGGCCGAGGGCATTCAGTTGGACGTTAATATCAGCGTAGAGCGAATCCATCGTTCCGGAGGCCAGTTCTTTGGCTTCGGCCTGCTTGCCGGCGGAGCTCAGCTCTAAAACAGCGGTAAATTCTTTAACAAAGAGAGCGCGGTCTTTTTTGAACTGCTCGAAGATCATGCGGGTGGCCGGATCGTTGATCGAGGCATCGTAGTTGGTGATGAAGCCGCTGATGGAGTCTTTGTTTTTGGCGATTTTGGCGCTGATCTCGGCCTGTTGAGTCGAGCGGAAGTGCTCATAGACCAATTTATAGTTTTCGCTGATCACCTTGTTGATTTGGACGATCGAAAGGGGGCCGTTGACGAGGTCTTTCCCCTCCTTATCCACGTCATGGAATGTATGAAGGGCGACTAGGCCAATACTTGCGGTGATGAGGCTTAAGCAGGCAAAGCCGAGGGCGATCCGGCGGCCGAGAGTGAGTTTATTCATGGCATTTAACGGGGGGCAGATGGGATTGCGGAAACAGTCACCGCAGAGGTGGGAAGTGGTCCTTATATCGGCTAAAAGCGCGGCAACTTGAGCCGAAATGTGGCTACGCCCCTAATGTTGGGGGGGCGCAACCCTGGCGGCAGGTACTTCTTAGGCGGTGATAGCTAGCGATCCCAATCGACCAGCCGAGGTCGATCACCCGAACACCCGCTGCATGATCGCGGCGAAGGCCGCCGGCGGGCGCACCGGTTTGCCGGCCCGGTCGATGAAGACGTGCAGGCTCGAGGCGGTGGCGATGAGCTCGTCGCCGCGGTGGAGTTCATACTCCATGCGGATGCGCAAGGAAGGCTTTTCCTTCAATACCGTAGTGATCACCACCGTGTCGTCGTATTTGGCCGGACGCAGGTAACGCAGGCTGACTTCCACCACCGGCAGGAAAAAACCCTCGGCCTCCAAGTCGCGGTAGGGCAGGCCGTGTTCTTTGAGCAATTCGGTGCGGCCAATCTCCAGCCAGGG
>CAMBUJ010000097.1 GCA_945871005.1 Opitutus sp. GAS368 | reverse complement strand
TGATTAAAGACATGGATTGTGCTGAACACCAAAAACAGCAGCCAGAGTGGGCAAGAAACGTAGGCCATGACGCCCATCAGGAGATGGAACCGATTGGCTGGGCGGAACCCCCGTGCGGCGATGAGCCAGGCGTGCTGTAAATTCCCCTGGCACCAGCGACGATCGCGTTTGGCACTATCAATCAACGTGGGCGGACCTTCCTCATAGGTGCCCTCAATATCATGAGCCAGCCAGACCTGCCATCCAGCCTTACGCATGAGCGCGGCCTCGACGAAATCGTGGGAAAGAATACGCCCACCAAAAGGCTCAGTGCCGGGCAAGTCAGGTAAGGCGCAATGATCAATAAAGGGCTGCACGCGGATGATTGCGTTATGGCCCCAATAATTACCATCCTGCTGCTGCCAGTAATTTAAGCCCGCCAGAAAAATCGGACTATACAGGCGATTAGCAAACTGCTGCATGCGCGCATAAAGCGACTCACCATAGGCCAACCGCGGGGCGGTTTGAATCAGGCCTGCCTGTGGATTCTTTTCCATCATGGCGACGAGTTTAACCATCGCCTCGCCAGTCATGATTGAATCGGCATCAAGTACCAACATGTAGCGATACCGCTTTCCCCAGCGCCGGAGGAAGTCAGCCACGTTACCCGATTTTTTATTAATTTGATGGCGGCGCTTCCGGTAAAAAATGCGCCCAAACCCATTGACCTGCTTACATAGCTCAACCCAAGCGATCTCCTCCTGGATCCACTGGTTGGGCTTGTTGGAGTCACTGAGAATAAAGAAGTCGAAATGCTCGATTTTTTTGGTCTCCTGCAAGGACCGGTACATCACCCGCAAGCCCTCGAAAACCCGACTGACATCCTCGTTGAATACCGGCATCACAATCGCCGTGCTAGCCAGCGGCACATCCTCGTGATCCCAGTCCACCGTACGGGTGATCCGCTGGCGATCACCGCCGCGATTAATCACATAAAAGCCCAGCATGGCTGTGACAAAACCCACCGCGATTTGGGCAAAGAGAATCACAAACAGGATCAATAATACCCACTCGATCCCGTTGATTTTATCATTACGCCAAAGCAAATCGGCCATGAACCAAGTGGCCACGCTGGTGAGCAGAAGCACCAAGGAGTAAAACCAGGCTCGACGTCGGCTCAGTCGCTTCAGGCTAATAAATTGATGCAGCGTAGGCATCGGCGTTTTCGTCGACATTAGCGGGTAAGAGAAAAGATACCAAGAAGTGCCCCAAGGAATAAGGCCCAGAGTAGAACCATGCGCAGCAACGGCCATTTTTCCATCCGCTCCAAAGTCTCGCCGGCGGCCTCCGTGATTGGGCCCAGATCGATGTCGCGCGGCACCATGCTCGACACCGTCATGTCCGGCCCAGCCTTGATCGAACTGGCGCGCATCGCGATAGTAAAGTCCGCCGGCATATTGCTCGGATCGAGAAATGCGTACGGCCACTGCTGCGGACCGTCGCAAAGCAGCAGAGCCACCCGCCCCTCAATCGCGATGCGCTGATGCTCGCGATTTGTAATCGCCAAAACGTCCGCGAACCACTGATCCATCATCGTCTCGACTTCCTCGGCGGCCAGCGTGGTCGGATCAAGGCTCGGATTGGTGGCGTGGCGCTGGGCCGCCCGCTCGAGGGCGGCTTGGATCAACCGACTCTGGTGCAGTCGGTTATGAATACGATGGGCCCGCAGGTAATCTTCTACCCGAACATAGGCCGCATTCCACGCCTCCATCGTCCCGGTGCGAGGACGAAAAGAGGGTAACGAGGCGTCTACGGGGTCCATAAGTAACTCCAGGTTTCACTCAGGTGATGCGGAGGTTTTTTCAGGTAACACCGCAGCTCAACCGGGGTGCCCGAGCCATCGGGCTTAATCGCAAAGGCCACCCGCCAAGTGCCATTATAGGGATTTTTCTCCACGCTTTTGTGCATGAGCTTTGCCCCAGCCCCGACCGTGATTTCCGCATCAATTTCAGGCAAGGCTCGCTGGTTGTTTAAATAGTTGCTGGTGAAATCCACCCAGAAGCGGATCAAGTCTGATTCCTGCGTGGCCGAGCGGCCGACCCGGGTGGCAATGGCATAACCCGCTGGCGGGGTGCGCGCGCCCGGTTTGCCCTCTTGGAACCAATGCAATTTATACTCAAAGCAGACCGGCTCACTTAAGGGCGGCAACTTGGCGGGAACCCAAAACGCGACGATATTGTCCTCGGTTTCATTAGGCGTAGGCAACTCCACCAGACGGACGTCGCCAGGCCCCCAGGCGCCAAGCGGCTCCACCCAGACACTGGGCCGCTCATGATAATGCGCCTCCAAATCTTCATAGGAGGAAAATTTACGGTCACGCTGAACCAAGCCAAATCCCTTGGGGTTGTCATCGCCGAGAGCCGCCACACGAATGGATTTGGGGTTCGTGAGAGGACGCCAGATCCACTCGCCGTTACCACGCTGCACAAGCAACCCATCGGAGTCATGCACCTCAGGGCGAAGATCATCGTTAAGTTTAGTACTGTTCTCACCAAACCAGAACATGCTGGTCAGCGGGGCAACACCAAATACGGCCACGTCCTTGCGCCGATAAATCGCGCTCTTCACCTCCATCACCGTGGCATCGCCTGGGGTGATGATGAGGCGAAACGCACCCGTCACGCTGACACTATCCAAGAGCGCGTAAACCGTGATCGACTTCGATTTATCACTGGGACGCTCGATCCAAAACTCATCAAACACAGGAAATTCCTCGCCACCGGGTTCGGCGGTATTGAGCGCCAGTCCGCGGGCGGAAAGTCCGTAGCGCATGCCCTTGCCCAAGGCGCGGAAGTAGCTCGCCCCCTGAAACACGGCCAACTCGTCGAGGTACTCGCTGTTATTGAGCGCCGTGTGAACGCGGAAACCGGTGAAACCCATGTCGCCGGGGATCTCACCAAGGTCCTTGTTGGCCCCAAAATTAAACAGGTTCTTGTTGTAACGAATCATATCCGCCTGGCCATCAATAACCTCGGAAATTAGTACGGTACGGTTGTAAATGAAACCGGGATGGAAGAACTGGAGCTGGAAGGGGAGCCGATCGCGCCGGCCCCAGGCCGCGTGAGGATTGAAGCGCAGGTCACGATATTGATCGTAGCTGAGCTTGCGGAGGGACTCCGGCACGCGATTGGCGCGTTCAGCGTAGGGCTTGGTTGCGAGGACTTTGGCGCGGTATTGCAGCACCTCGAAGTCGAAGGGCACGTCAGCCGCTTGGCTGGCCGCACCACCAAAGAGAGTAAGGCTGATTCCCAAAAGAAGGAGTCGTTTCATTTGTCTAAGAAATAGGCATGTTGTTTAGTGGAGATCGTCAGTCCAGCACGTTCCATGACTTTCAAGAGATCTTCCCAGGTGGCGCGTTTGGCCTTGCGCTCGGCCGTCGCCCCGGAGGCTTCCTGGCGGAGCAAATAACTGGGGTGATAGCTCACGATCAATGGCTTACCCACGAATGACTGCCACTGTCCACGCACCTCGGGCAAGGCCTTGAAACTGCCCACACCGAGCAGCCCCCTCGCCGCCGTCGCCCCCAGCGCCACGATCAAATCCGGGTTCACCACCTCGATTTGGGCGCGGACGAAGGGCAGACCAAACGCAATCTCTTCGGCCGTCAGGTCGCGCGTGCCGACCTGCTCCAATCCCGCCACGGTCGGCACCTGCGGACGCCAAGTCATCAGGTTGGTGATGTAGACATCCTCCCGCTTTAATCCCATCGCGAGGATCATTTTGGTGAGCAACTGACCGGCCGGCCCAAAAAACGGCTCACCCTGAACCTCCTCTTCCGGACCCGGGGCATCGCCCACGAAGAGGATTTTCGCATCGAGTGAACCGACCCCGAACACGACTTTTTTACCCGGCCGAATCTGGGCGAGGGCCACCGGGTGATTGAGTGCTTGGTCGCGCAACCAAGCCCAACGCGTGGCTTTATCCCCTGCCGGTAAATGGACGACCGGGGGCGGCGGGAGCAGGGATGCCGGCGCGGCTTTGGCTTTGGCTTTGGGTGCTGCGGGTGCGGACACGGAGGCCGCAGTCGGAGTCGCTGGCGCGGTCCGAGGCGTTACGGCAGCCGGCGAATTGGCCATCGCGGGGGGCGGAGCCACCGGTTCGCGGGCGCCGCTCGGCGGACGGGTTTTCACGGCCCCCTCCTGAGCCGCCGGAGCCACCAAAACAGGATAGCCCACTGCGGCGGCCAACGACTTGGCGGCGTGCGCCGCCACCACGTTGCGCAAGGCCGCCAGGCTCTCCGCCGAGACGGGCACCGTGGAAACGCCTGTGGTTTTCAGGCGTTTGAGTTCTTCGGTCAGTGCTAGGAGCGCGGCGCGCATGGATTGGGGTCAACGCTGGGGAGCGACGAGCAGCTTCTCGACGTACTTGCCGAGCAAGTCGAACTCCAAGTTAACCGGCGCGCCGACCTGCTTTTCCCTCAGATTCGTCACCTGGATGGTGGTCGGAATGAGCCACACCGCAAACGTGTCGCCACTGACCTCGGCCACGGTCAGCGAAATGCCATCGATAGTGATGCTGCCTTTGTGAATCAGGTAACGCCCCTGGCCGGCCGGGCCGCGCACGCGCAAATAATGGTCCGCCCCGCGCGGCTCGAACACCTCGATCACGCCCAGCCCATCGACGTGCCCAGTGACGAAGTGCCCGCCGATTTTCCCGCCAAAGCGCAGCGCCCGCTCCAAGTTAACCGCCGCCCCCGGGGCGATCGACGAAAGGCTCGTCACGCGCCGGGTCTCCTCCAGCACGTCGAAGCCCACCGAGTGCGCGTCGAATTGGGTCACGGTGAGGCAGCAGCCGTTCACAGCGATACTGTCGCCGAGTGCGATGTCTTGCAGCGCGACCGCGGCCGCAATCTGCAGTTTCCACGAGTCGGCGCCGCGGGTAAACGCGATGACTTTGCCTGTTTCTTCAACAATGCCGGTAAACATAAAAAGCGATAAAGGTTGGTGGGCGGTAAAGCGGTCCGTCGAAGTCGGTCACTATGTGCGGAAGGACGGGCGGGGCAAGACGAGGACGGTTACTTGAGTTTCACCCGCAACACGGCGGTTTCGCCGCCGCGGCTTGTCAGCAGGACAAACTCGGTGCGGGCGGTGTCGGCCTCGATGGCGGCCAACTTGGCCACGGCCTCGGCGTAGGTTTTCACCTCACTGCCGTCGACCTCCTGAATCCAGTCGTCGGGCTGCAGTCCAGCCGTACCAGCCGGGCTGTTGTTTTTCACAAAGTTGGCGATCACCCCTTTGCGCCCGGCGAGCTTCACGCGCCGCATAATCCCGTCGCCATAAACAAACTCGCGGGCGGTAAAACCAATGCGCTCGAAATAGGTGCGCTCGGCCTCGCGCAACAATTTGGGCTGCTCGACCAGAGTCGACTTCAACTCCAGCCGCTCGGTGCCGCGCAACACCGTGAGCGTCACCGCCTCACCGGGCTTGCGCTGGGAGATGTCGCGGTCGACGAAGCCGACCACCACGCGATCGGGCTTAAAGCGGGGTAGCGGCTGGCCATCGATCGCGAGGATGATGTCGCGGTTTTTCACCCCGGCAGCCTCGGCCGGACTGCCCTCCAACACCTCGCTCACCACGCAGCCGGATTGTTGATCCAACTTCAAAAAAGTGGCGACCTCCGGGTCCATCGGCTGCAGCCCATAGACGCCCAACCAAGCGATCGGCCGCCCCGACGGGTTGGCCGGAATCCGCGTGAGCCACGGGGTCACATCGGCGGCGATTTGAAAAACACTGCTCTCCTCGGAGTTGACCAACATGACCGGCTGGCCGCGCTCGTTGCGCACATACTGGATAAACGACTGACCAAACCCGCCGACCGCGACCCCAGCAAAACCGCCATCGCGCGCAAACACCGGCAACCCAGGGGCGGCGACCTCGGTCTGCGCGACCACGGTGCGCTCCGGCATCTCTTGCAGGTGCGAAACCCGCCCGGCCATAAAATAGGGACGAAAATCCTCATCTTTGCCGCGCAACCCGATACCCCAAAACTCCTCGCCGATCGCCGGCTCCGCCGCCCCCGCCGCCGATGCAAACGCGGTCACCGGCACCAGGCTGGCGCGCAGTTTTTCTTCCACGCGCACAAAGTGCCAACCGCTCACCGGATCCTGGCCGAGGTATTCGCCTTGGGCATACTCGCTGACCGGCCGACCTGGCAGGTAAACGCGAAAATCCTTCAGTTTGGACGGCGGCAAAAAGGTGTTTATCGCCGCGCGCGGCAGCACCAGCGTGCCGGACGCATCTGCCACAAATGCGGCCGTGATCGACGGGCGCCGATCCAACTCGCTCTCGGTAAAAAACTCGACGGCCACCACTGATTTGGCCCTCTCGGCAAACAAAGCCGGCAGGTCGGCCGCCGCGGCTGCGCAGACCGCCCCGAACGCGAGCGTGAGCGGTAGGAGGAAGAGGCGAAGGCGAGGCATCATGGCTTGAGAATATAAAGAGAGACGCGGCGGTCGGTTTCGGTTTCGAACAAGCTGGGCGCCGGTTTGGCAACAAAGTCGGCGTGCATCTGTTTGGCGAGTTCCAAGGAGGCGACCCGCTCGCGATTGATCTTGGTGATAATATCCCCGCGGCTCATCCCGGCGACGGCGGCAGGGAAGCCTGGTTGCACGCCGATCACCAGCAGGCCGGTGTCGTCATCGAGCTGGTTTTCGCGGGCATAGGCCCGGGAGACTTTGCGCACGGTCAGCCCCCATTTTTCAAAGGCCCACTCCTCGCCCTGGCGGCTTTCCAGCTTTTCGGTGGCCACCACCGAGGTGGTGGTTTGCTCGCCGCGTTTGACCACCAACTTCACCGGCGAACCCACCGGCAGGCTGGCGATGCTGTTGAGGATCGGCGGGAGCTGTTCGGGGAAGCGGCCGTCCGCGGGGGCCCCGTTAATCGAGA
Organism: Opitutus sp. GAS368; assembly: GCA_945871005.1. Classification (GTDB taxonomy): domain Bacteria; phylum Verrucomicrobiota; class Verrucomicrobiia; order Opitutales; family Opitutaceae; genus Rariglobus. The sequence goes on along the minus strand of CAMBUJ010000097.1, from coordinate 5,185 downwards.
GCACGATGTCGCCGCCGCGCAGCCCGGCCTTGGCGGCGGGCGATCCCGGATCCACGCTGTTGATCAGCAGGCCGGTGTTTTGTTTGAGCGAGTAAAACCCCTCCAAGTCGAGCAACGCCCCCGGCACGATCCCAATGTAACTGCGCGTGATCGCCCCCTCGGCGGTGAGCCCGGCGACGACCCGCTTGGCAATGTTGGAGGGAATGGCGAAGGCGAGATTGTCCGCGCCGAGGTAGCCGCGCGAGTTGATCCCCACCACGCGCCCCTGCTCATCGACCAACGGGCCGCCCGAGTTGCCCGGATTGATGGCGGCGTCGGTTTGCAGCCAGGTGTTAAACAGCCCCGTCTCGTAACCCCTCACGCCACGGTTGTCGGCGAAGAAGCGGCGGTTGTTGGAAATGATCCCGCGGGTAACCGTGCGCGTGAGCCCATGCGGCGTGCCCACCGCATACACCGTCTGGCCGGGCGAGAGTTTGTCAGAGTTGGCGAAATCGGCATGGGTAAACTTAAGCCCGCGGCGTTTCACCTCGGCCAGGTCGATGCGCAACAGGGCGAGGTCGGTCCAGTGATCCCAACCGACCAGCGTGGCGTTAACCCGTTCGAGGCTGGCCAAGGTCACCGACAGCTCGACCGAGCGCGGACTGGCGACATGCGCGTTGGTTAAAATCAGCCCGTCGTCCGAGACGATAACCCCGGAGCCGATGCCGGCCGAGAAACGCCGGGCGCCCGAATCGAACGATTCCTCGCGCACGTCGATGCGCACGACCGCTTCGAGCAGATGGGTAAAACCCCGCGATACGGCCGCCTCGGAGACCGCGGTCCATGCCAGAACGACGACGGCGCACAATAGGAGTTTTCGAGTGATTGACGGGAGTAAGGAATCCTTCACGGTGGCGGGTTTAATCCGATGGCAACGCATTGCAAAGACTACGACTTCCTCCAAATCGAACCGCATTGGCAAACCTTCTGGGAGGAAAACCACTCATTCCGCACGACCAACGACACGTCGAAGCCGAAATACTACGTGCTCGATATGTTCCCCTACCCGTCCGGGGCGGGTCTGCACATCGGCCACCCCGAGGGCTACACCGGCACCGACATCATCGCCCGCTACAAACGCGCCAAGGGCTTTAACGTGCTCCACCCGATTGGCTGGGACGCGTTCGGTCTGCCCGCTGAGCAGCACGCGGTGAAAACCGGCACCCACCCCGCCGCCAACACCCAGAACAACATCACCAACTTCCGTCGTCAGATCAAAGCCCTCGGCTTTTCCTACGACTGGGAGCGCGAGGTCGATACGACCGACCCGAAGTATTACCGCTGGACGCAGTGGATCTTCCTCCAGTTGTTCAAAAAGGGCCTGGCCTACGTCGACGAGCGTCCGGTGTGGTGGTGCCCTGAGTTGCGCACCGTGCTGGCCAACGAGGAAGTCATCGACGGCAAATCCGAGGTTGGCAGCTTCCCCGTGGAGCGCCGCAACCTGCGCCAATGGGTGCTGCGCATCACCGCCTACGCCGAGCGCCTACTCGCCGACTTGAAGGACGTGGACTGGCCCGACTCGACCAAGCGCATGCAGGAGGCCTGGATCGGCCGCAGCGAAGGCGCCGAACTGCTCTTTAAACTCGAGGCGCCCGAGCTCGGCGACCTCAAGGTCTTCACGACCCGCCCCGACACGGTTTTTGGCGTCACCTACATGGTGATTGCCCCCGAACATCCGCTGGTCAACGCCCTGACCACGCCCGCCCAACGCGACGCGGTTGACGCCTACAAAAAGAAGGCCGCCGGCAAGAGCGACCTCGAGCGCACCGACCTGGCCAAGGACAAGAGCGGGGTGTTTTCCGGCTCGTATGCGCTCAATCCCGCCAACGGCGCCCGCGTGCCGGTGTGGATCGCCGACTACGTACTGATGGGTTACGGCACCGGCGCGATCATGGCCGTGCCCGCCCACGACGAGCGCGACTACGAGTTCGCCGTGCAATACCAACTGCCGATCATCCAAGTGATCGAGCCTGCCGCCGCCCCGGCTGCGGCCGGCGAGGAGTCGGTCGCCGTAAAACTCCCCTACTCCGGCGACGGCCACCTCGTGCGTTCCGGCGCCTACAGCGGTCTGCCCTGGGCCGAGGCCAAACAAAAGCTCACCGCCGACCTCACCGAGCAAGGCCGTGGCAAGGCGACCGTTAACTACAAGTTGCGCGACTGGCTGTTCTCCCGCCAACGCTACTGGGGCGAACCGTTCCCCGTGCTCTGGGTCACCGAGGCCGACTACCAAAAAGCCGCCGCTGTGCGCGCCGCCGATCTGCCGCCCGCGCCGGTCACCTACCGCGACGCTGCCACCAACCTCACCTGGTTTGCTCTGCCGCTGCCGGCCACCGCCCTGCCCCTCACCTTGCCCGAAGTGCAGTCCTACCTGCCCAGCGGCAACGGCGAAAGCCCCCTGGCCAACGTCACCGAATGGCTCGAAGTCTGGGTCAACCTCGCCACCGGCGCGGCCGTTCCCGCGACCCAGGCGCAGCCCGCCGGCTCCGAGTGGATTCGCGGTCGCCGCGAAACCAATACGATGCCCCAATGGGCCGGCTCGTGCTGGTATTACCTGCGTTTCATCGACCCGCGCAACGACCAGGCTTTTGCCGACCCGAAGCTGCTCGCCTACTGGGGCGTGCCCGACCTCTACGTCGGCGGAGCTGAGCACGCCGTCTTGCACCTGCTCTACGCGCGCTTCTGGCACAAGGTGCTATTCGACCTCGGCGTCGTGCCCCAGGCCGAGCCGTTCACCAAACTCTTCCACCAAGGCATCATCTTGGGCGAAGACGGCGAAAAGATGTCCAAGAGCCGCGGCAACACGGTTAACCCTGACGACATCATCGCCACCCACGGCACCGACACGCTGCGGCTTTACCTGATGTTCCTCGGCCCGCTTGAGGCGATGAAACCGTGGAACCCCAACGGCATCGAGGGCGTGCACCGCTTCCTGCAAAAAGTCTGGCGCGAATGCCTCGGCCGTGAGGGCGAGGTTAACCCCAAGATTTCCGACGACGCCTCGGTCGACTCCGCCGAGTTGGTCAAACTCCTCCACGAGACGATCAAAAAGGTCGGCGAGGACATCGAGAGCCTGCGCTTCAACACCGCGATTTCGCAGATGATGATCTGCATTAACGCGATTCAGAAAGCCGAGCGGGTCAGTCGTGCGACGCTGCAACAGTTCCTGCAAATCCTGGCCCCGCTGGCCCCGCACATCACCGAGGAGCTTTGGGCCCGTCTCGGCGGCACCCAGTCGATCCAGCTCGCCGCGTGGCCGACCTACGATCCGGCGAAACTGGTCGCGACCGAGCAAAAGGTGGTCGTGCAGGTCAACGGCAAGCGCCGCGCCGAGTTGGCGGTGCCGGTCGGCACGCAGCAAGACGACGCCATGAAACTGGCCTTGGCCCATGCCGACAGCGCCCCGTTTCTCACCGGCAAAACCATCAAGCGCATCGTCTTCGTACCGGGCAAAATCCTCAACATTGTGGTTGAGTAACCCCCCGTTCACGCTCCTGCTCCTAGGGTGTAGACCCTAGGAGTTTTCCGCCCTCCGAATACCCCAAAATTCGGAACGGCGCCTCCCTTGGCCGCAGCACCCCATGCGTCACCACCAGCCATGAAAACCGTCACCGCTCCGCCCCTCGCGACTCGACCGGTCCGTTTCGGTCTGCTGTTTGGCTTACTGCTCACCGGGTTAGTCCATGCCGCTGATCCCGCCCCGGAGCCCCCCACCGGCCGCTTTTTTGTCGCTGATAGCGAAGGAATTAGCTCCATCAACACGGGCACCAAAATCGAACCACTGGCGGCCAAATCCGCTTACGCCGCGCAGGGAGCGACCGTGGAAACCCAGTCCAACGCGCGCCTCGGCGTGGTCTTATCGAATGGCACCGGCCTGGCCTTTACGCCCGATACCAATCTTTTGATTACCCGGTTCCAGCAGGACCGCTTTGCCCCGAACCGAACCGATTTGGATGCCGAGCCCTCCATGTCCCACTTCGACGCCCTCCTCGCCCGAGGCGGCCTCGGGATTAGCTGCACGAAGTTTTCGGCCGGCAGCACCATGAGCGTGAAAACCCGCCACGGCTCAATTATCATACAAGGAGGGAAACTCTTTATCGAAGCGACCGACACCCAGACCACCGTATCACTGGTTGAGGGCAGGCTAACGATTCGCGATGACCTGAAAGGCGTGGGCGTGCCCCTGCAGGTGGGCCAGCAGGCCATTATTACCCGGCAGGCCCCGACGCTTCCGGCGATGATTAAACTGGTGACCCTCGCGGAACGGGATCTGCAATTGATTAAAGACCCGGTCGACTTGTCCACCATGGCGCGGCGCACGGTTTACTTTGATGTCGTCAAACCCGGAGTTCCCGGCGAAGAGCGCTTGATTCCTGTCAGAGTATTACCCGGCACGATTCCCGGGCCCAATACGGTCAGTCCCTTTCGGATCACCCGGACGGTGGTTCGCTAAGGCCCGTATCCACTGCTTCGTTAAGCATGCTTCATCGGTCCATCAGGCGCGCCCTTAGACTCGCCGGGATATTTATTTATCTCGCCATTCATCAGGCATTAGCATTCGTAAAATCCGCCGAGGGCCACAACGAATTATTCGTGGTCGGGTCCCTCGCCACCGGGTTCGATTCCAATATCAATTCGGCGGCGGAGGGCAAAAGCGACTTGATCACCTCCACAACCGTGGCGTTGAACTATATACGCAATGCCGGGCTGATCGGGGTGAATAGCGAATTGTCGTGGACCCGCGCCGACTTTGCCGAAAACGCGGCCGAGAGCTTTTCCGACCCCACGCTGACCCTGGAATTCAATAAAAAAACCGGCCGTACAACCGGTTCGCTCTCGTTCTCCGCGGGTCGACAAAGTCAGGCCGATGCCTCCATCAATCAACGCACCGTGGCCTGGAATTACAGCACCGCGTTTAACTGGAAATACCCGGTGATGGATCGCTATAGCTTGGGAGGAACCCTGAGCCACGGGCTGATTGATTACACAGGGCCCACGAGCCTTTCAATTACCCACAATTCCGGCACGGGTTTCAAATCCGAGTGTGATGTCAGCGAGGCGGGAGAGCCCGCGCCATAAAACTATATTGCCTGGAGGCGGATCGCCCGCCCTTGCAAGGTAACCGCCAAGTCGGGCGATTTTTATTATA
>CAMBUJ010000096.1 GCA_945871005.1 Opitutus sp. GAS368 | reverse complement strand
TGCCCCAACGGTTGCGCCCGTCCTTACCTCGCCGAGATCGGGTTTGTCGGCAAGGCGCCCAACAAGTACGCGCTGTATTTGGGCGCCTCCTACAACGGCACCCGTCTCAACCGCCTGTTCTCGCCGAGCATCACCATCGACGACGCCGTGACCCGCCTCACCCCGATCATCAAGCGTTACGCGCTGGAGCGGAACGAGGGCGAGGGCTTTGGCGACTGGTGCGATCGCGTGATCCTGCCGGCCGACGCCACCACCCACAGCATCGGCACGCAGGTCGCCGGTTAATCACACAAAAACGCCGCGCTTGAGCGCGGCGTTTTTACCAGCCGCCACAGAGCTTTTCTGCGGCGGCTTTTTTGTGTCGATAAACAACCTCGGAGCCGAGCTGGAGCTCGGCGTTCCGCTCGGTTTATCGCAGCTGTTTGATCAACACCTTCGGGTTCCGGCCGCTTTCGTCGTAAGCCTTTAAGCGTGCCTCGGGCAGGGCAGACTTCTCGGTTTCCTCAAAGCCGAGCGCCGAGGTGAAGAACGAATAGCTCTGGGTTGAGAGGGCGACGATGGTCGTGGCCCCCTTTTCCTTGGCCCGCATGCAGGCGTAATCGACCATCTTCCGCCCAACTCCGCGGTTGTGGTAAAACGGCAGCACGTAGAGCGAGCCGATCTCCGCCAACTGCGGTTTGTCCGGATAGGTGTAGAGCGTGACGCAAGCGATGATGTTCTCGTCGATCTCGAAGACGTAGAACTGGTCGATATTTTTCTCGATCGCTTGCTGGGTGCGGTGGAGCAACTCCTCCCGTTTCACCCCGTGGCGGGTCAGGTTGTACAGAAAGCGCACATCGCGCTTGGTCGCCTTGCGGATCTGCTGGTAATCGTTCGCGTAGATCAGCGAACCGACCCCTTCGCTCGAAAAGATCTCGTTGATCAACCCGTCAAAGGTGCGCCCGTCGACGATGTGAACCCGGGGCACGCCGGTTTCGATCGCGCGGATTGCGTGCATGGCTTTGCTTCGCGACAGCTCGTTGAGCTGCTCGGGGTGCTCTTTGATCAGTGCCCGCAGCGTATCCACCGCGATGTCGCGCTGGACTGCGCCGTTGATCTCCAAGCCGGCCTGAGGGGTCAGATAAATCACCTTGGAGGCCTTGAGCGCCTCGGCCACCTCGGCGGCGAGCAGGTCGGAGTTAATGCGCAAGGAGCGGCCGTCTGGGCCGTAGCCGATCGGCTGGATGATCGGCAGGATGTCGGCGTTGATCAGGTGGGAAATGAAGTCCTTGTCGATGCGGTCCACCTTGCCGGTGAACTGTTGATCGACGCCTTTGATAATCCCGACGGGCAGGGCGCGCACCGCGTTGGTGATGGCGCATTTCAGGGTATTCTGGGTGAGACCCTCCAGAATCAGGTGCGAGACCCGCGAGGAGGCGCGGATGGCCAGATCGAGGGTGGCGGCGTCAGTTACACCAGTGCCGTCGCCGTTGGAGATCGGAATCTGCCGGGAGGCGGACAGTTCGGTGATCTGCTGGCCGATGCCGTGGACGAGCACGACCTTGATGCCGAGCGAGCGCAGCACGGCGACATCGACGAGTAAGTTGCTAAAATTTTCGTCGGCGACGATCGATCCGTCGATGGCCAGCACGAAGATCTGTCCCTGGAAACGCGGGACGTATTTCAGAATGCCGCGCAGGTCGGTCGGCTTGATCGTTGCGGTGCTGGCTAATTGGGCGGGCGAGGCGGGGCCGTTACTCATCGGATAATTAGCCGCAATCCATCGACGAAGCAGGCGGGCGCGTCAAGCGGGCGCAATTTACCGCTTTTCCGTCTGGCTAGGCCGGGCCGCATGACTTGGCCTTTTACAACGACGGGCTGGCGGCGTGCGGAGGGCTTCGCGTTTGCGCACCACCCTGAGCTCACGCTCAGAGCCACCCAACCCGTGGCCCCGGGCGCGGGAACCTATGGGCGCAAGCATGCTGCGGAGCCCCCCAGTGCATTAGACGCCGACGGGGAAGGTTTCAGGGACCTCGCCCTTGTCCCAGACCGAGGTGCGTTCGAGGGGCTCGACCGCACGGGTCTCGTCGAAGTGAATCACCGCGTCGAATTGATCGGCCAATTTGGTGTGGAAGTAATGGCTGAGGCGTTCGCTTTCCGGCCGGTAGATCACGCCGATGGCCCGCTCCAGCCGCGGCTCGCTCAGGGCCTGCCGCAGGGCGCTCGATTCTCTTAACAACAGGAGGGCGCGCTTGAGCCCGGCCTCGTGAAAGAGGGACTCGAAACTGCCGTGGAGTGCAGGGCGCACCTGCTTGCGTTCGGCTTGCCCGCCCCAACCAGAACTCGCCGTCACCGTGCCGTGATAGGTCGTAAAGCCGATGAGTCTGGTTTGGTCGGGATAGCGCTGGCGCACCAGTTGTCCCACGTTCCATTCACCGCGCTGGCCCATCTCCGTCGCGCGGGCGTCGCCGAGGTGGGAATTGTGCGCCCACACCACGATTTTGGGGAGCTTACCCTTTTGACTGAGGTGCTGTTCCAGTTCGAAGAGGGTTTCCACCATGTGGTTGTCGCGCAGGTTCCACGAGGAGACGTCGCTGCGGTACATGGTCCGGTAATACTCCTCGGCGTTCTTCACCAAACGCGCGTTCTGTTTGGCTAGGAAAAAGTCCTCCGCTTCCTCTCGCCCGTGCCTCTGGGCTGATTCCGCGGCGCGGGAATAAAGCTCTACAAACTGGCTGACGACTGCGTTCTCGCAGGAGTGGCCCTGACCGAGCGCGGTTTCGTAGCCATACTTTTGGGTGTCGCCACCATAGGTATCAAAGCAGCCGTAGCGTTTGCGGGCGCGTTTGGCGGCTTCGGGGTCGACCCGGTCCAAATAACTTAGTACCGCGGCGATGGAGGCATTCATACTATACAAATCGAGCCCGTAGAAACCAACCGGGGGTTCGGTCTTAGTTCGGCTTTCGTTGTGGGCGCGCAGCCAACCCACGAAATCAAGCATGTCGGCGTTGCGCCACATCCAGGAGGGGAAGCGCTGAAAGCCGCCAAGCGCATCAATGGCATCGGGATCGTCCCCCTTGCCTTGGACAAAGCGGTTTACCCGGCTGGCATCCGGGAAGTCGGCCTCGGCGGCCACGGCGGTGAAGCCTTTTTCGGTAATCAAGCGCTTGGTGATCTGGGCGCGTTCGCGGTAGAACTCATGGGTGCCGTGGGAGGCCTCGCCGAGCAGCACGAAGCTCGCGTTGCCGATGGACTCAAGCAGCGGGTCGTAATCGGAAAGCATACCCGCACGCAGGGGGCAGGACTCTTTTTTTAAGATGGCCGTGGGGGAGGGATGGGTGGGGGATCGCATGGGAATAAGGGCGTTAAGGGTGGTTGATTCGGCTGGGGCAGCCGTGCCTGACAGGGAAGGGCGGGGGCGGAATCTAACCCACGAGCGGTGGAGGCGAAATAGGGTGGTTCCAGCAAGGGGGCGGGGCGCCTGCCGTGCGGTCTCGTAGCTCGGTTTTAGGAGTGCAGAGCTCCAACTCGGCGCCCTTTGGCGCACACCCACTTGATCGGTCCCCGCGCAGGAGACCAAAAGCTGAAATGTGCCCGCCGCCCGCGCGCGCTGAAAAAAACCTTCCTTCGACCGGCGCTTTCCCCGTAGGGTGGGCGCTGAATTTATATGCCGATTTCCCCTCCTTTCGCTTTCCTCCTCGGGTTGTCCCCCATGGATCTTTTTGAGAAGGGCGGCCCCATCATGTGGCCGATCCTGCTGGTTTCGCTGTTTGCGGTCACCGTGGTCATCGAACGGCTCATTTTCCTTTTTCGCGAGCGCACCGCCCGCCAACCCGAGGTGGTTGAAAAAATGCTCGAGCTGGTTGAGGCGCGCGACGTCGAGCGCGCCCTGGCCCTCGGCCAACAGAGTTCCGACTACGTGGCGCGCATCCTCGTTTATGCGCTCAGCCACCGGGAGCACTCCTTGGCCAACGCGTTCATGCGCGCCGCCAACAAGGAGCTTAACCGTTTCCAGCAGGGGCTGGCCGCCCTCGACACCTGCATCACCGCCGCTCCCTTGCTCGGCTTGCTTGGCACCGTCACCGGCATGATGGCCACCTTCGGCGCGTTGGGCGACGGCGACCTCGGCGCCAGCGCGAGTAAGATTACCGGCGGAGTGGGCGAGGCCCTGATCGCCACCGCCTGCGGCCTGGTCATCGCCATCCTCGGGCTGTTTCCCTACAACGTCCTGAGCGCCACCGTCGAAACCGCCAAACACGACATCGCCGACGCGTCTCACGCGCTGGAGCTGATCATTAAAAAGTCGGGCGATATCAAGTGATCCGCCTCGTTCCAGTTTTCCGCCAACCTGCGCGCCTGGACTCCCCTCGCGCTCAGGCTTCGCGTGGCATCCAGGGGCGCAGCTTGGGTTGGCCGGCCGCGTTTGCCCCATGAACGGCTCCCTCGGCGACCTTTTATCCTCCCCGCCCAAACGGGCGCGCATCGAGATCATTCCGTTAATCGACGTGATCTTTTTCCTGCTGGCGACCTTTGTGCTCTTTACCCTTTCGCTGAACCGCTCCGGGGGCCTGCGCCTTTCTTTGCCCACCGCCGAAACCAGTCTGGCGCGTGACGCCGTCGGGGCTGTCACCGTGTCGATCACAGCCGAGGGGCGTTTGGCCTGGGATAAGGAGCTGGTTTCCTTCGCCGAATTCGTCGCCCGTTTACAGGCCTATCAACAACTGGAGCCTCACCCGCGCATTTTGATTAACGGCGACGAAAACGCTCCTTTTTCGTTCGCGCGTTCCGTCATCGACGAGGTCCGCAAGGCAGGGATCACCAAAATCCTCATTGAGACGCGCCTGCGTCCCGCCAGCCCATGAAGCGCTGGTCCGACTCCTTCTCCGGGTTTTCGGCGCAGCCCGGCGGGGCCAAAAAAGCCCGCATCGAAATCATTCCGCTCATCGATGTGATTTTTTTCCTGCTGGCGACCTTCGTGTTGTTCACTCTCTCGTTGAGCAAAATCCAGTCGATGCCGCTGGAGCTGCCGGCGTCCGCCAGCCTCGCCCGGCCCGAGACCGAAGCCGAAACGCTGGTCCTGCAAATCTCCTCCGCCGGCACCGCGTACTGGAATGGCGAACTCATTACCCTGACGGAGATCGCCCCGCGCCTGCGCGAGCTGCGCGCCGGTTCGCCCCTGGCCCGGGTTCTCGTCACGGGCGACGACCAGGCGCGTTACGGCGACACCATCCGCGCGCTCGACGAGGTCCGCAAAGCCGGCATCACCCAGGTCTCCATCGAGACCGTTCAACGCCTCCGCGACCGCTAACATGAAACGCGATACGCTCCTTGCGCTCGTCATCGCCGTGGGCCTACACGCGGCCGTTTTTTTCGGCGGGCCGTTTTTTAAATCCGCGCCCGTCCGTCCCCCGGCTCCTGGACCCGACGAGCCGATTCCGGTGATCGAACTCCTCCCGTTATCCCTGGAGGAGCCCGCCCAGACCGGTAGTGCGGTTGACTCGTCTGGGGGCGGGGCCGCGGCTGACGAACAGTCCGCAGTCGCCAAACCCGAGGTGGCCGCGACCGCCGCAGGGTTAATCGAGAATCCGTTTTTACCTCCGATTGCCCCGCCGGCCTTGCCGGGGGTGGGCGCGCGCGGCGGGGTGGTGTCGCTTCCCGCCGGTCTGGCCGGAGCGGCCGGCGGCGGCTTCGGGCACGGCCAGGGCAACCTGTTTAACCTCGCCGATCTGGACCGCGCGCCCACGCCCACCCTGCGCGTGCCGCCGACCTACCCCTTCGAGATGCGCCGCGCCGGGGTGAGTGGCGAGGCGGTGGTCGGCTTCATTGTCGATGCCAGCGGCCGAGTGCGCGACGCCTACGCGGTGAGCGCCTCGCGCCGCGAGTTTGCCGACGAAGCGGTACGGGCGGTGCTCAAATGGCAGTTTACCCCTGGTCGAAAAAACGGCCTTCCCGTCGGCACCCGCATGCAAGTCCCGCTGGTGTTTAACCTCGAGACCAACTGAGCCATGCGTCGCGCCATGCCTTTTCTTTTTCTGCGTTATTGGCTGCTCGGCTGCGTCTTTTTAGGAGCGCCGTCCCGGGCTGAATCGACTCTCGCCAAGGAGCTTTCCGCCCCCGTCGCCGCTGAACTCGGGCAACTGCGCACGTTGACCGACGCCCGCTCGTACGGCCCCGCCCGCGCCCTGATTGAGCGGTTGCTGCCCCAAGTGGCCGACCCGAGCTATGACCTCGCGCTGCTTTCCCAAGTTCAGGGCCAGCTTTTGCTCGCCGAGGGCCGTTACGAACCCGCTCTCGCGCCCCTGCAACGGGCGGCGGAGCTGGGCGAGCGCCACGGTTTATTCGAGCCCCGCACCCTCCTAGAAACCCTTTATTTGCTCGGCCAGCTCAACGCCCATCTCGCCGCCGAAGCCACCCGCCCCGAGCTAAAGCAGCGCTATTGGGAGGCCGCCCACGCCGCCATCACTCGCTGGTTGGCACGCACGCCTACGCCCAATGTCGAGGTGCAGCTTTTCGCCGCTTCGGTTCTCTACCAGCAAGCGCTGCTCGATCCGGCCAAGCCCGATGTTGCCCAACTGCAAGCGGCCCGTCTCGCCGCCGAAGAATGCCTGCTGTTGGAGGCCTCGCCCCGCGAAGCCAGCTACGTGATGGTGCTGGCGATTCAGCAACAACTCGGCCAACGCGAGGCGGCCGCCGACACCCTCGAATTACTCGTCAAGGCACACCCCGGAAAAGCGCTGTATTGGCAGCAACTCGCCGGCACTTACCTCTCGCTCGCCGCCGACTCCGAGGACTCAGCCGAGGCCGCCGCTTCCGCCACGACCTGCCGCCCTCAACTCCGCGCCCTGCTGACGCTGGAACGCGCCCAGGCTCTCGGCCACCTCACCAGCGCTGTGGATCAGGCCAACGCGAACGCGCTGCGCGCCTTGCTCAGCCAGCCTACCGCAGTCACCGCCCACGCACTTTAAAAAGCCGATGAGAAAAACCTATTGGATCGCCCCGCTGGTTGCCCTGCTGATTTTTGCCGTGGTCTATGGCCAGTTTCGCCGTGAGCAGCGGACCCGTGAACAAGCCCGGACAGCGCAAGTTCAGGCCGAGCGCAAAGCCCAGGCCGACGCTGAAATCGAGGCGCGGCGGCTCGCGGTGGTCGAGGCCGTGCGCGTGCAGTCGCAACGGCAAAAAGAGCGCGCCGATCGCGAGGCCGACGCACGCCTTCAGCAGCAAGAGCGGCAGCGTGCGCTCGCGGCCTGTGCGCAGGCCCTGCACGAGCAGCAAACCCTCACGCATCAGCTCGCCGTTTTAAAAAAGGAGTTAACCGCCGAACAGGCTGCCCTTGCCCAACTCGCGGCGACGCGCCGCAGCGCCCTAGCTGAGCAGGTTTTTCTGCGCCAGTTTTTGGTGCAGGCCGAGGCCAACGTGAGGGCGCTCGCCGCCGTTATCGCCAAGCTGCCGCCGCCGGCCGACTCGGCGCGCTTGCCCAACGCCACACCCACCCCCGCCACCAAAAAACCCTGAGCTTCGGATCGCATTCCGGCACGCCTCTCATGAACCGCTTTTATCTGATTATTCCCTTGGTGCTTCTAGCCGTATTTGGCGGCGTTTATTGGCAGCACAGCCAGCAGCGCGCCACGGAGCTAATGGTTCGCACTGCCGCGGTGGCCACTGAGAAAAAAGCCGCGCAGGAGCAGCAGGCGGCGGCCGAACTTAAGGCGCGAGAAGCGGCCGCCCAGCGCACCGCGGCACGGCTTGCCGAAGAGCAAATAAAACATACGACCGAGCGCGCCCAGTGGGCGGCGGAAACGGCGCGAATTGAGGCCGACACCGCCGCCTATTTAGCCCAGTCCGCCCAACTTCGCACCGACGTGGCCAAGTTCGAAGGTCAACTGAAGACGGCGCGAGAAGCCAACGCTGCGGGTGCGGCGCAGGCGTTGGAGTTGGCGCGCGAGGTGGAGCTGGCGCGAATTGCCAAGCGGAACGCTGAATTGGAGCTGCAGCGCACTACGGCAATGCTCGCCCGGCGCGCCGCCCTCACGTCGCCTTGAGCGTGAGCTGCTCAAGGATGCCGTACCCCCGTTGTGGACGCTAATAAGTAGGCGTGTAACCAACTGGAATCGTTCCGCGTTTTTTGAGCGAGCCAATGCCGCCCGCCGCTCAGGGCGGTGATTGATACTAGAACCGCAGGTGTTTCACCGTGAGGCCCTGGTTGATCAGCTGCTTGAGCGAGTCGATGCCGATCTTGAGGTGATCGGCGACGTAAACCTGGCTGACGGCCGCGTCGCTCTCGGCGGTTTTAATCCCCTCGGGGAGCATCGGTTGGTCGCTCACTAGCAGGAGGGCCCCAGTCGGCGTCTGATTAAAAAAACCGGTCATGAAGATCGTGGCGGTCTCCATGTCGATGGCCATGGCATGAATTTTTTTAAGGTATTTCCGGAAGGTGGCGTCATGTTCCCAGACGCGTCGATTGGTGGTGTAAACCGTGCCGGTCCAGTAATCGCGGGCGTAGTCGCGAATGGTGGTGGAAATGGCCTTTTGGAGCGCGAAGGAGGGCAGGGCCGGGACCTCGGGCGGAAAGTAGTCATTGCTGGTGCCTTCGCCACGGATGGCGGCGATCGGCAGGATCAGATCGCCTACCTCGGCGCGGTGTTTAATGCCGCCGCATTTGCCCAAAAAGAGAACGGCCTTGGGTTGGATCGCACTGAGCAGGTCCATCACGGTGGCGGCGGTGGCGCTGCCCATGCCGAAGTTGATAATCGTGATCCTTCCGGCAGTCGCACTGCTCATGGGCTTGTCGCGGCCACAGACTTTTACGCGGTTCAACTTGGCGAAGAGTTTCACGTAATGCTGAAAATTGGTCAGCAAGATGTAGTCACCGAATTCCTCGAGCGGCACCCCCGTGTAGCGAGGCAACCAGTTTTCGACGATAGCGCGCCGGGTTTTCATGGCCCAGAGGTTAACCAGCCCCGTCCCAAGCGCACGGCTTAAACGTTAGGGTGTGTTACTTACCCGGCCGCTCCCCCATGCCGTTGGGCTGGCTTTATCGTGCCCCAAGCCGCCGAGCGCCGCTCTCACACGCCCGGCCCGTGGCTGGAGGTGTGGTTAGGGGTTTCGTTATCGAGGAAAATCCAGCGTTCCACCTCCACTTTGTGACGATTGAGGGCCTCGGCGTATTCGGGTTTTTTCACCAAGCTGTCGGGCGAGTTCATCACCATCTGGATCTTTTCGTTGGGGATGTGGTGCTTGAGCAGCATCAGCGAGGCATCGTAATCGCGACTGTCGTAGGCGATGCCGAGCTTGCGGTAGGCGTCATCCGAGGAGCACGCCTGATGGTTTTCCGCCATCATCGCATCGGTGGCGTAGGCCCCGAAGCCCGCACCGCGGCCGTCGTTGTGGAGCAGGAGCAGCGCGCCGCAGCCGTAGCCGATGATGTGTTTGACCGACTGTTTGAGTTTGTCGCGGTTCTCCATCATGCACAGCGGGAATCGGTTGAATAGGGATTCGCTGTGGATGCGCACCACCGGACTGTCGCTCGGGCGTGGCGTGCCGTGGGTCAGCACCACCACGTCCTCGCTGGTGACAATGTCGTAATAAACATGAACCCGGAACCAGTAGGGGGTGGTCAGCAGATCGACCATTGGATCGTCGGGGTGCTGCTTTTTAAACGCGGTGAGGTGGTCGACGGCGATTTTCACCAGGTAGCGCTGGTCGCGGATGAGTTGGTATCCGAGTACAAGCGGGCGCGGACCCGACATGTAGTGCTCGATGGCGTGGTGCTGGAAGAGCGCCGAGAATTGGGCCTCGGTGAGCAGAATGTCGTTATCCACCGGCTTCATCGGCAGGAAGTAACTCGCCGAGTAGATGAAGCGGCGGGCCTCGGGCAGGGCGTGGGGTTTAAACAGCACGACCGGTTCGGGCGGTAAGGCTCGTTTAACCTTGGTTGCGGTCGGGCGCTTGAGGATATGGCCACCGGCGGCTTTGGAGGTGAGGTAGGCTAGGTTGAACGGGCCGGGTTCAAACTCCAGCGCCTCGGTCCCGGCTACTTCCAGGCCTTGGGCGCGCAGGGCGTCAACCTTGTCGGGGTTGTTGGTCAAGACCGTGAAGGAGGCCTTGATCCCCAAGAGGTGGCAGATGTGGGAAATACTCTCGTAGTTGCGGTGATCCTTTTTGAGCCCCATCGCCGCGTAGGCCTCAAAGGTCGACAACTGGTCGAGCGAGGCCTGCACCAGCATGCGATCACGCGATTTGCCCACGTAACCCACCCCGCGTCCCTCTTGCATGAGGTAAAATAGAATGCCGCGGCCCTTTTCGGCGATCACCTTGAAGGCGCCCTCCAACTGCTGCACGCAATCGCAGTCGCAGCCACGCAGGGTCTCGCTTGTCACGCAGGAGGAGTGGATGCGGGTGTGCAGCGTCTTGGCCTGCAAAATGTCACCGTGGGTCAGCGCGATGATGTAGTGTTTGTCGATCAGGTCTTGGAAAATGTAGGCGCGAAACAGCCCAAAGCGGGTGGCCAGCGGGCAGGTGGCCAAAAACAGCGTCGTCCCGTAAAGCGGACGCTCGTCGATGAGTTCCGGTTTTGCTACGCTGCCAACCGCATGCTGGAGCTCCGCGATGAGCGCCGTGAAATCGGGCGCGGACTGGTCGGGGCTGACGGAGGTAATCGGGGTTTTCTTGGGCATAACGGATTTCGCGGCGAGTGGTGGGACAACTTGCAGGTTGTCCTCGGCGGAGCAACGAACGATTTTCGCCCCCATGCCGGTGATCGACGCCCATGTGCATTTGTATCCCCCTGAAGTGAACCGCGATCCGGCGGGCTGGGCCGCCGCGCACGCCGAGCCGCAGTGGGCGCAAATGTGCACCCGCCTGCGCAAGGCCAGCGGCAGGCCGGTGCAGGGTTTCCCCTCAATTGAGTCCCTGCTGCGCGACCTTGATGCAGCGGGCGTGGACCGCGCCGTCCTGCTCGGCTGGTATTGGGAAAACCACGCCAGTTGCGTCACCCAAAATCGGTTTTACGCCGAATGCGTGCGGGCCCACCCTGACCGCTTAGCGGCTTTCGCTAGCGTTCACCCGGCGGCGGGCGAGGCCGCGATGGCCGAACTGCACCGCGCCCGGGACGATGGACTGCAGGGCTTGGGCGAACTCTCACCGCATTCTCAGGGCATCGCGTTGGCTGATGACCGTTTTCAGTCCGTGTTGCGGTTGGCAGGGGACTGGAACTGGCCGGTGAATCTCCACGTGACCGAGCCGGAGGGGCGCGCCTATCCGGGCCGGGTCGAGACCCCACTGGCGGATTTTTATCACCTGGCGGCGGCCTTTCCCCACGTGCGGTTCATCCTCGCCCACTGGGGCGGGCGACTGTGGCGCGCCGGCGGGGCTTGGCCCGAAAACGTTTGGGTCGATACGGCCGCCTCGCCTCTGCTCTATGGCGCAGGGGCGGAAATCTGGGCCGCAGGGGTGTCCGCGGTCGGACCTGAGCGGGTCATCTGGGGCAGTGATTATCCCTTGGTCCTCTACCCGCAAGCAGCCGGTGCCGAGACGCTGCCCGGGTTTTTGGCCGAGGCGCGCGCGCACCTCACGCTCGAGGTTCAGGCCGGTGTGCTGGGCGGAAACGCGGCACGGCTTCTCGGCCTCGGTTAGGTACCGTCCTCCCTCGGAAGCCTGCATACTCATCCGGGGCAGGCTCGTAGACGGGCACAAAAAAGCGCCTGGGCGATCGAGTTTCTAAACTCGCCCAGGCGCAGTTGAATTTTTCGGCGACGGGCGCCGACCGGTGGACCGATTAGAACGCGGGGGTGACCGTCACGCTCGAACCGGAGTTGACTTGGAAGTCTTCGCCCACTGACCAGTTGAAGTCATTGATTAGGAATTTGTAAACGATCGGGCTCGTCGCGGCCGGCAGGGCGATGGCCCACTTGTTGTCGGATACGCTTTCCAGTGCGATGCCGCTATCCCAGCTCAGGCCAGCGCCTTCGCCACGCACATAAAGGGTGTTGCCGAAACCGACATCAACCAAGGCGGTGATGACGGTGCCGGCGGACTTCTGGGCCGGAGCCTTGGCAGCGGAAGCCTTGACGGCGGGCGCTTTGACGGCCGGGGCGGCGGGGCGCTTTACGGCGGCGACGACCGCCTTTTTGACGGCTTTGGCCTGAGCTTTTTTGGCGGCAGGGACCTTGGCGATGACCGCCGGGGCCTTGGCCTTGGCCGTCTTGGCCTTGGGGGCGGTGGCCGTTACTTTCGTGGTTTTGGTCGAGGCTTTCTTCATGGTGATGCTGGTGTGCAGTTTATTGAACTTCGAG
>CAMBUJ010000095.1 GCA_945871005.1 Opitutus sp. GAS368 | reverse complement strand
GCCTGATCGGCGCGCTCGGTCGCGCTCAGCACCTGCCGGCGACTGCGCTCACGTTGCCGTTCGCGCGAGGCCTCCTTGAGCTGGGTTTGCAGCTGGGCGATTTGCTCCCGCAGACTGCGCTGCGTTTGGGCGAGTTCGCGCTCACCGTGGTCGGCGGCCACGCGTTGCGCCTTCAACTCGGCCACCTCGCGCGCCTGCTGGCTGAGCCGGCCCGCCCCGGTCTCCCCCGGCCCGCCGCCGACATAGACATCGAGCAACTCCAAGCCGGCCCCCGAAAGCGTGTATTCGCGCAACTGGTTGGAGTGGGCCATGCCGCGGCTCTTTAAAATGTAGAGCACCCGGTTGCGCTCGCTGGGCGTTTGCACCATCTGCAACACGATCCAGGTGTCCACTTGCGAGCTGATGCCCACCAACGAGGCCTCCTCAAACGGGCCCCGGGTGGTCAGGCTCGTGAACATCACGGTGACGCCCCGGTTTTTCAAAAAGTCGATCAGGCGGATAAGCATGCCCTTAATCGCGATCGGTTCGCCGATGGCGGTGAGGCTGGAAATCGGGTCGATGATCAGCGCCGCCGGGCGAAACTCGACCACCTCCTTTTGAATGTTGATCAGGTGCTGCTCGAGTCCGCAGATCGTCGGCCGGATGGGGTGGATCCGCAGCAGCCCCTCGCGCTGCGGCCGCGCCAGATCGAGCCCGATGGAGGTCAGGTTGCGCAGTAATTGCAGGGGGGATTCCTCGGTGGGCAAATACAGGCAGCGCTTGCCTTGCCGGCAAAGCTGGGCCGCAAAGAGCGCAGCGATACTGGTCTTGCCGGAGCCGGCCGAGCCGGAGACGAGTATGCAGCTACCTCGGTAGTAGCCTTTGCCCCCGAGCATCGTGTCGAGGCGGGGGATGCCGGTGCGCTGATGCTGGGAGGTGATCGGGTAGGCCAGGTTCAGCGAGCTGATCGGCAGCACACTCAAACCGCCCTCGTCGATCAGGGTGGGGTATTCGTTGGTTCCGTGGAGCGCTCCGCGGTATTTAATAATCCGCAGGCGGCGGGTGGACATCTGGTTGACCACCCGTTGATCGAGCACGATGACGCAGTCGCAGATGTACTCATCGAGCCGGTAGCGAGTCAGGCTGGTGTGGCCCGGTTCAGCGGTGACGATCGAGGTAATCCCCTGCTCTTTGAGCCAGGAAAAAAGGCGGCGCAACTCGGACTCGAGGATCAGTTCGTTGGGCAGGCGGGCGAGCAGGGTACTGAGGCTGTCGAGGGCGATGCGTTTGGCTCCAATGGCTTTAATCGCCACCCCCAGACGGATGAACAGGCCGTCGAGGGTGAACTCCCCGGTCGCCACGATTTCGCTGGGGCTGAGCTGGATGTGATCGACGGCGACGCGCTTACGCCGGATCAGGCCGGCCAGATCGAAGCCGAGGGAGGCGACATTAGCGATCAGGTCGGATTCGGATTCCTCGAAGGAGACAAAGACCCCCGGCTCGTGGAAATCGCGGGCCCCGCGCACGATGAATTCCATAGCGAAGAGGGTTTTACCGCTGCCTGCCCCGCCGCAGACCAGCGTGGGCCGGGCCCGGGGCAGACCGCCGAAGGTGATCGCGTCGAAGCCTTGAATACCGGTCGGACACCGAGCAACGCCGATGGGCGGTATCGCCTGCGGCGGGGTTGGAATCTCGGGAGGGGCCGGTGTAGCCACGGCCCGAGAGGGGCGGGGCGTACTGGTCACGCGGCCGCCGGGAGTACGGGGGCGGGTGGGCTTCGTTTTCATGGGAGCTGGTGGATGGGCGCAAGCAGACGACGGCAGGCGCGGGCCGCCCCGGGTGACGGTCTGGGGGGGGGGACACGCCCTCGGTGTGGTTTTGACCGCCGCAGGGGGGACGGGTTCGCCTCGGCGGAAGGCGGCGAGTGATTATGCGCAAGAACCCCAGATCAGCGGGCCACGGGCATGGTTTTCCCCAGCGGTGTGGGGTGAGGGCGCAGGCAAGGAGCGCCGAGCTCCAGCTCGGCTCGGGGGCTGTTTGCTCGGCGCTGGAATCACTCTCGCTCTCTTACTCGTTCTCGTTCGTCAGCGGATCGGGTGCTGGCGCAGTCCCCCTACCCCAAGCCGAGCTGGAGCTCGGCGCTCCGATCGGGCTCGCCCCCGCCCTACTTCTTGCCGGCGTAAACGTAGTCCGAATAGGTCACCGTCATGTCCTGGTCGATCGAACGCACCCACATGGCGCGCCCCCGGACTTTTACCGTCACTTCTTTGAGCAGCGAGGGGCGGTCGGCCTCGGGGCGGGTGTAGGTCATGACCGTGCGAGCCTCCTGGATTTTCACCATCAGCACTGGGGAAAACGGCTCGGTGCTGGCCAGTTCGATGCGTTCAATCGTGCGGCTGGGGCGGTGCAAGGTGTAAGTCACCCGCATAAAGGCGGCGGATTGGTCGTCTTTGTCGCCGGTTTTGAGCTGGAAGCGGTACACGCCCAGCTCGGCGCTTTCGGACAAGACCTCGCAGCTGTCGGGGTTGATTTGGTCTTTCACGTTGGGGGCGTTCTCGTTGGACGAGCGACGGGCCTTTAACTCCCTGTATTTGCCCGCCTCCTCCTCGGTCGGGGCGCGCCCATCCTGCTGGACCAGCGCCCATTGAATGGATTCGCGGCCGGTCGGGGTAAAGCGTTCAACCCGACTGTGGTCGCTGGCGGAGGAGGTCTGAGTGAAGCTCCAGCCGCGCGGACCCTCGGTGCGGAAATCCTTGAGGGCGGCGGCCAGTTCCGCCGGGAGCGGGCCGGCCGTCAGGCGGCAAGTGACGAGGACAAAAACAAGGGCGAGCGAAAGACGCATGGGCCCGTGAAACCGGAATCGGCGGCGGCAGGCAACTCAACTCGCGGAGCGGGTGCCGGGGCAGGAACGCCGAGCTGGAGCTCGCCGCTCCCGCGCGCCGGCCCTCAGGCCAGCGCGACGATCCGGTGGCTAACCGGACCGGCTCGACCGGGGAGTTGCACGGTCGCACCCACGCGTTGCCCGACGAGTTGGCGCCCGAGGGGCGAGGCCGGGGTGACGACGGTGAAGGCCACGTTATCAGCTTCGGCCTCCAGTCCACCATTACGCGGGCCGAGGAAATAATGCTGGGGCCGGCCGCGGGACTCCAAGGTGATAAACGCGCCGACCCCTGCGGGTGCCCCGGCCGGCCAAGCCGTAAGGTCGAGGGCGTGGTAAAGAGTGAGGGCCTCGACGATCTCGGCGGCCTGACGGGCCTGGCCCTCGGCGAGGTAGGCCGCTTCCTGTCCGCGCATGTCGTATTTGCCCTCGGATTTGCTCTCCTCGCTGGTGGCTTCCTCGCGGGCCTCGTTGGCGGCGCGCGACTGGAGTGCGAGCTCGCGCTGGAGTTGGGCGACAATCGCGTCGCGGACGGCGGACTTCTGCATGGCGAACACCGTAGGAGCCGAAGCGAGCGAGGCCAGCGAAACCGGCGCGGGGCCCGTGGTGCTGAGCTTGAGCACGGGCGATGTCCGTGCGTTAAGCCGCATCCTCGGCCCGGGCCGCCGAATCCATCTGCGGCGCAACCCCTTGGTCAAGCCCAAGGTTCTCCGCTGCCCGCTGCCGCAGCACCCATTCCACCCGCAAGGTCACTTCCCGCGGACTAAACGGCTTGGTCAAATAATCGAGCGCGCCCAGCTCCAGCCCGAACTTGCGCGCGTCCACCGTGGACCAAGCCGTGAGCATCAACACCGGAATACCCGCAGTGGCCGGCTCCCGGCGCAAAATCTCGCACACCCCGAACCCGTCGATGTCAGGCAGCATCAGGTCGAGCAGGATCAGGTCGGGCCGGCGGCGGCTCACGGCCAGCAAGGCGTCCCGCCCACTGGCGGCGGTTTCAACCTCGAAACCGGCGCGGGTAAGATGAAATTGGACGAGCTCGGTGATATCCGGCTCGTCGTCGACACAAAGAATCAAGGGGCCCATGAGCCGATCGTGACAGGACCACATGACGCTGAGGTTACGAACCGGTGCCAACTGGGTAAAACTCCTCCCCTGACTCCCGAGGCGGACTCCCGATTTTTGGTAAAATTAATTAAAAAAGTCCGATTTTCCGGGGCGGCGCTGGCGCGGGGCCGATATTGGACCATGCTGGACACTCATCACTCGTAGAAGGCGTCCTCACATACGATGGCCCGAAAAATCAGTTTTTTAAATTACAAGGGCGGGGTCGGGAAAACCTCCCTCGTCGTGAACACCGCGGCCTGTTTGGCCGCAAAGGGGCGCCGCGTGTTGCTCTGCGACTTCGACACCCAGTCCAACGCCAGCATCTGGCTGATGCGCCTGGAACGCTGGAACAAACTCAACGCCGGGGGCCACGGCTCGGTCTACTCGTTCTTCGAACCCGGCGGAGTCCATTTGAGCGATCTGGTGGTGCGCGACGTCGTCCAAGATAAAAGCGGCCACGCCGTGCTCCCCGGGCTCGATCTGCTGCCCACCACCTTCAACCTGGTGGACTTGGAAAACGAGTATAACGGCGACCCCAAAAAACCGGCTTACCTGCTCTTTCAGGAGCAACTCGGCGAGTTGGCCCAGGACTACGATTATGTGCTCTTCGACTGCCCGCCGAACCTGCTGCGCGCGTCCCAGTGCGGGGTGTTCAGCTCGAACGAAATTTACGTCCCCTCCAACCCCGATGCCCTCAGCCTGATCGGCTTCACCCTGCTGGTCGAAAAACTCGGCCGCTTCCAGCAAACCTCCGCCGGCTTCCGCACCGCCGCGATGGGCCCGGCCACCCAGATCCGCGGCATCATTTTTAACTCCATCAAGACCGGGGTGGACATCGAGGTGCCGAAGATGCGCATGCAGCTGCGGCTAAATCAGTTTAAAACCGTCAAACGCGCCGCCGCCGACGCCAAGATTTTCACCACCCAGATCCGCGACGCCATGGTGGTGCGGCGGGCCGTCACCCTCGGGCTGCCGGTCAACCTGATCGGCCAGGAAAACACCGACTCCACCCGCGACAACGTCGTCCATGATTACCACGCGCTCGCCGAGGAAATCGAAAAACACCACCCATGATCCCCGCCCCCTCCGTTCCCCTCCCTGCCCTCTCCCCGACCTCCCGCCCGCGCTACACTCCCCTCCAGTGGGATGAGATCCGCGGCGCCTTTTGTTCGTCGATTTTGGCCGACACGCCCCTGTCCAGCCTGGCGCAAAACCTGGAGGGCCAGGCGTGGCCGTTGAGCGGACCGAATGAACTGCCATCGGCCTACCTTGAGCTGACGTTTGTCGAATTGCGTGAGTCGCTCGCCCTACGTGGCCAACCCCCGAGCGTGGCCGACCAGCTGATCGAGATCCTCGAGGAAACCCTCGCCTTCGACACCCCGTTCGGAGAAATGCTGACCCAGTCCGCCGAGGTGATTCATGAGGAAAACCCGTTGGTGAAAAACCTGGCCAAACTCAAAATCAACCCCGATTTCCCGGTGGGGCTCACCGCGCTTTCGGCGGATACGCAGAGCTTTTGCCAGTTGGAAAAAATCAAGACGGTGGGCGAACTGGTTTTGGCGGCGCAGCGCATGGCCGGATCGGTGATCGTGGGCGGGGACTTCCGGGCGCTGCTCAACGCCTTGTCGAACATCGACGAGAAAGCGGTGGCGCGTTACCTGCCATTTCGCCCGGGTGCCACCGGGCTGCATTATTTGGAAGGCCTGGCCCAAGGGGTGCGCGGTCAGTCGCCCGCACTGCAGGCGGCGCTGGCCCGACGGATGAATCACCCGCTTGCGGCTGCTGGACTGGCGCTGGCCCGCACGGTCACGAAGGATCAGTTGGCCCATGCGCACTCCGCCATTCACTTGCACGCCGGGGCGTTGCGCGGGTTCTGCGAGGCCGATTACGCAGAGCTGCAGCAAGCGATCGCCACGGGCACCCCGATTGCCGAACTGGTCGCGCCCGTGGGCGATGCGGCCACGGCGGCGGTGGTGGCCGGGCTGCTCGGTGCGCCGGCTCCGGCAACTGGTTTTTGGCGTAAACTCTTCAACCGGTGGAGGACCTCCTCATGAACGAAAAACCCACGTCGGCCCGCCCCTTTATCCGCCCAGCCGGAAGCCCGGCGTTTGCCCCACGTGGGCCGGTCTTGGCGTTGCCCCGCCGGGGTCCGTCCGTCCGACCGCAGCGCAGCGTGCCTGCCTATAACTTTGTGGAAACGGTGGAGGCGCGCCGGCAAATCGCCCACCTGTTAACCGTAATCCGAGCGGCCGAGCAGCTCGATCAAACCAGCGCGTTGGACTTGGAGGCCGTCGCCGCGGAGTTGGCCGCGGGCGGGGCAACGGTCGAAACAACCGGGAGCGCGGAGCGCGATTCAGGAGAGGTGGAGCGCGAGCAGGCGCTGGCCGAACGGGAGCGGGCGGTGGAGGAGCGCGAACGGCGCCTGGCCGAGCGGGAGCGGGATCTGGCTGAGGCCGAGGTGCTGCTTCAGCACCACCAATCGCTGCTGCGGGCGGCGAAAAAGGCGGCCCCGGTCGGGGTCGGGTTGACCCCGGAGGCGCAAGCCGCGCTGCAGGCACTCAAGGCCGAATTGGACCGGCAGGAAGCGGTGGTGCGCGAAGACCGGGAGGCGTTGCGCGAGCGGGAGAAGTTTATTGAAGCCAGTGAGGCGCGGCTTTTTGAAAAAGTGCAGGAGCAGCAAGAGAAGGAAACCGAGCAGGAGCAGCGCGAAGAGGAGTTGAAGGCGCGGGAAGTCGCCGGGGCCCCCGTAGCCAAAAAGGCTTTCGACGAGTTTAACGAGTAAGCGAGCGCCGTGGCCCTGCTCCCGTGGCCCTGAGCGTGAGCTCAGGGAGCGGTGGCGCCTAGCTCCACTTCCCTTGAGCTCACGCTCAAGGCCACCCGATCCGCCCCCCTTCCCGCGCCCGCCCTAAACCCGAAAAATCGCCCCGAGCTTTTTCCCCAGGACCACACTCAGGCCGGCGATCGTGACGCCCAAAAATACCATCGCCCAGACCCCGAGGGCGCTGGCCATGAACTTGCCGTCCCCGAGCAACTGAAACAGCTCGAGAATACTTTTGGTGATCGGGTAAAACGCCTGCTTTTGCGCGAGGATTAGCGAGTCGCTCACCTCCAGCATGGCGAAGGCAAACGCGAGAATACCGCCAGCGATCAGGTTGGCGGCGATCAGCGGGAGGGTGATTTTCAAAACCGCCTTGAGCGGCGGGCAGCCGAGGTTTTGCGCGGCCTCTTCGAGGGTTTCGCTGGTCTGCTGGAAGCCGGCGACCGCCGAGCGCACCACGTAGGGCAGGCGGCGCACCGAATAGGCGATGATTAACAAAATCGTCGGGTCGGCCACCGGGTTGAGCCAGGCGAAGATTTTGCCCTCCTGGCTCATCGCCAAGTAACCGAAGGCGAGCACCAAGCCGGGCACGGCCAGCGGCAGCATGGCGAGGAAGTCGAGCACCTGGCGTCCGGCCAGTTTCGAGCGCACCACCACGTAGGCGATGGCGATCCCCAGAACCAGGTCGATGAGGGTGGAGAGACTGGCAAATTTGAGCGAGTTGGCGATGGCGGGCACGGTCAGCGGGTGGCCGAGGGCGAGCTCGAAGTTGGCCAAGGTGAGTTGCTGGGGAAACACGCTCGCGTACCAGTCGCTGGCAAAGGCCACCAGCACCACCCCGAGGTGCGGCAGCACCGCCAGAAAAGTGACTCCGGCAAACCCCGCCGTGCAGGCCCACGCGGCGAGGCGCGGCAGCGGGCGCGGGCCGCCTGAGCTGGTGGCCTTAGCCATCATCGCGGGCGCGGCCCGCCCGAACAGGCCTTTGCCGACCGCGTAGATCACAGTGGTGCTCACCAGTAAAATCGCGACCAGGGCGTAGGGCGCGGGCGAGCCACCGAGGTCTTTGAGCCCGTAGAAAATCTGCACCGCGATCACCCGCGGGTAGTCAAAAATCAGCGGCACGCCCAGTTCGGTGAACGCCCAGATAAACACCAGGGTGCCGCCGGCGAACAACCCGGAGCGGATCAGCGGCAGGGTGATTTTAAAAAAACGCCGCCAGCCGG
Source organism: Opitutus sp. GAS368 (assembly GCA_945871005.1). Taxonomy (GTDB): domain Bacteria; phylum Verrucomicrobiota; class Verrucomicrobiia; order Opitutales; family Opitutaceae; genus Rariglobus. Next base: position 4,335 of record CAMBUJ010000095.1, on the reverse strand, counting down.
TGCAGCCGAGGTTTTCCGCCGCCTCCTCCATGGCTGGGTCGATGTTGGCGAGGGCGGCGGTGGCGTTGAGGTAGATGATCGGGTAAAGCGAGAGGGCGTTGACCAGGGCGATGCCCCAAAACGGGCTGGTGGCGAACCAGTCGTACGACCAGCCGGCGGGGCGCAGGCCGAGCTCGATCAGCAGGGCGTTGAGTGCGCCGTATTGGCCAAAAATTTGTTTAATGCCGATCGCGCCCACGAAGGGCGGCAGGATCATCGGCAGGAGTACGACTGAGCCGAGCAGGGCTTTGCCCGGGAAGTGAAAGCGGTCGCTCAAAAACGCCAGCGGCAGGGCGATCAGAAAAGTGAGCGCGGTGGAGGCGCAGGCCAGCAGGAAGGAGTTGCCCAGGCCGCCGAGGTAGATCGGGTCGGTGAGCAGCGCGCCCACGTAGTCGAGCGTGAGATGGCCGTCGGTGTCGATGAAGCCGCCTTTGAGGATTTGGACCAGGGGCCAGATGAAGAAGGCGGCGAAGAAAACCGCCGTGACCGCAAAAACGATCCGGGCAAACGACTGTGACATCGGCGCGCAGTGTGTTGGCCCGCCGCGACCGCGGGCAAGGGGGAAAGTCGGGAGGGCGCGCCGCCCGCGCTTAACTGCGGTAATCCGCGTTCTCGCTCACGTATTCGTGGGTCAGATCGCCCCCAAACACAGTCGCCCCCGCCGACCCGGAACCGAGGTCCACCTCGATCTCCACGCAGCGCTCGTGCGGCGGATAGTCCACCGTCGCGCTGAAAATGCCCTCGGCCGTGGGCTGGCTGGTGTAGAGCTCGGCGTGTTTGAAGTGGGCCACCAAGGCGGTTTCCTTTTCTGGATTCAGGCGAAACGCCCCGCCGGCGAAAATCTCAATCCCTCCAATGCTCGCCCGCAGCTGGGACAAGTCCGTATCCGGGGCGTGCGCACCGACGTGTTTGCCGATCGCTTGCACCAGGCGGCCGACGTTCGGGTCGTTGCCCGCCACCGCGCATTTAAACAGCGGGGCGTTGACGATCGCCTTGCCCAGCGCGATGGCCAGCGCGGGCGTGGCGGCCTGCTTCACCTGCACGCGGATAACATGGCGCACGCCCTCGCCGTTGCGCACCACATCCTCGGCGAGGTCGCGGCACACTTGGGTGAGCGCTGCTTCAAAGGCGGCTAGGTCGTCGCAGGGCACTTGGCTCGACGAAACCAGCGCGACCGTGTCCGAGGTGCTCGTGTCGCTGTCGACGCTGATGCGGTTAAAGGAAACATCGACGGCGCGTTTTAGCACGGCGCGCAGGGTGTCGCGGGGCACTGCGAGGTCGGTGAGCAGGTAAACGAGCATCGTGGCCATGTTTGGCTCGATCATGCCGGCGCCCTTGGCGATGCCCACGATCCGGCCCGCGCCGAGCTGGGCGCTGCGGACTTTGGGATAAAGATCGGTGGTCACGATGCCCTCGGCGGCGGGCAAAATGGAGCCGGCGCTCAGCGCGGCGGCGGCTTGCGGCAGGTGGGCAACGATGTCCTCGGCGGGCAGGCCCCAGCCGATCACGCCGGTGGAGGACGGCAGCACAGCGGTGGCCGGCAGCCCAAGCAGGCGGGCGGTTTCCACGCAGACGCGCTCCGAGGTTTCGACGCCGCCGGGCGCGCAGACGTTGGAAATCTTGTTATTGATGATGATCGCGCCGAGCACGGGCTCGCCGAGGCGCTGGCGGCCCACGATAACCGGGGCGCCGGGGAAGGCGTTTTTGGTGAACATCGCCGCGAAGTCCGGGGTGGGCTGGTCGAGGGCGATGAGCGTGAGGGTCATCTTGGCGGGCTTGGGCGCCTCCTTCGGCATGAAGTCGAAGCGCGTCGTGCCGACGCGAAAACCACGCGGGAGCGCGGCTTGAGTGGCGAGCCAGGCGCGGTGTTCCGCGCATGAGGAGAAGGTGAGAGCGGTGCTGGACACGCGCCTAAAAGGGACGCCCGGCGGGCCAGAGTGAAGCCGAATGTGCGCACACCGTGTTCCCTTAGTGTGAATTCCTGCGCCCGGCTGAGAAATAAGATGGAAATGCCGGCCGCGCGTGATTTACCCGTCATTAACTTATCCAACACCGCTACGTGAACGTTAACGAAATTACCTCCAAGGCGAAGGTGCTCCTCGAAGCCCTGCCTTACATCCAAGATTTCCGCGGCTCCACTTTTGTCGTCAAATATGGCGGCAGCTTCATGGACGATCCCGATCCCGAGGTACGCAACCGCGTCGCCTACGACATCGCGTTTCTCGCCGCTGTCGGCATCAACGTCGTGGTCGTCCACGGTGGCGGCAAAGCCATCACCAAGGCGCTGGAATCCTCCGGCCTGAAGTCGCAGTTCGCCCCCAACGGCATGCGCATCACTGACGAGTCCACCGTGGGCATCGTCAAAAAAACCCTCGACGAGGTGGTCAACAAGGAGGTCTGCGCCGCCATCGCCCTCGCCAAGGCCAAGACCAAGGGTCTGGCCGGCGACAGCGTGCTGGTCTGCGAAAAGCTCACCGTCGATGACAACGGCAACACCGTCGATCTCGGCTACGTGGGCGAGGTCACCGAGGTGAAGGTGAAGTTAATCAAAAAGGAAATCGCCGACGGTAACATCCCGGTGATTTCCCCGGTCGCCGAGGGTCTCGACGGCAAGCCCTACAACGTCAACGCCGACCTGGTGGCCGGTCGCGTGGCCAGTGCCCTGCGCGCCCGCCGCCTGGTTTACATGAGCGACGTGCCCGGCCTGCTCTCCAACCCGAGCGACCCGGATTCCCTTATTTCCACGCTCAAGGTGTCCCAAGTCGACGACCTCAAAAAGCGCGGCGTGATCGACAAGGGCATGCGCCCGAAGGTGCTCAGCGCCGTGCGCGCCCTGCAAGAAGGCGTGCAACGCGTCCACTTCATCGACGGCCGCCTCGCGCACTCGCTGCTGCTGGAGATTTTCACCGACAAGGGCATCGGCACCGAAATCGTCCACGGCTAAACTTTTATTGGAAGGAGGGCTCCCACATGCGGGCGCCCTCCTTCAGTTTTATCTATCTCCATGAACCGCTCTGATGTCGTTTCCCCGAGCACGGCCGATCTTTACGACGCGCATGTGATGAAAAACTACGGCCGTCCGCCGCTCACGCTGGTGCGTGGCAGCGGTTCGTATGTCTGGGACGACCAGGGGCGCCAGTTTTTGGATTTCACCTCGGGAATCGCGGTGTGCGCGCTCGGCCATTGCCACCCGCACTGGGTCGCACAGGTGCAGCGGCAGGCCGGCGAACTCGTTCATGTGAGCAACCTGTTCCGCAACCCCAACCAGGGTGAGCTGGCGCGGCGCTTGGTCGGTTACGCCGGCCCGGGCCGGGTGTTTTTCTGCAACAGCGGGGCCGAGGCCAACGAGGGGCTGCTCAAGCTGGCCCGCCTGCACGGGGCGACCAAGGTCGGCGGCGAAGAGGGCAAATGTTACAAGGTGATCTGCGCCCAGAGCGCGTTTCACGGCCGCACGTTTGGCGGGATGAGCGCCACCCCGCAGGAGAAAATCCAAAAGGGCTTCCGTCCGCTGGTGCCGGGTTTTGCGTTCGGCGAACTCAACAATCTGGCCTCGTTCGAGGCGCTGGTTGACGACACGACGGCGGCGATTTTTGTCGAAACGATCCAGGGCGAAGGCGGAGTTAACCCGGCCACCACCGAGTTTTTGGTGGGGCTGCGTAAGCTGTGCGACCGGCACAACCTGCTGCTGATTTTGGACGAAGTGCAGTGCGGCATTGGGCGCACGGGCAAGTTTTACGCTTTTGAGCACGCCGGGGTGAAGCCCGACGCGATCGGGATGGCCAAGGGCCTCGGGGGCGGTTTCCCGATTGGCGCGATCTGGGTCGGGCCGAAGGCGGCGGAGTTGTTTCAACCCGGCATGCACGGCACCACCTTTGGCGGCACGCCGCTGGCCTGCGCGGCCGGCCTGGCGGTTTTGGACGTGATCGAGCGCGACGGACTGTTGGCGCATGTGACTGCGGCCGGCGCGGTGTGGCTGGCGGCGTTGCAGGCCCTGGCGGCGGAGTTCCCGGCGCAGGTGCTCGGGGTGCGCGGCCGCGGGTTTATGCTCGGGCTCCAGCTGACCAGCGACCCGATTCCCTATGTGGCGGCGTTGCGCGACGCCGGCCTACTGGCCCCTTCGGCGGGCGGTAATGTGGTGCGCCTGCTGCCCCCGCTCACCGCGAGCGCCGAGGAGCTGGCGAACTCGGTGGCGATTATCCGCTCGGTGCTCAGCGCCAAGGCGTAATTTACGGCGTTCCCGTGGTCCTGAGCGTGAGCTCACGGGTCGGGGCGGAGCTGGACTCCGCGCTCCTTCCC
>CAMBUJ010000094.1 GCA_945871005.1 Opitutus sp. GAS368 | reverse complement strand
AAAAATGAGCATTCTCATCACTCCCTCGACCAAGATTCTCGTGCAAGGCATCACCGGCGACTTCGGTGGCCGCCACGCCAAGCTCTCCCTCGACTACGGCACCCAGATCGTCGCCGGTGTCACCCCCGGCAAGGGCGGCCTGTTCTTTGAACACGGCACCCATAAGGTTCCGATTTTCAACTCCGTGGCCGACGCCGTCGCCGCCACCGGCGCCACCGTCGCCGTCGTCTATGTGCCGCCGCCTTTCGCCGGCGACGCCATCCTCGAAGGCGTTGACGCCGGTCTCGACCTCGTCGTCGCCATCACCGAGGGCATTCCGATCAAGGACATGATCCGCGTGAAGCGCGCCATCACCGGCAGCAAGACCCGCCTGGTCGGCCCGAACTGCCCTGGCGTGGTCACCCCCGGCACCGGCCCGGACTCCACCGGCGGTTGCCGCATCGGTATCGCCCCCGGCTACATCCACAAGAAGGGCCACGTCGGCGTGGTTTCCCGCTCCGGCACCCTCACCTACGAGGCAGTGTTCCAACTCACCTCCAAAAACATCGGCCAGTCCACCGCGGTGGGCATCGGCGGCGACCCGGTCAACGGCACCAGCCACCTCGATATCATCAAGCTGTTCAACGAGGACCCGGACACCCACGCGATCATCCTGATCGGCGAAATCGGCGGCAACGCCGAGGTCGAGGCCGCTCGTTGGATCAAGGCCAACTGCAAAAAGCCGGTGGCCGGTTTCATCGCTGGTGCGACCGCCCCTGCCGGCCGTCGCATGGGCCATGCCGGCGCCATCGTTGGCGGCGTCGAGGACACCGCTGCGGCCAAGATCGCCGTGTTTAAAGAGTGCGGCATCGAGGTCGCCGAAACCCCCTCCGACATGGCCGACGCGCTCCTGCGCGCCGCCAAGGTCAAGGGCGTGACCCTGAGCTAAATCCGGAAGCCGAGAGGCGATCCCGCAAAAAAGGCCGCGCTGGTTAAGCGCGGCCTTTTTTTGTGGGTCGGGGCTGTCCGTGCGCCACCTGAAGAAAGAGAACGAATTCACGTCGCCGGAAAGTAGCGCGGACTTCCAGTCTGCCTGGAACGATGGGCAATCATGCCACCGAGCAGACTGGAAGTCCGCGCTACTTTTTATCCCGCCCACCGCCCTTACTTCAGATTGAGCGTCAAATACCGCAGCACCCCGCGGTACTGCACGAGCAGGGCGTTGAGGCCGGGGCGCAACGCGGCAGCTGCACTGGGCACGTCCGTCACCGGGCGGCGGTTGATCTCCACGATCACCACTCCAGGCACCAGGATGTTGGCGTAGGGGGAATTTTCATTCACCGCCGTGACCACCACCCCGCCATCCACCCGCCGGTCCAGTTTGAACTGGGTGCGCAGCTCGTCGTCGAGGGTCTTGATGGTGACCCCAGGAATCAGTTCGCCCGAAGCGTCGGCGCGTTCATCCAGACTGCCAACCTTGACCTTAACGCTCTTCTCCTTGCCGTCGCGCAGCACCGTGACGCTAACCTCGGTGCCGGGCATGATCTGGGAAACATTGAGCCGGAGCGAAAGATGCGAGTCCACCGGGCGAGCGCCGATCTTGAGGATGACATCGTTGCGCTTGAGTCCGGCCTTGGCGGCGGGCGAGTCCTTGACCACGTCGGTGATCAACACGCCCTTGATATCGCGCTCCACCCCGAGGCTTTCCGCCAGTTTGGCGTCGAGGTTCTGACCGCCCACCCCGAGGTAACCGCGCTGGACTTTGCCGGTGGCAACCAGGCTGTTGAGAATCGAAACGGCCAAGTTGGTCGGTACGGCAAATCCGATGCCGATATTACCGCCGCCCCCGCCCGACAGAATCGCGCTGTTTAACCCGATCAGGCGGCCCTTGGCGTCAACCAGCGCCCCGCCCGAGTTGCCCTGATTGATGGCGGCGTCGGTCTGGATGAAGTTCTCGTAGCCGGCGATTTGGTCGTTGGAAAGAATGCCCACGTCGGTGCGACCGAGGGCGGAAACGATGCCCATGGTCACCGTCTGGCCGACCCCGAGCGGGTTGCCCACCGCAAAAACGATGTCGCCCACCCGCAGCTTGTCGCTGTCGGCCACCGTGGCCACCGGCAGGTTTTCCGCGCCGATTTTGATGACGGCGACATCGGTTTTCTCGTCGGTGCCGATCACCTTGGCGACGAACTCGCGGCCGTCGGCCAGCAAGACCTTGAGTTCATCGGCGCCGGCGACGACGTGGTTGTTGGTCAAAATGTAACCGCTGGGCGAGATGATCACCCCGGAGCCGAGCCCCTCCTCCTTGCGTTCGCGCTCGGGGGCGGCGCCGCCGTCACCAAACAACTGGCGGAAGAACGGGTCGATGCGCAGGCGCTCGCGCACGATCTTGGTGGAATAAACCGACACGACCGCCTTCTGCACCGGCTCGATCACGTCGGCGTAGCTGAGCAATTGCCGGCCCCCGCCGTCGCCGATCGCAGCGGCATCGAACTTGATATCCGGCTTGGAGCCGGCCGGTTTTTCCTCCGCATGGCCGAGGGTGAACAGGGCGCTCGCCAAAACAACGGCGCAGGTACGAGTGAAGAGTTGAGTTTTCATGGGCGGTGAGGGTGACAAAGCCAAACCACGGATTGTTCCATCGCAAGATTTTGGCGGCTGGGGCCCGGTAATGGACCGCGGAGCTCCAGCTCGGCCTGAGCGGGCACACGCCCACCAGCCCCGAGCCGAGCTGGAGCTCCGCGTTCCCACTGATCAGCAGCTCGGAAAAGTAGCGCAGACCTCCAGCCTGCTTTGGTTTTCATCGGAGCAGACTGGCAGTTTGCGCTACTTTTCGCCCCACTTCCCCCATGCGCCTCATCCGCCACCTCTCCCCGACCGGCCCCGCCTACGCCGCGCTCCAGCCCGACGGCTCCGCCCTGGAAATCGCCGGCGACCCTCTGGCCGGCACCCACCGCCTAACCGACCGCGTGGTCGTCCCCGGCCCACGTCTCGCCCCCGTCGCCCCGACCACGATTATCGGCATCTGCCTCAATTACGCCAAACACGCCGCCGAGGGCCGCAAGGAACCGCCCGAGCGCCCGATTTGGTTTATGAAACTGCCCGGCAGCGTGCAAAACCCCGGCGCCCCCATCCGCCTGCCCCGCCTCCAGCCCACCGAAAAACCCGACTACGAGGCCGAGCTCGCGATCGTCCTCGGCCGCGACTGCCGCGACGCCACCCGCGAGAACGCCCTGTCCTATGTCCTCGGCTACACCTGCGCCAACGACGTGTCGGCCCGCGATTGGCAACGCGACTGGAGCGGCAGCCAGTGGTGCCACGCCAAAAGCTTCGATACCTTCTGCCCGCTCGGCCCGGTTCTGGTCACCCCTGACGAGTTAACCACCCCCAACGCCCTGCGCATCCGCTCCGTGCTCAACGGCGCGGTCATGCAGGACTCCTCCACCGCCGACATGATCTTCGACGTGCCGGCGATCATCGCTTTTCTCAGCGCCGACAAAACCCTGCCCGCCGGCACGGTAATCCTCACCGGCACCCCCGAAGGCGTGGGCTTTGCCCGCAAACCCCCGGTGTGGCTGCGCCCAGGCGACACCATCGAAGTCGAAATCGAGGGCATCGGCACCCTGACCAATCCGGTCGAATAACCTCTCCTTCCGCCCGCCCTCTCCCGTACCCTACGCCTCCATTTTGTCATGAAAACCACCCCTCTCCAACTCGCCCTCCTCCTTGCCTTGCTGCTCCCCGCGGCCCTGCCCGCCGCCGACCTCCCCAAGCCCGACCACGAAGAGTCCGCCCTCGACGATGCGATGTCGTCGATGAACAGCGCCTTCCGTAAGCTCCGCCGCCAAGTAGCCGATCCCCAGCAAAACCCCGCCTCCCTGGCCCTCGTCGCCAAGCTGCGCAAAGCCTGTGTCGAGGCCACCCTCGCCCTGCCGACTAAAATCGCCCGCATGCCCACCAAGGACCAGGCCGCCGCCAAGGCCGCCTACACCGAAAAGATGCAGGAACTCATCGCCACCGTCGACGAACTGGCTGCCGCCCTCAAAGCCAACAAAAACCCCGAAGCCGCCGCGATCATCAAGGAGCTCTCCCTCCAGGAAGAAGCCGGCCACAAGCAGTTCCGCACCAAAAAGAAAGACGACTGAGTCGGCAGACACCTAAATGGCACTGCCCACTCGCCCCAAGGGCGCGGATACCCTTGGGTAATGCCCCTGGGCAGCCCACGCTTAAGTCCACGGGGACGCGTGTTCGCCCAGCTTGCCACCTTGAGCGTGAGCTCAAGGTTGCGTTTGGGGCCAAACTCCAGACCTTGAGCGTGAGCTCAAGGTGGCGCGACGGCTTTGGGGCGGACACAGGGATGTCCCTAGGGGTGGATTTGGCCGGATTTGGATTTGCATGCCCCTGATTGTTCTTCCTTTCTCCGTTAAACGCTGACCGGTTCGGCCGTTACCCCCTCATCCTCCTTTTTTTATGGATCCGCTTCCTCGTCACTTACTACCCCTTGGTTTGGCTTCGCAACTGCTCAAGGACTTGCCCGTGGCGGCGGAGGCGCGGGTTTTACCGGCCGTCGATGATCTCGCCACCTTGGCCGAGGCGCTCAAGGCTTGCCCGATCAGCGTGGTGGTCGTCGGCCCCGATTGGCCGGCCCAGGATCTGGCCGCAGCCCGCGAGTTGATTCTCGATCATGCCGCTGCCTGCGTGATCGCCCCCGATCCCACCCCCGCCAGCCTCGAAGCGGCGATCGTCGCCGCGCTCGAGGAGCGCCGCTTGCGGGTGGAATCGGGTTTTTTTAACCAGCTGATTCACCTCATGCCGGATCCGGTTTTCTTTAAAGACCGGCATGGCCGGTTTCTGGTCGCAAACGCAGTGATCGCCAAACATTTCGGTCTTGATGATCCCGCGATTTTGGTGGGTCGCAGCGATTTTGATTTTTTCACCTCGGAGCACGCCCAACAGGCGTTTGCCGACGAGCAGGAGGTCATGCGCACCGGCGAGCCGATCACCGCCTTGTTAGAAAAGGAGACCCACGAGGGCGATCGGGTGACCTGGTGTTTAACTTGGAAGGCGCCCCTGCGCGACCAAACCGGCCGGGTGATCGGCATTTACGGCTTTTCGCGTGACCAAACCAACCTGAAGAATACCGAGTTCGCCCTAGCCACCGAACGCCACCTTTTGGAGGTGCTGCTCACCGGACTTCCCGACTCGGTGTTTATCAAAGACCGGGACGGTCGCTTCCTTTTGGCCAATCAGGTGGTCGCCCAATGGATGGGCGAAACCCCGGTTTCGTTACGCGGTAAGCGCGATGCCGATGTTTTGCCGCCGGAACAGGCGGCGGCCTTCCGCAAGGACGAAGAAGATGTCATGGCCTCGGGTATGCCGGTGATCAACCGCGAGGAGAACGTGCGCACTCATGACGGGCGAGACTTGACCGTGCTCACGACCAAGCTGCCTTATCGTAATCCCGCCGGTGAGATTATCGGGGTCATCGGCATGTCGCGGAACATTAGCCTGCGCAAAGGCTTTGATGCGGAAATGAAATCTGCCCAAACCGAGATCGCCGCCCTGCGCAGCGAAGTGGCCCGGCTGACCACTGAGGTGACCACCCGCCTGACCTGAGCCGGGCCGGGCACGGAGCCGAGCCCTCGCGCTCCGGTGGGAGCCGGCAGGCTGGGCGGGGCGAGCAGCCCGCCCGCGCAGGTTTACTCAGCGCAGAGTTGCATGCCGCCGCCGGGCCTCCCAAGTTGGCCGGCTTATGGCGTTGTTCAGTCTTCTTGATGTTAATCTCTGCTTCGGTGGTCCGGCGGTCCTTGATAAGGTCAACTTTCAAGTCGATCCGGGCGAACGCCTCTGCCTAGTCGGCCGTAACGGCGCGGGCAAATCCACCCTGATGAAAGTCATCGGCGGGGAGATCAAATCCGACACCGGCGCGGTGTTCCGCCAACCCGGCGCCGTCTTCACCCGCCTGACCCAGGAGATCCCCTCCGATATCTTCGGCTCGGTCACCGACATCGTCACCTCCGGCCTGCGCGCCCAGGGCGAGCACGAGGAGGACTGGGAGCGCGACGTGCGCGTCGACAACCTGATCGAGAAACTCCAGCTGTCCCCCTCCGCCCAGTTCGAGAAACTCTCCGGTGGGCTCAAGCGTCGAGTACTCCTGGCCCGCGCCCTCGCCGGCCAGCCCGATTTGTTGCTGCTCGACGAGCCGACCAACCACCTCGACATCGAGAGTATCCTCTGGCTCGAAGACTTTTTGCTGACCGAAAAACCCAGCCTGTTTTTCGTTACCCACGACCGTGCGTTTTTGCGCAAACTGGCTACCCGCATCGTCGAACTCGACCGCGGCGTGCTCACCAATTGGGACTGCGATTATGACAGTTACCTGCAGCGTCGCGCCGACCGCCTGGAGGCCGAGGAGCGCCAGCAGGCCGCCTTCGATAAAAAACTCGCGCAAGAGGAAGAGTGGATCCGGCGCGGGGTGCGCGCCCAACGTTCGCGCGCCCAGGGCCGCGTGCACCAGCTCATCGCGATGCGCGCCGAGCGCGCCGCCCGCCGTAGCAAAACCGGCAACGCCAACCTCAAGCTGGTCGAGGCCGAGCGTTCCGGCGCCAAGGTCGTCGAGGTCGAGAACATGAGTTTCTCCTATCCCGATGGCCGTGTGCTGGTGAAGGATTTCAGCACCACCATCATGCGCGGCGACAAGATCGGCCTGATCGGCCCCAACGGCGCCGGCAAGACCACCTTGATCAAACTGCTCCTCGGCCAGATCGAGCCGTCCAGCGGCACGATCAAACACGGCACCCGCATGGAGGTGACCTACTTCGACCAGTTGCGCTCGCTCATCGACGACAACAAGACGGTGGCCGAAAACCTCAACCTGGGCAGCGACTGCATCACCATTGATGGCCGCACGCGCCATGTGATCAGTTACCTTCAGGATTTCCTCTTCACTCCCGACCGCGCCCGCACTCCTGCCCGCGTGCTCTCCGGCGGCGAACGCAACCGCCTGCTGCTCGCCCGGCTCTTCACCAAGCCGGCCAACGTGCTGGTGATGGACGAGCCGACCAATGACCTCGACGCCGAAACCCTCGACCTACTGGAAAACCTGCTCGTCGAGTACGAGGGTACGCTGCTGGTGGTGAGCCACGACCGCGCCTTTTTGGATGAGGTGGTGACCAGTTCGCTGGTGTTCGAGGGCGACGGCCAGATCGGCGACTTCGACGGTGGGTACACCGACTGGAAAGCGGAGTTAGCCAAGCGGGCTGCCGCCGCTGCCGCGCCCCTGCTGAAAAGCGGCCCGGTGCGTCCCGCCGGCGCCTCCGCCTCAGTGCGCAAGCTGAATAACAAAGAGCAGCGTGAACTGGCGGAGTTGCCCGCGCGCATCGAGAAACTGGAGACCGAGCAGGCCCAGCTCACGGTAAAGCTCGGTGACGTGAGCATCTACCGCAAAGACCCGGCGGCGGCGGCCGCGGCCAAGAAGCGCCTCGACGAAATCGAGGCCGAGCACGCCACCGCTTTCGCCCGCTGGGAGGAGTTGGAAGCGGCGAAAAACGGCTGAGTTGGCAGGGGGCGAAGGGCCCCCGGTGAGCGGAAGCGGGGCGCTTATGCCAATCGGCTGGGTACTGTTGGGCGTCCTTCCGCTCGGATCAAAAGCGCTCCGCGCTCCCGCTACGTTCGGAGCATGGAACACGGCGCGCGACGAAGGAGTCGTTTCGTTCCAAGAAACTCTGATCTCAGGCCGCCCTTGGTGTTTATTCCCTTCCACGGCCTGAGAAACCCGGGCTACGCCGGTTGTTCACCCGGTTGTAACCGGGTTTATAATTGCGTGGGGGTGGGGGTTGTTTTTTCATCCGCCAACCCGCTTCCTGGTTTGGCCGTTGAATTCCTTTTTATTTCCTATGGATCCGCTCCCCCGTTACCTGCTCCCGCTCAGCTTTAGTTCCCAAGTGCTCAAAGCCCTGCCGGTGGCGGCCGACGCACGGGTTTTACCGTCGGTCGATGACCTTGCCGGTCTGGCCGAGGCGATCAAGGCCTGCGCCCTCAGTGTGGCCGTGATCGGCCCGGATTGGCCGCGGCAGGATTTGGCCGCCGCCCAAGAGATGCTGCTCGATCACGCGGTGGCCTGCGTGGTGGCCCCCGATTTCAATCCCGCTCAGCTCGAGCCCTTGATCGCCGCAGCCCTCGCCGAACGCACCCACCAGTTTGACGCCAGCTTTTTTGGCCAACTGCTCCCGCTCCTACCCGACCTGGTTTATTTTAAGGACCGCAATGGCCGATTTTTGGCCGGCAATCAGGGACTCGCCCGCAGCTTCCAGCTGGAGGATCCGGCGCTGATGATTGGGCGTAGTGACGCCGATTTTCTGACTCCCGAATACGCTCAAAAAACGTTGGCCGACGAGCAGGAGGTCATGCGCACGGGGCAACCCGTCATCGGCCTGTCGGAGCAGGCAACCTATGACGGCAATCGCGTCCGCTGGTGGCTGACTTGGAAGTCGCCCCTGCGCGACCGGACCGGACGAGTGATCGGCACCTTTGGTTTTTCTCGCGACCAGACCGACTTCAAAAACACCGAGATCTCGCTGGAGACCGAGCGGCATTTGTTGGAGGTTTTGCTCACCGGCTTGCCGGACTCGGTTTATATTAAGGACCGCGAGGGCCGGTTCCTCTTGGCCAATCAGGTGATCGCCAATCGCATGGGCGTGACCACTGCGTTCCTGCGCGGCAAGCGCGACGTGGATCTTTATCCCCCGGAGTTGGCCGCAGCCTTCCGCAAAGACGAAGAGGCGATCATGTCCACGGGCATGCCGTTGATCAATCGGGAGGAGATGCTTCGCACCCCTGACGGGCGCGATATCCATGTTTTAACCACCAAACTGCCCTACCGGAATCCGGCGGGCGAGGTGATCGGGATTATCGGCATGGGTCGCAATATCACTCTACGCAAAGGCTACGATGAGCAGATGAAACTGGCGCAGCAAGAAATAATGAAGTTGCGCGCTGAGGTGGCCGAAACCGCCGAGCTACGTGCCGAGGTGGCCCGACTCCGGGCGGCGGCGGCAGGTCAGGCCTGAGCGCCGAGGCCGTCCCGCAACCAGCGGGATCGGCCTGCGCGGCCGGCTGGGTTCAGCGCATCGCCGGGCGCAACTCGCGGCGGAGGGCGCCGGCCAGGATGACCTGCTCGCGGCAGGCGGCGCTGAGCGACTCGGGGGTGGCGTCGGCCAGCGCGCTGCTTTTGAAGGAAACACTCAAGGCGGTGCCGGCGGGGATCTTGGCGGTGGCCAGGCGCTTGACGCAGAAATCGCGCAGGCTGCCGGCGCGCGATTCGAGCACGAGGTAAATGGTTTCGCCTTCGGCGCCCACCGCGTAGACCACGGCCACCCCGCGCGCCTTGGCGGGGATAGCGGTGGTAATTTTGTCGGCGCTACAGGTCTTGAGCTCGAAGCGAACCTGCCAGGATGGAGTTGTCATGCCGGAATGTTTCCGCGGCGCGCAGCTAACACAATGCGTTTACGTGGGAGTTTTTGGCTGCCCCGCACGTCGCGCGTGGCCGGAATGGTTCGACGCCGGCCTCGCGGTGGTTTGGCTACCCGCCCATGCCGACCGAAACCCGCGAAGTCCGTCCCTTTGCCAAGCCCGGACACGTCCTCAGCGCCGACCACCGGGTGCTGGCAATCCCCGCTGGCTGGGCCTTGCTGCCCCCGGGCGATGCCGCTCTTAGCCGCCGGCTCAAGCAGGGCGGACCGACCTGGACGGTGATCGAGATGAAGGGCAACAAGCGCTTTTCGCGGGGCATTTGGGCCCCAGCTGAACGCATCGCGGCGCTCCAAGCCGAGCGGACCAGCGAACGCCTCGACCCAGCCTACCAGCGGCAACTGGCCGCCGGACGCCTGCGCCGCGCCGCCGAGCAGGTGGTCTATGCGGAGGACTTCCGCGCGGCGGTGCTGGCGTTTTTGAACTTCCACCCGAGCCAGCGCGCCGAGGCCGAATTGATGGCGCGCCTGATCGCCGATCACGCCGTGCCGGTGGGCAGCGGCACGGTTGCCCGCACCGAGCGCATCCCGATCGAAGAACGGGCCGAGGCGGCCACCATTGCCTGGATGCGTCACCAGACAACCGGCTATGACTCGATGGTGATTCCGCTGGTCAAAGGCCGCCGCCGCGAGGTGCGCCGGATGCTGGCCCAGCGCTCGGTGCAACTGCTGGCGCGCTACCGCCAGGGCCACGGCGTGGAGGTTGCGACCTGCCCGTTGGCCCGTGCCCTCGCGCCGCACCGCCCGAAACCGGCGCCACCCGCCAACCCGCAGGGCGAGTGGGCGTTTTAATCGCCGGGCTCGCCGACTAAGCGCCGGCGAGGGCGTTGGCGTTGTTGAGGTGCTCGACCCCGGTGTATTTTTTCGACTGCTCGTCGGCGTGGTAGCTGGAGCGCACCATCGGGCCGCTCTCGACCACGCCGATGCCGATGGACAATCCGAATTCCTTCCAGCGCAGGAACTCGTCGGGGTGAACCCAGCGGGCGATTTTCCAGTGCTGCGGGGTCGGCTGGAGATACTGGCCAATGGTGAGGATGTCGGTTTTGTCCGCGGCGATGTCGCGCAGGGTTTGCTCGATCTCTTCCTCGCGCTCGCCGAGGCCGAGCATGATGCCGGTTTTGGTGGTGAAACCGCGGGCTTTGGCATGCTGGAGCACCGAGCGGGAGCGGTCGTAGCGGGCCTGCACGCGCACCGGCTTTTGCAGGCGCTCGACGGTTTCCAGGTTGTGGTTAAAAATGTCCGGCTTGGCGTCGAGCACGGTGTCGAGGTGCTCCATCTGGCCCTTCCAGTCGGGGGTAAGCACCTCGATGGCGGTGTTCGGGTTGAGGTGTTTGATGGCGCGGATGGTCGCGGCCCAGACGGCAGCCCCGCCGTCTTTCAACTCGTCGCGGGCCACCGAGGTGATCACGCAGTGGCGCAGGTTCATCTTGGCGACGGCCTCGGCCACGCGGGCGGGTTCGCCCAGGTCGAGCTCGGTGGGGCGGCCGGTTTGGATGGCGCAAAAGTTACACGAGCGCGTGCAGATGTTGCCCAAAATCATCACCGTGGCGGTGCCGCGCGACCAGCACTCGCCGAGATTGGGGCACTGCGCGCTCTGGCAGACGGTGTGCAGCGAGGTGTCCTCGACGAGCTTGCGCACGGCGGCGTAGCCCGGACCGGTTGGGAGTTTGGCACGGAGCCAGGAGGGTTTACGCGAGGTGTCTTCCATCGGAGAGAGGGGGTGACTTAAAACAGGTTTCGCCGCCAATGCACGCCCTTGGTCGCTAATTTTTCAGGGCGCGGACGGCTGGCGTTGGCGCGTGGGCTAGCGGAGCGCGAAGCTCCTGCTCCGCATCCGAGGTGCGGAGCCGAGCTGGAGCTCAGCGCTCCGTGGCGAACAGGGGCCAGAGCCGGGAGAATTCCGCGGCCAGGCGGGCCTTGACGAGGTCGAGGTCGAGGTCGTGGCCGAGTTCGGCCCGCAACGAGGTGACGGTGCCCTCGGTTGCGCTGATGCCGCACGGGACGATCCCCTGGAAGTGGGCGAGGTTGGGCTGCACGTTGAGGGCGAACCCGTGGTAGGCGACCCAGCGGCGCACCGCCACCCCGATGGCGGCGATTTTGCGCGTGCCGACCCAAATGCCGGTTTTGCCGTCGCGGCGGGTGGCTTCCAGGCCAAGGCTGCCGACGGTGTTGATCAGCACCTCTTCGAGCAACCGCAGGTAGGCATGGAGGTCCTTGCGGGCGGTCAGGTCGACGATCGGGTAACCCACCAGCTGGCCGGGGCCATGGTAGGTGATGTCGCCGCCGCGGTTGGTTTTGACGACCTCAATGCCCTCGCGGGCCAGGTGGTCGGCGGCCCAGACCAGGTGGTCGGCCGCGCCGCTGCGCAGGCCCACGGTGTAGACTGGGTTGTGCTCGGTGAACACGAGGGTGTCGCCGATTTCCCCAGCGATGCGGCGGGCCACCAGTTCGTCCTGGGCGCGCCAGGCGGCCTCGTAGCCAGTGCGGCCCCAGTCGAGCACGACCGGCGCGGGCGGCTGGGCGGGGGTGGGTGGAAGGGGGGCGGACATCGGCCAGACCTTGAGCAGGGAGCGGGGGGTTGGGAATCATTTTAACGCCGGGACGCGCCCAGCAGGCCGTAACATTCAAAAGCCGGATCCACACCGCAGTCAGTTTAGCCGCAAAAGAACGGGTATGCCAAACGGGCCAGCTCCCGGGCGGCGGTTCTCGTTCGTCAGAGATAGAGCTGCTCGCGGAGCGCTTTCGACGCGTGCGCCGAGGCGGTCGCCGCCATGTTGCGCACCCGTGGAAACGTCGAGGAACCAACTCAAAATCCCTTCCCCGTTATTTATAACTGGATTATGCGCTTCATCCGCAGCTGGGGTTCGAGCG
>CAMBUJ010000093.1 GCA_945871005.1 Opitutus sp. GAS368 | reverse complement strand
TTGGGTTCCATCCGGTCGATCACGGTTTCGCGCAGCGGCTTGCCGTCCTGCGATATCACCCAGCGATGAGGTAAAATCACCCCCTGGACTGGCCGAAAATCACTGTAATCGGTCCGCAACACCACCTCCTTGCCTTGGTTCCGCCTCACCATGTCGCGACGGACAATCAGGTAGGTTGTAGGATCCAAATAAACAAACGAGGTCGTCGTGAAGTTCTGGGTCACCACGAGCTTCAACCACTCGACCGTCCCTCCGGCGACCTCGCCCACGTAGTCGAGCGCCACTTTACGCTCCGGCCCCGCCACCAACGGATCGTCGAACTCGGCCTCGGCTTTGAACGCCTCCGCCGCGTCCCCGCTCAGCAGAGTGACCCGCCCGGTGGAGCAATCCCGAATCCACGGAGCCCCCTGCCCGTCCCAGCCTTGGGCGATGGTGTGCCCAGCCTTGGTCACTTCGATACAAACGCGATTGGGCCTTTCCGCCCGCAAAAGGAAGGTTCGTTCGCCGCTGCCACTGCGGGTCACCCCGCGCGCCACAAGAGAATGCAGCGCGTCCAGCCGCGCTCTCCCGCCGCTCGCCTCGACATGAATGCGCGCCAGATCGGTCGCGAAATCCCCTCGGGCCAGCGTGGTCAGCAGGCTCAGCAACAGCAGGCAACGCAGGGGCAAATTCATGCCGCCATCGCAACCAGGCTTTGCAGCTATCTCAAGCCCGCAGGCGTTTCCGCTGGCGCGCGGGCTCGTCGTGCCGTTAATCATGCGGCTATGGCAATGGAGTTTGGTTGGTGGGACAAAAGCCCCGAAGAGGGAAAATTTCAGGTTTCGGTACGAATCCACGGCGGCAAAGCCGAGTGGTCGCGTCACCAGGGCCACAACACGGGCTGGGATCCGCATCAACCCGATGAAACCGACTGGGACCGCCTCATCGGCGAGGCCAACCGCCGCGTGCCCCGCCGCCTGATCTCGCCCAAGCAATTCGCCGAGATCGAAGCGATGCGCACCAAAGCCCTGCGCTGAGGCCCGCCCGTTTTCCGCTCCCTCCGCCCCGGTTCACGCCCCTGCGCCACCCCGATTCGCGATGCGCGACCAGCACGTACTCATCACCGGCGGCTCCAGTGGCATCGGCCTGGCCTTGGCCTGCCAAGCCGCCGCCGCCGGGGCCCGCCTGAGCCTGATCGGCCGCGGTCCCGAAAAACTCGCGGCCGCATCTCTCGCCGTTCGGGCGGCCGTACCCACGACTCCGCCCATCGTCACCGCCCCCGCTGACGTCTCCAACGAAGTGGCCCTTGTCGCCGCGATCCGCACCGCCGAAGCCGTGCACGGCCCGGTCGACGTGCTGATCACCTCAGCAGGCGTGGCCCGGCCGGGATATTTTGAAGACATCCCGGTCGAGGTTTTCGAGCGCACGATGGCGGTTAACTATTTCGGCACCCTCTACGCGATTAAAGCCGTGACCCCGTCGATGCGCACGCGCCGCCGCGGCACGATCGTCATGATCTCCTCGGGCGCCGGCCTGATCGGCTTGTTTGGCTATACCGCCTACGCCCCGAGCAAGTTTGCCCTGCGCGGGCTGGCCGAGTCGCTGCGCGCGGAGCTCAAGCCTGACGGAGTCGGTGTGACCATCGTCTACCCGCCCGATACCGACACCCCGCAACTCACCGAGGAAAACCTGACTAAGCCGGAGGAAACCAAAGCGTTAACCGCCGCCGCCGGCTTGTGGACGGCCGATGCGGTTGCCCGCGCCACCCTCGCCGGCGTGCGCCGAGGCCGCTTCCAGGTCACCCCGGGATGGCAACTCACTACGCTAGCCCGGTTGCACAGCCTGATCGCGCCGCTCCTGTGCTGGAGTTTCGATCGAACGGCCGCCCGCGTCCGCTCGGCCCAAATAGCGCCCCGCTAACCCGCGCCCGGCGCAAAGCGCGTCCATGTTGGCGACAAGTGCGGCTATTCAAGCCGAGGTGAGTTTCCGGTAAGGTGGAGCGGTCGCATTTCTCCCCTCCCCTGCTTTATGAACTACCGCACCCTCGGCGCCACCGGCGTCAAAGTCTCCGCCCTCGCCTACGGCGGTTCCTCTCTCGGTTCCGCCTTCCGTGACATCGACGAAGCCGAGGGCATCCGCTCGGTCCACGTCGCCCTTGACCACGGTATCAACTTAATCGACACCGCGCCCTATTACGGGGCGACCAAAGCCGAGACCGTCCTCGGCAAAGCGCTCCGCGGCGTCGCCCGCGAGCGCTACATTCTAGCCACCAAGGTCGCCCGCTACGGCCCGACCCTCGCCGACTTCGATTTCTCCGCTGCCCGCGTCACCCGTAGCGTCGACGAGAGCCTCGCCCGCATCGGCGTGGACCACATCGATTTCATCCAGGTTCACGATATGGAGTTCGGCGACCTAGACCAGATCGTCACCGAAACCATCCCCGCGCTGCGAAAACTCCAAGCCGCCGGCAAGGTCCGCTTTGTCGGCATCTCCTGCCTGCCCGTGCATCTTTACAAAGCGGTGATGGACCGGGTCGACGTGGATCAGATCCAGAGCTACTGCCACTACTGCCTCAACGACACGGGGCTCGCCGATCAACTTCCCTACCTGAGGGCAAAAAACGTGGGCATTTTCAACTCCGCCCCGCTGGCCATGCGGCTCTTGAGCAACGAGGGTCCGCCTTCCTGGCACCCCGCGCCCGCCGCGCTTGTGGCGAAGTGCGCCGAGGCAGCCGCGCTCTGCCAAGCCCGCGGCGCCGATCTCGGCAAACTCGCCCTCCAGTACGCGATGGCCAACCCCGAAATGCACACCCACATCGTCGGCACCGCCAGCCCCGCCCGCGTCCTCCAAAACATCGCCGATGCCGAAGCCCCGCTCGACCGGGCCTTGCTCGCTGAGGTCCTCGCGATCCTGGCGCCCGTTCACAACCTCACCTGGCCCTCCGGCCGCCCCGAGAACAACCGCGCCTGATTCGGCAACCCGCCTCATTCCCGATGAAAACCCTCATGATCAACGCCCCCGGCCAATATTCCTACGGCGAAAAACCCGCTCCCTCCCCCGCCCCCGGCGAGGTGCTGCTACGCGTGCGTCGCCTCGGCTTTTGCGGCTCCGACCTGAGCACCTTCCGCGGCGGCAACCCGCTGGTCACCTATCCGCGCATCCCCGGTCACGAAATCGCCGCGGTGATCGAAGCGGTCACCGCGGGCGTGCCCGCCGACTTTACCCTCGGCCAGGCGGTCACGCTGATGCCCTACACCACCTGCGGCAAATGCAGCGCCTGCCGCCAAAAGCGCTTCAACGCCTGCCGCCACAACCAGACCCTCGGCGTCCAACAGGACGGCGCCTTCACCGACCTGATCACTACGCGCTGGGAAAAACTCATCCCGGCAAAGTCGCTCGGCCTGCGCGAGCTCGCCCTCGTTGAGCCGCTCGCCGTGGGTTTCCACGCCGTCTCCCGCGGCCGGGTAACTGCCACCGACATCGTGCTCGTTTTCGGTTGTGGCATGATCGGCCTGGGCGCGATTGCGGCCGCCGGACTCCACCGGGGTGCCACCGTCATCGCCGTGGACATCGAGGGCACCAAACTCGCCGTCGCCAAAAAAGCCGGTGCCACCCACGTCATCAATTCGAAGACCGAAAACCTCCATGAACGCCTGCTGGCGCTCACCGATGGTCACGGCCCGGACGTCGCCATCGAGGCGGTCGGTAATCCCGCCACCTTCACCGCCGCCGTCGACGAAGTGTGCTTCGCTGGTCGGGTGGTTTACATCGGTTACGCCAAGGCGCCGGTTTCCTACGAGACCAAGTATTTTGTGATGAAGGAACTCGACATCCTGGGGTCACGAAACTCCACCCCGACGGACTTCCGCGACGTCATCTCGATGCTGGAGTCGGGCCGTTACCCGATCGCCGACACCGTCACCCGCACCGTGTCCCTTGCCGAAGCCGGTCAGGCCCTCGCCGACTGGTCCGCAAATCCCGGCGCGATCACCAAGATCCACGTCGAGTTGTGAGGCCGGTCTAAAGTAGCGAGTAGCGAGTAGTGAGTAGGGAGTAGTGAGTAGGGAGTAGAACGATCTTAACCCACTCCTGACTAGATCTACCTGCCTTCGTACCCCTTCAGCACCTCCGCATTTCGTCTCATTTCGGGTATTTCGTGGGTAATCAATGAGGAGCAGTTCGGCCATCGGATAAATTCCGCCTACTCGCTACTCACTACCCGCTACTCGCTACTTCAAAAAAAATGACCCTCGATTCCCATCACCACTTTTGGCGCTACAACGAGGCTGATTACGGCTGGATTCCGCCTGCCTGGGGGCCGATCCGGCGCGACTTCCTGCCGGCTGACCTCGCCCAGGAAATCGCCACCGCTGGGGTGGACGGCGTCATCACTGTACAAGCCCGTCAGTCGCTGGTCGAAACCGAGTGGATACTCGCCCTCGCCGCCGACCACGGGTTCATCCGCGGCGTAGTCGGCTGGGTGCCGCTAGTCGATCCCGCCATCGGTGAACATCTCGACCGCCTCGGCGCTCACCCCAAACTACGCGCCCTCCGTCATGTGCTCCAGGGCGAGTCGGACGAGTACCTCCAACGCGCAGATTTCAACTACGGCATCACTGAGCTGACTCGCCGTGGTCTAGTCTACGACCTGCTCATTCTTGAGCGCCAGTTGCCCGCCGCAATCGCCTTGGTCGATCGCCATCCCGAGCAAGTTTTCATTCTCGACCATATCGCCAAACCGCGGATTGCCGACGGGCTGCTTGAACCCTGGGCTAAAAACATCCGCGAACTGGCGCGCCGCCCCAACGTGGCGTGCAAACTCTCCGGCATGGTCACCGAGGCCGACATCGCCACCTGGACACCGGCCCAGTTGCAGCCCTACTTCGAGGTGGTACTCGCCGCCTTCGGGCCAAACCGCCTGCTCTTCGGCAGCGACTGGCCGGTGTGTTTGGCTGGAGTCACCTACGCGCGCTGGAAACAAACGGTCGCAGCGTCCCTCTCGGCACTCTCTGCCGCCGAGCAGGCCGCCGTCATGGGTGAAAACGCAGCGCGCCTCTACCGGCTTTAAGAGGATAAAACGCCGAGCCTCTTCGCGAACCGCCGCAAGGTAGGAGCCTGACCCTGGACGCGATCTACTACGACTCGGCCAAAGCCCGGCTCAAATCGGTGGCGTGCCGATAGCCCAGGTGAAAAGCCGTGGCTTTCACCGACCAGCCTTCGGTCTGAATCAGGCGGAGCGCCTCCTGTTTTTTCGCCCTACGGAAATACGCACCTGGCGCCATCCCAGTTTGCTTCATGAAAAAGCGATTGAGCGTGCTCGGTGACATGCGCAGGTAATCACACAGCGCGGGAATCGGCGCGTGAATGGCCAGATTGGAGCTAATCCAGGCCCGCACCCGGTCCCACTGGCGCTCCGCCTCAGCTTGAGGGGCGCGACTGGCGCGCCCCAGCTCCACTTCCACCAAGATGCGGAGCGCCGACAGCGTAAGGCTAATCGCGGCATCGGTACGCCCGACCTCGTCGCGGCAGTGCTGATGCAGCTCCAAAATCCGCGGCAACGCCGCCAACTGTAAGGGCAACACTCGCAACCCTCCTGGCGCCGGTTTCAAGTCCGCTCCCTCCGCGGGATCACGCCAGACCCAAACAAGAATCTCAACGCCGGCGGCCTTTCCACCGGCGATCCCAAACAAGCAGTCCTTGTCAATAATACAGGCGCACGGGGCGGCGATGCGGTGTGTTACACCGGCCGCCGTGAGCGTGACATCGCCCCGGATAACGAGATAAAAACTGGTGCCCACATCGCAGTGGGGAGCTAGGCGAAAACGCGCAAAATCCCGTTTCCCCCAGCCTAGGTACAGCAACGGCAAATCGCCATGGCTGACCCAACAGGGGCGCCCTTGCGGCGGCTTGATGGTCAGGTGAGGGTGAATCGACATACAAGCAGTTTGCGTCACATTGGCGTCTCTTGCTATGCCAATCTGCTTCGCATGCATCCAGCGTTCGGTCATCCCTTTGACCGTTGAACATGAACACCCCGCTGTTTCTTCGTATCCACCCCTCCGACAACGTTGCCGTCGCACTGCGCGCTGCAGAACCGGGCGAGACCTTCGATGGCGTGACGGTGACCGAGCCCATCCCCGCCGGCCACAAAGTCGCCCTGCGTCCTCTCGGCGTCGGCGAACCGGTCGTCAAATACGGCTACAGCCTCGGCGTCGCCTCGGCCACCATCGTTGCCGGCGCCCACGTCCACTCCCACAACCTGCGCAGCGCCCTTACTGACAAGTTCGAAGAGTTGCGTTTTGCCGATGTAGCCAAACCTCGCCCCACCCCGCCTGCTTCCCGCGCCGCCACCAGCTTTGACGGTTACCGCCGACATGACGGTCGCGCCGCCACCCGCAACGAAATCTGGATTGTTAACACGGTGGGCTGCGTGAACGTCGCCTCGGAAAAAATCGCCGCCGCCGCGCACGCCGAACTGGCCACGCCCGGCTCAGGCATCGACGGGGTTTACTCCTTTCCGCACCCCTTCGGTTGTTCGCAACTGGGCGCCGACCTCGGCTACACCCAAAAAGTTCTCGCAGGCCTCGCCCGCCACCCCAACACCGCCGCCGTGCTCATCCTCGGCCTGGGCTGCGAGAACAACCAAATGAAAACCTTCCTCGCGCTCCTCGGCCCCCAAGCCACCGAGCGCCTGCGCTGGTTTAACGCCCAGGAGGTTTCCGATGAGCTCGAGTCCGGCGTGGAGGCCGTGCGCGAGCTCGCCGGCTATGCCCGCCAGTTCAAGCGCCAGCCCATCCCTGTTTCCGAGCTAATCCTCGGGATGAAGTGCGGCGGGTCCGACGGATTTTCCGGCATCACCGCCAACCCGCTGGTTGGCCGGATCGCCGATCGGCATGCGGCCGCCGGTGGAACCGTGCTACTCACCGAGGTGCCGGAAATGTTCGGCGCCGAGCGCGTGCTGCTGGAACGCACCACCGATGCCGCCACCTTCAAAGGCGTGGTCGATTTGGTGAACGATTTCCGCGCCTACTTCCGCAAGCACAACGAGCCGGTCGATGAAAACCCGTCCCCCGGAAACAAGGCCGGCGGCATCACTACCCTCGCCGAGAAATCCCTCGGCTGCGTGCAAAAAGCCGGACAAGCCCCGATCGCCCAAGTGTTGGCCTACGGCGCAACCGCGCGCGCCGGATTAGGCGGGGTCGCCCTGGTGCAGGGTCCAGGCAACGACGGGGTTTCCGGCACCGCCATGACCATCGCCGGAGCGCACCTGCTGCTGTTTACCACCGGCCGGGGCAACCCGATGGGTTTCCCCGTCCCGACTCTGAAAATCTCCAGCAACACCGATCTGGCCACGCGCAAACCCCAGTGGATCGACTTCAACGCCGGTCCGGTGGCCGACGGCACCGCCAATTTTGAGCAACTCAGCGACGAACTCTGGCAGCAGGTTTTGGACGTCGCGTCCGGCCGTACCCGAGCGCGCAACGAAACCCGCGGCCACCGCGAAATCGCCATCTGGAAAGACGGCGTCACCCTTTAAATCCACCGATCTGGTTGCCCACGAAACACACCAAATAACACGAAATAAAAAGCCTGTCTGCCGATCGCCGATTCCGACTTTCGTGTCATTTCGTGTATTTCGTGGGCAACAATCCGCATCCCCATGACTGAATCCATCCTCCAATTCGGCGCCGGCAATTTCCTGCGCGCCTTCGCCGACCTCTTCGTCGCTCAGGCCAACCGCACGCCCGCCACCGCCTTCGGCAAGATCGTCGTCGTCCAGTCCACCGACCGCCACCGGGCCGATGCGCTCAACGCTGTCCGGGGCCGCTACCACGTCGCCGTCCAAGGGTTTGCCGCCGGCCAGATCATCAACGAGATCGAAACCGTCGATTCCATCTCCCGGGCGCTCTACGCGGGCACGCAGTGGGCCGAGGTGCGCGCCGTTGGCCAAAGCCCGGACCTGCGCTGGATTTTCTCCAACACCACCGAGGCGGGTTTCACCCTCGATGACCGCGACTCCGCCCGCCCCACCGACGCGGTCGCGCCCCACTCGTTTCCGGCAAAGCTGCTCGACGTGTTGCTCACCCGCCACGCCGCCGGCCTGCCGGCACCCACCGTCGTGCCCTGCGAACTGATTGAGCAAAACGGGCAAAAACTCCGCGGCTTGGTCCTCGCCCAGGCCGGTCGCTGGCAGGTCGCCCCTACCGCAATCGCGTGGCTAACCGACGCCGTGGGTTGGCTCGATAATTTGGTCGACCGCATCGTGCCAGGAGCGCCCGCCGAGCACCCGCTTAAAGCTAGCGATCCGCTGCTGCTCAGTGCCGAACCCTTTGCGTTTTGGGGCGTGCAAGCCACAGCCCGCACCGGTGGTTTTCTGGCCCATCCCGCCGTCACCCTCACGCCCGATCTCACCCCGTATTACCTGCGAAAAGTCCGGATTCTCAACGGTGCCCACACTGCGCTGGTCGCCTACGCCCTGCCACGCGGCATTCTGACGGTGCGCGAGTGCCTGGAGCACGCCGAAGTCGGCCCGTGGCTGGAGCGTGTTTTGTTTGAAGAAATCGTCCCAGTGATCGCCGAGCGCGCACCCGAAGCCGACGCCTTTGCTCGCGCCACGCTGGACCGCTTTCGCAATCCGTTTCTTCAGCATCAGCTCTCCAGCATCGCCCTCAACCATGAGGCCAAGGTCAAAACCCGCCTGCTGCCGACGCTGGCCGACTACCGCGCCCGCTTTGGCAAAAGCGCCCCGCTGCTGAGCGCCGCGCTCGGGCTTTGAATGTGACGGATGCGGGCCAGCAAATCGAGGACCGCGGGATTAAGAATTCCAGTGCGCAGCATCCACAAGGTGTGACCCCGCGGGCGCCCGCCGCAAAGGTCGCGCTCATGGAGGGCATTGTCGGCGCTATGGCTAAGTTTTGCGCGGCTCGGCGATGCTGGCGCGGTGTCGCTGCTGAAAATCGCTCGGGCTGCACCCAAAGGTTTTCCGAAAAACCCGGGAGAAATGCAGCGCGTCCGCAAAACCGGCCGCTGACGCCGCCTCTTTAACCAGCACCGGTTCGGTCGCCAACAGGCGGGCGGCGGTATCAAGCTTGCGGCGTATCAGACAACGTTGCGGGGTATCGCTGCGGAAGCGCGCAAACAGCCGACACAGGTGCGCCGGATCCACCCGGGCCGCCGCCGCCAATTCGGCCAGCGAGTGGAGCCGGGCATGGTGCGTTTCAACCAAGCGCAGGGCGCGCTGCAGGGTTTCCTGGGCGCGCGAGCTCGCCGGCGGGGCTGCCGCCGCCGCGCGTTCGCCTGCCTTGAGCAAAATCAGGCGCAGGTACGCCTGCACGATCTCGACGCGGTGGCCCCCGGATTTCTGCGCCTCGCGCACCAGTTCTTCGAACAAGTGGCGCAACGACTCGATTTCGTTAACCGCCACAAATGCCGCCGGCGCGAGCCCCGCCTGCCGGCAAATCGCCGCCGCATCGTCACCGAAAAAATCCACGAAGTATTTCACCAACGGGTTTTGCGGATCGCTCTCGATGACGTGCGCCACGCCGGGCGCATAACTAAATAACCGTCCGGGCTGCAGCCGGTGACGTTTCCCCTCCAGAACCAGTGTGCCCGAGCCCTCGACGACCAGCTCGATCGCCTGGCACGCGTAGCCGGAGCGCTCCACGCGGTAACCCGGCAGGCAGCGCTCGCGCCCGGCGCAGGCGATGGCCAGCCCGGCCAACGCCCGCGGCGCCATGTCGAGCGAAGCGTAACTCGCATCGGTGACGCGCGAGGCAAAAGGCGGCAAATTAACTGTCATGGGCTAAAAAAGCGGCGCAGCACGGGTGAGTTTTTGAGCCTTATTTCGGGTAACTTGGCGAGTCGCGTATCGCGGGCTCAGGTTCGAACGGAGCGCGGAGCTCCAGCTCGGCCTAACCTGGGTACGCACGCTCTTCAGCCCCAGCGCCTAGTTCCGCGCTCCTGCCCGGCCAGCGGACCCGGCGAGTCAAGCCGCGCCTCGCCCGGTTCTAACGGCAACGCCCGGCGCCATCCCGGCGGCGGCGCTCCGGGGAAGCGACCCGGCGATAAAATTTTGGTTTTGGAGCCTATAAGCCGGATTATGTGCGTCGGCCTTGCGGCCGGTGTTCGCCATTTCTCTAACGGGCTTGCGCCCGCTGCGGACCGAGATCCGCTGCGGCATACCCGTGGCTATCGGACGAGCAGCCCAGCCACCTATTTTGCCTTGCACCGGAAGGGGTTTGTCGTGCCGCCGTCATTGCTGACGACGCGGTGGGCTCTTACCCCACCTTTTCACCCTGACCTCGCGGTTGCCCGCGCGGCGGTTTGTTTTCTGTGACACTTTCCGTCAACGCGCCTTAAAACGCGCTGCCCGCACTTGCCGTGAAGCTCGTGCGGCATCCTGCCCTACGGTGTCCGGACTTTCCTCTCCAAGCATTAACAACCGCCGACAGTTTTACCCGCCGACGTGTGATCAAAGAACCTGGAGCGACGAACTGGCTCCAAAACCAAGCGGGCAACCAACGGCAGGCCCGCCGCGGGTGCAAGCACTCCCGCAAATTCTTATGCCGCATCCCACCAGACGATGCGCCCGCACTGGTCGCAGGTCGGCAGTTGGGCCGTGGCGTCGCCCTTGCCGCGCACCGCCGACTCGACCTCGGAGGACACCTTGAGGTGGCAACCGCCGCACTTGTTACCGCGAATGGCCACGCACACCGGCTGCTGGCGTGCGGCGATGCGGTCATAGACGCGCAGGGCCGGCTCGGCGATGGGCGTGCGCACGGCAGCCACCTCGGCCTGCGCCTGCTTGAGCTCGGCGGCCAGATTGGTTTCCCGTTCGCGCAAAGTGCGGATACGTCCCTCGTATCCAGAAATATTTTCCTTCAACCCGGCCTCGGCGGCGGCGAACGTCTTTTTGGCTTCGTCGATCTGGTACATGACTTCGAGTTCCTGGCCCTCGAGCCCGGCGATGGCCTCCTCGCTGTGCTCGATCTCCAGCCCGAGCGCCTTGAATTCGTCGTTTTTGCGCACCTGGGATTGCTGCGTTTTGTACTTGGCCAACTTGGTCTCCGCAGAGCCAATCTCGGTCTCGATCAGCTTCTTTTTGGTTTCCAGTGCCATCACGGTGGCGCGGGCGGAGTCGATCGCGGCCTTTTCGCCGGCGATTTTTTTCTCCACGGCGGCGATCTCCGCCGGCACGGCCTTCAATTGCGCGTCCACCCCAAGGCGCTTGCTGTCGCGATCTTGGAGAACCAACAGTTTTTCCATCGTAGGCGTAAGCATGCCCCGACGCTCTCAGCTCTTAGCTCCCCGCTACGAGCCTAAATATAATACATCTCCTGGTCGGTTTTCACCGTGAACATGTCCAGTGAGTAGCTCTTGCACTTGGCCTCCAGCGCCGTCCGGACCTCGCGCCAAATCAGGTTAACCCGTCGCCCAGAGTGCCCTTCGCCAGTCCCGTTGAGCTCCAACACGTCGCCTTCGATCAGCTTCACGATGTCATACAGCGTGATCTCGGTCGGTGGTCGGGCCAGTGCGTAACCACCCTGTTTGCCGCGCCGACTGATGATCAGCCCGCCGTTGCGCAGTTCGCTGAGAATTTGCACCAGATAATTGGCCGGCACCGACTCGATTTCCGCCAATTGTTCAATATGCGACAACTCGTCGGTACCGTAACTTTTGGCCATCTGGGCCAAGACTCGGCAGGCGTAATCGACTTTGACGGAGAGTTTCAAGAATTAGGCACCCTAGGCCCGAATCTTAGGTCCGCAACCTAAAATACTTTTTCCGGCCAGATTTCCCCGCTAAAAACCAACTGAAATAATGATTGTGGGGCATTCCAAATTACGCTGCTCTCTGCCCTTTAGTTTTCATCCCGATTCCCCCCCTTTAAATGTCTGACCCAACCGACTCCGAACAGCCCGCCTCCAACGCCGTGATTTCCGAGAGCTACGACGCGGATAAACTGAGCCAGCTCAAGGGCCTGGAAGCCGTCCGCAAAAAGCCCGGCATGTACATCGGCGGCACCGACGAACGCGCCCTCCACCACTGCGTTTCCGAAGTGCTCGACAACTCGGTGGACGAGCATCTCGCCGGCCACTGCCATAAGATCGAGGTCAACATCCACGTCGACGGTTCGATCAGCATCCGTGACGACGGCCGCGGCATCCCGGTCGACATCAACAAGGAATCCGGCCTGCCCGGCGTCGAGCTGGTGCTCACCACCCTGCATTCGGGCGGCAAATACGGCCAGGGCGGCTACAAGTTCTCCGGCGGCACCCACGGCGTCGGCGCCAAGTGCGTCAACGCCGTCTCCGAATGGTTCGAGGTCGAGGTCTCCCGCGACGGCCATGTCCACCACATGAAGTTCGAGCGCGGCAAGCCGGTCAAAAAGCTCGAGGTAATCGGCAAGGCCCGCGGCACCGGCACCTTCGTGACCTTCAAACCCGACCCGGAGATTTTCAAGGA
>CAMBUJ010000092.1 GCA_945871005.1 Opitutus sp. GAS368 | reverse complement strand
TTGCCCGACCAGGTCATCCTCCACCTTGGTCACTTCCCACGGTTCCGGCAGCAACAGCAACCGCCGGTAATGTTCATGCACGCTTATGCTCATCTTTACTTCTTAGCTGCTTTTTAGGCCCTCACCCACAGCAAAACGGGAAGAACCCGTTTTGGTCAGGGCGGGTCCCCGGGCAGCCTCAGCACCGGCGCCGGCGGTTCGATCGGCGCCAAGCCCGTCCTCACGGCCCAAATCGACACCCTCGGCGAAACCCAGGTTCTCTCCCTGTATATTCGCAAAAAAGGTATCAATGCCACGGGTGGGTCCAGCTACACCAACGCCAGTTTAGCGGTGCCTTATTTTAACGGCAACAGCACCGCTTTTAATCCGATTAATGATTTCAACGGTTCGCGCTATTGGGATGAACTCTATATAGCCAACCCCTCCTCTTGGCCGAGTTATCCGACCTCGGGCGGGCAGGCGCAGACCGATATCACCGCAGCCGGGCACACCACCACCTCCTGGGGCGACCGGAGCACAGGCGAGGCCACCCCTGCCAGCTCGATTGGCTCGCGCATCATTCTGGCTGACGTGCCGGTGCAGCCGATGCTTTCTTTGGGACAGTTCATGCACCTGCAGCAGTATCACATGTTCTCCACGGGAAACTACACCAGCCTGGGGTTTGGCAGTATGTTTGTGGGCGGCTCGATCAACTGCCCCGAGATTCCCACTACCCAAAGTGCCTATGACAACGTTTCACTGCCGACGAATTCATCGTTGCTGATGGACCACAGCTTCCTCGCTAACCAGGCGCTCTTCGATAGCTACTATTTTTCCACCATGCCCCCTGCCGGCAGCGCACCGAGCGGCACCACCTGGCCCACCCAGTGGACCGCCTTCAACAGCGCTAACTCCGGCACTAAGCTCACCGACGCGAGCAAGTTGCTGCTAAACTCCCGTATGGTGCCGATCTATACTAACGGCCAGGCCCCCCTTCTGGCTGACCTCCGCGACATGGATAGCGCCGCCGCCAATCTGCTGCTCAATGGCGCCTTTAATATTAACTCCACCTCAGTGGATGCGTGGCGAGCCCTCCTCTCCAGCCTCTCTGGCAATGACCTGAGCCTTTGGGATGCGACTTCGGAAACGGCCCAGACGCTCTCTTCCAGCCAACTCCTCAACCCCCTTACACGGTTCTGGTCGGCCAACGGCGGAGGTTCCTTCAACACGCTTTGGTCCGGGGTGCGCGCGCTAAGTGATACCGAAGTGACCAACTTAGCCACCGAGATTGTTGGCCAAATCAAAGCCCGCGGACCGTTTCTTTCGATGGCCGATTTCCTCAATCGACGCCTCGGTTCCAATAGCTCCGACCTGGCCCGTGCCGGGGCGCTGCAGGCGGCAATCGACCGGACCACGCTCAACGCCAACGTGAAGGCATCGGGGGTGGCGGTCACTGGCATCACCGGCAGCGTGGCTACCGCCCCGATCGTCAAACCAATTCCGGGCAACATGTTGGATGCGTCCAGCACGAGCGGTGCCGCGTGGAACTCAACGATTGGTGCCCCGGGTTATTTAATGCAGCAAGATCTGGTACAAGCGTTCTCCTCGGTGATGGCGGCGCGCTCCGATACCTTTGTCATTCGCACCTACGGCGCGGTGGTCAATCCAGCCACCAGTAAGACTGAGAGCAAAGCCTGGCTTGAGGCCGTGGTCCAGCGTCTCCCCGAGTTTGTCGACCGCCTCGATCCGGCCTTATCAGCCCTGGGCGCGGCCACACCCGTGACCGCCGTTAATGCTACCAATCAGAATTTCGGCCGCCGCTTTAAGATTATCTCCATGCGCTGGTTATCTCCCAATGAAATCTAATTTTCTGCCCCTCCTTTTCCTTATGCTGAGTGGCCTTGCCTGGCCATTGTCCGCCCAGCCAATCGGCGCGCCAACCGGCTCATATTTTCGCACCATCGGGGTGGGGGTGAACACCGCGGAACTGTTTTATCAAGATGGCCCCAAGCCCAAGCCTATATCGATCGATAGCGAGCGGCGTTCGGCCTATTTTGATTATAAAGGGGGAAGAACACCGTTGGTCTTCGTACGTATGCTGACCAAGGCCGATGGCCAAAAAGTCCCGGTGCCTGTGGCGGAAGTCAGCCTCGATAAGTCCTCCACACGCTGGCTATTGATTTTTCACCGGCTCCCGAATGCTCCGGAAAAACTCGGTGTGATCGCCTTGGCGGACGACGCCCGGATCGTTCCTCCCGGCGGTTATCGCTTCGTGAATTTCCTGCCTATCCAGGCGGGGGTGGTTTTGGGTGGGAAAAAACAGATTATTAGCCCGGGCTCATCGTTCATTGCGGATTTTTCCTCGGAAAAGACCAATACTGTTCTTCCTTTTAAGGTCTATATTATTACCGGTGATTCGGCGATCCCGGTTTACTCCAACGTTTGGGCTCCCGATGTTCGCAAGCGAGGGCTGGTTTTGATGCTGCCAACCCAAGAGGGCCCCTCCGGGGTCGAAATTAAATACCTGTCTGAAAGCGTAAATATGATTCCTGCCGAAGAGCCCACGCCGAGGCCCTAATACCATATTACCAATGGGCGATGAAGGAGGGCCTGCTTGGGCCGGTGTAGCCCTCCATTCCCCTTGGATAATCAGCCTCTTAAATTAGCCGCGAATCAGTAAACTAAGCCTCCCTTTATAATTTCATGGCCAGTCACGCACCCACTCCAACTTCCCCGGGGGTCACCCCCGAAAACGGATCCGCCTCCGGTATTCTTTACCGGGTCGGCTCCTTGAATTACACGAAGGGAGCGTTGCTCACGGTGCTCTTCTGGATGCTTTGGGCCGATCTCGCCCTCCAGATCATGGAGTCGCTCCAGACGATCATCCCCATTCAGTTGGAGCGTCTCGGCGCCAGCGGGTTGGTCACCGGTCTGGTCCGCGACACCATGCAGGCCGCCCTCACCTTGCTTATTTTGCCGATCATCGGCGCCCAAAGTGACCGTCACCGCAGCCCGATGGGCCGGCGGCGCCCCTTCCTGCTCTTTAGTATTTTGCCAATCAGCGTGTGTTTGATCTCCCTGGGTTACGCCGAGCCGATCAGTCAGTTCTTGCACAGCCTGATCACGCCGTTTGCCGCCGGGGTGACGATGAAAACAGTGGGTATTGCCGTGATTATTGTCTGCGCGGGCGGGTTCTTCTTTTTCAACAACTACACCCTGCCGGTTTATCAATATCTGATCGCCGACATCATTCCCAAGGAAGTGATGGGCAAGTTCATTGGCGGCTACCGGGCGGTCGGGGCAATTTCCGGGTTTTTATTTAATAAATTCCTGTTCCCCCATGTGGATGCCCACATCGAGTATATTTATATTACCTGCACGCTGTTTTACGCGTTTTCGTTCCTCTTACTGGTGTGGCGGGTGCGCGAGGGCACCTACCCGCCCCCGGCCGCCACATCCAAGCGCCTCGGCCCGGTCGCTTTTGTTAAAAGCTATTCCACCCTGTGTTTCTCCCACGGCTTTTATTGGAAAATTTATCTGACCTCGCTGGTTTATTGGGCCGCGATCGTGCCTTTTTATAGTTTCGGTATTTTATATTTCAAGGCGGCGCCCAAGGGCGAAACCATGACCGCGTTGAATCTGTTTCCCAACGAACTGGGCGACATCCGCGCGTGGACCTTCCTGGTCCAGCTCATCATCTTCCCCTTCCTCGGCATTTTTATCGACCGGTATCATTCCCTGCGATTCCTCATCGGCGGCTTGGTGGGCATGACCACCTGTTTTGCCTTGGGTATTTTCTTTGCCTATTCCCAGCCACAGATTGTCCCGACCATCAGTCTAAAGGACAAAGTACTCGTCACGGTTTGCGATTCGCGCTTAGACGCCAAGGGACAGCCGGAGCGCAGTGAACGCATGGTGAGCGTGGCGCAGATCGAAAAGACTGGGGTGGCCGAGTTAACCCAAGTCGAAGCCGACGCCCCGGCCGGGACGCGCAAGTTCATTGAGGACAAATACTATAATCACGCACCCAGCTGGACGTGGGTGTGGTGGTTTATGATGATGACCGTGCTGGCGGTGATTCAATTATCCTACCTGGCGATGCAGCCCGCCCTGTTTCCGCGCGACAGCTATGGGCAGTTTTGTTCAGCCAACCAGTGGATATTCAGCATTGGACTTTTGCTGGCTCCGCTGGTCTGCGGACTCGTGCTCGATGCATTTAAGGACTACCGGATGATATTCATCTGGAGTTCGACGTTTTTCACCCTCGCGACGATCATGTCGATTTCGCTGTATCGGCATTGGAAACGGTTGGGCGGAGACAAGCATTACGTTCCACCGGGGAGTGTAGCGCCAAGCGGGCAGTAAGCCCCCGCCCGTTCGATGCGGCGTTTCGTGTCTTTCGTGGTTAATAAACAAACTGATTATTGCCCACGGAACACACAGAACACACGGAAGAATCCGAACTGGGATAAAGCCAATTATAGTTCAGCAGTCGACGGGTTTGATTCTTTCGTGTCTTCCGCGTGTTCCGTGGGCAAGCCGGATTGGGATCCACCCGTTCGCTTCTCAAGAATCCCCAATCGATCCGGTTGGCCACAAAAGCACAAGAAGGCGCTAAAAAAGCAATCGATTCACCGACGTTTTAACCACAGATTTCCCAGATAAATACCGGATACGATCCGCTGAAATACCCTCTACCTTTATCCGGATCGTATCCGTGACATCTGTGGTTAAAAAGGCCGGAAGATTGATTCTTCCGTGTCTTCCGTGTGTTCCGTGGGCAACCAGGTTGAGCTTCGGCCGACCGTGGCCGATTTTAAGTGACCGCTGACAAAAAAAAAAAACAGTTTAACCACAGATTTCACGGATAAATACCGGATATAAAACCCGATCACTTCCGCATTTTTTTATCCCGTTATGATCTGTGTCATCTGTGGTTAAAATTCCGGCATCCGAGCTTGTTTCTTCCGTGTCGTCCGTGTGTTCCGTGGGCTACCCGGGTTGAGCTTCGGCCGACCGTCTCCGCCTTTCGTGTATTTCGTGTGTTTCGTGGTCCCCCCTGATTTTTGCCCACGAAAATCACGAAATCACACGAAAAATCTGAACCGGCCTCAATCCTCAGTCGGCACTCAGGATTTCAGCTTAACTCGCCTCATAATGTGTCGATGAGGGACTTACCCATCTCCGATCGGGAATAAGGGCGCGCCCACCTAAGCGCACAAAAAGGAAACTTTCAGCAAATTAAAGGAAGGCACTTGCCGGTACGTGCGAAATCTGGCGACTTCGAACTCGCCCCTGCTCCAGCGTGAACCCGCCGCGCCAGCGTTTATCTCGTCGGTTTCACCCAGCCTTCTGAAAACGCCCCGCTCACCCTGTTTTATTCTAGCTCCCTCCCTCCCGTTGTTAACTCCCTCCACCCTCATGCCCACCCTGCGCCTTCTTCCCGTGTTTCTCCTCGGTGCCGCCCTGGCCGGCGCCGAGACAACCGTCTGGGTTTCCCCCCAAGGCTCGGATAATAACCCCGGCAGCAAAACCGCCCCGGTGGCCACGTTGCCGCATGCGGCCGAACTGGTGCGCAAAGTGCGCGCCGCCCAACCCGCCGAGGCGGTCACCGTGTGGCTGGGCGAGGGCGCGTATGTGCTCGGTGAACCCCTGATCTTGGGCTCAGCCGACTCCGGCACCGCCACCACTCCGGTGGTCTGGCGCGGCGTGACGCGCGACACGGTGCGCATCCTCGGCGCCCGCCCGGTCGACCCAGCCCAACTGCGTCCGGTCAGCGATCCGGCGGTGCTCGCCCGCCTAGCCCCCGCGGCCAAGGGCAAGCTGGTGGAATACGACCTGGCGGCCAACGAGATCCGCTGCGCGGCGGGGCTGCCGGATTTCCAGTCCGATCCGGCCGACCTGTGCACGCTGTTTTACGACGGGGTGCGCCTGCCGCTCTCGCGCTGGCCCAACGGCCAATACGGTTACACCACGATGAAACGGGTGCTTTCCAGCGGTAATATGGCGAGCAACCAGACCGAGGGCGGGGTGTTTGAATACCGCGGCGAACAGCCCGCCCGCTGGCAGGCGGCGGTGGCCGAGGGCGGCGTCTGGGTGCGCGGTTTCTGGCGCGTGCCCTGGGTGGCCGAAACCCTGCGGGTCAAAGCCATCGACCCGAAAGCCCGCACAATCGCACTGGCCGTTTCCACCGACCGGGGTATCGGCTCGAAGTACTCCCCCGTGGTCAACGGCAGCCGAGTGGGCGACGGCAAAGAGAACTGGTACGCCGTTAATTTGATCGAAGAGATCGACCAGCCCGGCGAGTGGGCGGTGGATTTTAAGCGCACCAAGCTCTACCTGTTCCCGCCCGCCCCGCTTGAGTCCGGGCGCCTCACCTTGGCCGATAACTCCCAGGCGCTCATCCTGTTCGATGACGCCCGCTTTATCACCCTGCGCGACCTCTCGCTCGGCCACCACATCGGCGACGGCATCAAGATCGATGAAGGCCAGTCGGTGCAACTGCTCGGTTGCGCCCTCACCGGGGTGGTGCGCCGGGGCGTGGTGATTCGTGGCGGCACGGGCCACCGCATCCAAAGTTGCGACCTTTCCGAGATCGGCCTGACCGGTATCGATCTACTCGGTGGCGACCGCAAGACCCTCAAGCCGTCGGGTTTCGAGGTGGTTAACAATCACCTCTGGCGCATCGCCCTCAACGCCCCGGTGCCGGCGATCACCGCAGGGCTCGACGCCAAAACCCAGAACATTGTCGGGGCCCGCGTCACCCACAACCGCATCCATGACGTCAGTTACGCCGGCATCACCTTCGGTGGTAACGACAATCTTTTCGAAGCCAACGAGATCTACCGGATCGGCTTGGACGGCGGCGACCTCGGCGGGTTTTACACCACCGGCGGCTGGACCTCTCGCGGCAACGTGGTGCGGGGCAACTTTATCCACCACAGCATGAACGCCAACGCGATCTACATGGACGACGGCGACTGCGGGCTGTTGATGGAGGACAACCTCATTTACCAGACGGCCACCGGCATCTTTATCGGCGGCGGCCATGATCACACCGCTCATCGCAACATCATCGTTGGCAGCCCCTTCGCGTTCCACATCGACGACCGCGGCGTGTCCCGCAAGTACGACGCGAGCGACCGGCGCCTGCGCGGCGACCTCGACTCGGTGCCCTACACCGAGTCGCTCTGGAAGGAGCGTTACCCGGCGCTGGTGGGCATTCTGCAAAGCAACCCGAGCGTTCCGCACGGCAACGTGCTCACGGGCAACTTTGTGGTCGGTTGCAACATGCTGGTGCGCCGCAGCGGCAAGCCCGAGACCCTCGTCGGCTATCGGGTGGCCGATAATCTGGAAATCGCTGAGCTCGCGGTATTCGCCGACCTGAAGACGCTGGATTTCACCGCCAAAGCCGGCAGCGGTCTGCCGGTAATCGAGTTAAAAAACTTCGGCCTGCAGCTCGACGAATTCCGCCAAAGCCTGCCGGAGCGCGACCTGAAGTTGCTCAACGAAGGCAACACCGGCCACCGCACCTTCGACTCCCAACAGGACGTCGAAGCCTCCAACCGGAAACCATAAACGGAATGAGCTGGGAGCTGTGAGCTGGGAGCTTAGAGCTTCGAGCTCAGAGCTCCTAACTTCCTAGCTCCCAGCTCCTAGCTCCTAGCTCTCAGCTCTCAGCTCCTAGCTCTCAGCTCTCAGCTCTCCCCCCATGTCGCCACTCATTCGACGCCTGTTCGTTGTTACCCTCGGATTGGCGATCCTGGCCTCGCTGCACGCCCAGAACTCGTCGGAGTCCGATCCGCTGCGCCCGTTTCTCGACGGCAAGGCCCCGGAAATCCTCCGCGAGATTCCCTTCACCGCCCCGGTGCCGGACGGCATCACGGTTCGCCAGGTGGTGTTCCGCTCGCGGGAGGATTCGGAGATTTTCGCAGTTATCGCCACGCCGAAGTCGGCGGGCAAACACCCCGGCATTCTGGTGGTGCACGGCGGCGGCGGCTCGGCCGAAGTGGACAAGGCCATGGCCTGGGCCCAGCGCGGTTACGTTGCGGTCGCACCCGACCTGCCCGGCATCGCCGAGCCGAAGAAGCTCACCGTCAGCAAGGGCAAATGGAGCGCGCTCAAGTATGGTGAAAACCGCTGGGTGGCCACGCCCGACGCCAGCGAAAGCGTGCTCTTTGACGCCGTGTTGAGCGCGATGAAATCGCTCTACCTGCTGCGCGCCCAGCCGACGGTAGACACCCAGCGCATCGGGGTGGTGGGGGTTTCCTGGGGCGGTTACATGACCACGATGGTGTGCGGCCTGGCCGGCGACCAGGTGAAGGCGGGTTTTGCCCTCTACGGCTGCGGCTTTTTCGACCTCGGGTCGCAGTCGTCACCGGCTAACACAACCTATAATCCCTCTCTGCCGCGCACAGGCTTGGCGCGGTTGTCGCCAGAGGAGCGCACGCGTTGGCTCAACTGCCTGGATGCCGGCAGACGCGCGCCAGGCATGAAGGCGGCCTTTTATTTGGCAGCCGCCACCAACGATTTCTTCGGCTGGCCGCGGGCCGCCCAGGCCACCCTCGACGCGATCCCCGGCGAGAAAAACCACCTGTTCGCACCCAACGCTAACCACAAGATCCCGGTGCCCGGCGGCGACATCGCCAGCACTGAAAAGCCCGACCCAAATTTCGTGCCGACCGCCTTCCAACCTTACCCGACTCCCAAGGGCCAAAAGGCCAACTGGATGTCGATGGAAGTGCCCTACTTCGACTATTACCTGAAGGGAATCGGCAAGCCGTTGCCCAAAGTCAAAGTGCTGCCGGGCCAAGACCCTAAGGTGGCAAGCTTCAGCGTCACCGCGCCGCATCCGCTGATCCAGGTGGAAGTCTATTGGGCCAAGGCCGCGCCGGAGGCCTTGAAAGGCGACGATATTAAAAAGCGCGAATGGCTGGCGCTGCCGGCGACGAAAACGGCCGAAGGTTATCAAGCCCAGCTGCCGCCGGAAGCCGGCGATTGGTTCGCCCTGGTTTCCGACGACCGCCCGGTGACCGTTTCGAGTGATATGATCCACCTGCGATCGGACGAGCCCCTGACAACGTCCAACATTCAACAGTGAACATCGAACCCGCGCTCCCGTTGAACGTTGGATGTTGAACGTTCTCCGAAACTCCGACTCCGCCTCCGGCCTCTTTCTCGTCCCTCTTTATCGTAATCGTTCTCCCTGCCGAAGCCGAGCCGAGCTGGAGCTCGGCGCTCCACCCTGCCCGCTTTTTGGCTTTCGCACCACCGCCAACCCTGCAACCTGCCGCTGTGCCGTCCGCCTTCCTTCCTCCCGACTTCAACCCGCAGCGCCCCGTCGCGCTCATCGCCGGCCAGGGCCTTTACCCCGTGTTGATCGCCCAGGCCATCCGCCGCGCCGGCATCCCCCTGCGCCTGATCGCCATGGAGGAGGAAACCCGCACCGACCTGATCGACTCGGTCCCCGCCGCCGAACGCCGCCTCATCAAGGTCGGCCAGTTGGGTAAAATGCTTTCCACCCTCAAGGACTTCGACGCCGGTTACGCCCTCATGGCCGGCCAGATTTCCCCGCGCCGCCTGTTTAAGGGCCTCCACCCCGACCTCAAGGCCGCCCGCATCCTTTTCTCCCTCAAGCGCCGCAACGCCGAAACCATCTTCGGCGCCATCGCCGAGGAAATCGAAAAACTCGGCGTCCACCTGCTCGACGCCCGCAGTTTTATCGACGAGCACCTCGCCGCCCCCGGCTGCATGACCGGGCGCAGTTTCCCCATCGACGCCGACTACCTCGCCCACGGCGTGCAAATCGCCAAGGAATCCGCCCGCCTCGACATCGGCCAGGGCTGCGTGGTGCGCAAAGGCACGGTGCTCGCCGTCGAGGCCTTTGAGGGCACCGACGCCATGCTGCGCCGCGCCGGCGAATTCAAAACCGACGAGGCCCTCTTTGTGAAAACCGTCAAAGCCCGCCAGGATTACCGTTTCGACGTGCCCTGCTTCGGCCTGAAAACCCTCGAAACCATGCGAGAAGCCAACCTCAAGGCCGCCGCCCTGGCCGCCCACCGCGTTATCCTCATCGATAAACCCGCGGTCATCGCCCAAGCCAAATCCTGGGGCATTCACCTGCTCGGTTTCGAGTAATTGCACGCCTGCACTTGCAGCCCGCCGCCACCCCCACCACGTTTTCGCCATGAAACACGACGTCGTCCCCGTGATTGTTAAAGGTGTCATGCCCACCTCCAACGGCTGCGCGGTGTTTTTGGGCGATGACGCCAAGACCTTCGTGATCTATGTCGACCACTCGGTGGGCAACGCCATTCAGATGACCCTCGACGGCATCAAAAAAGAGCGTCCCCTCACCCACGACCTCATCGGCCACATTCTCACCGGCCTGGGCGCCACCATCGATCACGTGGTGATCAACGACGTCAAAGAGGGCACCTTTTTCGCCCGCATTCTGCTGCGCATGGAAAACGAACTGGGCAAAAAGATCGTCGAACTCGACGCCCGCCCCAGTGATTCGACCGTGCTCGCCCTCCAGCACCGCCGGCCGCTCTTTGTGGCCAAAAAAGTTTACGACTCGGTCGAGGACATGACCGAGATCCTCGAACGGGTTCTGCGCCAGCAAAACGAAGAGCCGCCCTCCGCCGAGGACGAAGACGAAGATGACAAGTAAGTCCGGGACCGCCCACGCCCCCAAAAGTAGCGCAGATTTCCAGTCTGTCTCGCCCGTGGGCGCCCCCTCCACCCGCCCCCTGCCCGCCTCGATCCTGGCCGGAGCCCCCCTCACCGCGCTCGCGCCGATGCAGGACGTCACCGATCTGGCCTTCATGGGCGTGATCGCCCACTACGGCGCGCCCGACTACTTCTTCACGGAGTTTTTCCGCGTCCACGCCCAGTCGCGCCTGGAAAAACACATCCTGCGCGCGATCGACGAGAACGCCACCGGCCGCCCCGTCTTCGCCCAGTTAATCGGCGAAGACCTCCAGCACCTCGCCCGTTCCGCCACCGAACTGCTCGCCCACCCCGTGGCCGGCGTCGACCTCAACATGGGTTGCCCCGCCCCCAAAGTTTACAAGAAAAACGTCGGCGGCGGCCTCCTGCGCGACCCCGCCAAGATCGACGAAATCCTCGGCGTCTTGCGCCAGGCCATCCCCGGGCGCTTCACCGTCAAAATGCGTATCGGCTTTGAGGACACCACGCACTTCGAGCGCATCCTTGATCTGATTAACAAACACGACGTCGACCTGCTCAGCCTGCACGGGC
Organism: Opitutus sp. GAS368; assembly: GCA_945871005.1. GTDB lineage: Bacteria > Verrucomicrobiota > Verrucomicrobiia > Opitutales > Opitutaceae > Rariglobus. The sequence continues at coordinate 1,232 of CAMBUJ010000092.1, read as the reverse complement.
GCACCGTCAAAGAAATGTACCGCAGCGAGGTGCACTACGACTTCATCGCCCGCGCCACCGAGCGGGTGAAATGCCCCGTGCTGGCCAACGGCAACATCACCTCCGCCGCCACCGCCGGACGTGTCTTGGGCCAAACCCGAGCCGCCGGGGTGATGATCGGCCGCCACGCCATCCGCAACCCGTGGATTTTCCGCCAGTGCCGCCAGGCCTTCGCCCAGCAGCCGGTGACCGCGATCACCCTGGCCGACGTGCGCGAGTACGTGGAACGTCTCTACCGCGCCACCCAAGTCGAAGGCTTGGACGAGCGTATCCACGTCAACAAGATGAAGAAGTACCTCAACTTCGTCGGCCAGGGGGTGGACGGTACCGGGGCGTTTTTGCACGCGATGCGCCGGACCGAGTCGGAGGCGCAGTTGTTTGAGGTCTGCGACCAGCATTTGCTGGCCGAGCCGGACAAGGTGTTTGCCGACGAACCCTATCCCGGAGTGATTGCCCGCCCCAACTGTGAAACCCCCTCGGGCGACGCCGACGGCTGTTCGTTGGAAACGGTGACCGGTTAATCCCACGAAAAAAGCCCCACGGGGTGGCGATTCGTAGCCAGGGCACGAAGATAAGCTGCAGGCGGGGCGATAATAGGGGTGGAAAACCCCGGTAGACCAAGCTTAGCGTCCGTGAATGATTACCCCCAAATCAGTTCGCTTAGCGCTAAGCCTGCTTTGCCTTGGCGCCTTACCCCTCGCTTCACTTTCGGCCCGCGTGGGCGAAACTCAGGACGTGGTCGAGCGTCGGCTGCTCCAGCCGAATTTGGGACGGCTGTATTTTCACGCGAAGGAAAAAGACAGCAAGGAAGCCGAGCGTGTCCGAGCCAAGGAGCTCAAAGAGCAGCCCTTTAACGAGGCCAGAAAGTTTTTCCCCGCCGAGGCGCGAGAGGGAACTTACTGGAAATCCGCCGTGGCCCGGCAGCTGAGCAACGACAATGGATGGAAAATTCATGTCTATTACGTCGGCGGGCGCTCCGCGCTCGAAGCCTACCAACGCGTGGGCGAAGAGCTCAGTGATTTCGAGGTACGGGCCCTGCTGGCCGCCAATCGGGGTAACTCCTCCTGGAATAAAAACTCCAGCAAGGGTGGTGACGTCAACGGCATCGGCTATGACTACGAACTCGAAGACGGATCCCTGCGGGCCAAGCAAAAGGGCAACTGGCTGATGCTTTTCACGGTGCGTCTCGATGA
>CAMBUJ010000091.1 GCA_945871005.1 Opitutus sp. GAS368 | reverse complement strand
GGCAAGGGCAGGGGGGGCGGGGCGCCCGAGCCGAGCTGGAGCTCGGCGCTCCGGGAGGCGGCGAAGCACCGGGATGCCGTATCATTCTCTTTATCTTAATCTTAATCGTTCTCCTTGCCCGGGCCTGCCGCCACATGCCGTTAGGGCGTCCGCCCAAACCCTTGGCCGGGGACGGCCAACCCTACATTCGGAAAAACCTAAGCGTTATATATAATAATGAACGCGCCCGATTTTGTTTATATTGGCGTCCTGAGCGCATTTTTGAGTGATTAATACGGTTAACTGTAGCGTGGTAAATAAGCCGCTTCATCGCTCATGGGTGATTATAAATAATGCTGAAATCCAAAGCCACACGGCATCTGCCCGAGATCGAGCCGTTTGTCTCGCGAAGGGGGCGAAGCCGGAAGAAGTACCAAGCCAAAGCGGCACTGGCACAATCCTTCGCTCCCTTCGAATACTTCGCGAGACAACCGTTTGTTATCCGAATTGTCGGATAGTACTCCGCTATAAGTGAATATCAGTGCCCATAAGTGGTTAACTTGGATCGGGGTGTTCGTCCTGGAATCGGTTTATTAACCCCTGCTAACCACTGCTGAACCAAACAGTACAGTAGCAAAATACAGGGATTGGTCTTTGCGATCTTTGCGTTCCTTTGCGGCCAAACTGCCTTGGCTGGTTCATCTTCGCTTTCGGTAAGAGATCCACCGGTTCGGCCATTTCTTCTCCAAGCTGCGCATGTTAAAATAACAATCGCAAAGCTCCCCCACGCGTTAACCCTTGGTTCGCCTTCCCCATGCCCCGCTTACTTCACGCTTCCTTATACCGCATTACCCTGTTCGGCCTGCTGGCCCCGCTCCTGCATGCGGAGGTGGCTCTTGATCCGCTGTTTGGCGATCACGCCGTGCTCCAAGCCGGCAAAGATATTCCAGTTTGGGGCACCGCCGCCGAAGGGGAAAAGGTCACCGTGCGCCTCGCCGGGGCCGAGGCCTCCACCGTGGCCCAAAACGGCCGCTGGCAGGTGCGTTTCCCCCAACTCAAAGCCAGCCCCACCCCCATCGAACTCGTGGCCACCGGCACCAATACCGTGACCTCCCGCGACGTCCTCGTGGGCGAGGTCTGGCTGTGCTCCGGCCAGTCCAACATGGGCTTCACGGTTTCCAAATTACGCGCCGAAGACAAAAAGGAGGCGTTCGCCACCGCGCTCCCCCAACTGCGTTATTTTACGGTGAAACGCCTCAAGGTGCCGGCGCCCGCTATGCAAGCCGAGGGGGTGTGGAAACTCGCCAGCGGCCCCGACTTTGGCGACTGCTCGGCGGTGGGGTATTATTTTGGCCGGGCCTTGCTTCAAGCCGGACAGCCCGCCGTCGGTTTGATCAACGCGTCCTGGGGCGGCACCCCGGCCGAAGCCTGGACCAGCGCCGAGGGATTGCAGGCGATTCCCGCGGTGGCTGCCCAGTTAAAAACCGCCTATGAAAAAGCCCTTGCGGATTATCCCAATCGCCAGGCCTGGTATGCCCAAAAAATGGCGGAGCGCCCCCAGGTGCTCGCGGCGGCCAAGGCGGCCGGCAAACCCGCCCCCAAAGCCCCCAATCCCCCCGACGATCCGCGCACCAGCCAGCTTAGTCCCTCGCTTTTATATAATGGCATGATCGCCCCGATTATTCCGGTGGCGCTGCGCGGGGTGATTTGGTATCAGGGCGAGAATAATAAAGCCCGCCCCCAGCAATATGAAACCCTGTTGCCGGCGATGGTGGCCGATTGGCGCGGCCGGTGGGCGCGCGGTAATTTTCCCTTCCTCAGCGTACAGGTCGCCCCGTGTAATGGCCTGCCGCCCGAGATTCGCGAAGCGCAGGCCCGCGCCAGCGCCGTGCTCCCGGTTGCCGAGATCGTCTGTACCCTCGATGTGGGCGACGCCAAAGACATCCACCCGGTGAACAAACGCCCGGTCGGCGAGCGCTTGGCGCGACTGGCCCGTTCACTCGCTTACGGCGAAACCCTCGTCACCAGTGGCCCGCGTTTCAGCGCGCTGACGGTGGCGGGCAATCAGGCAATCGTGAGTTTTACCCACACCGACGGCGGTCTGGTTGCCAGCCCTGCGGCCACGGCGGACAACGCAGCGCCCAACGCCAGCACGAACGCGGCCCCTGACGCGGGCAAGCCTTCTGCCACAAACAGCTTAGGTGGCTTTATGGTGGCGGGTGCGGACCAGAAGTTCGTCCCGGCCACGGCGGTGATTGCGGGCAACACCGTGGTGGTTTCCTGCCCGGAAGTGACGGAGCCGGTGGCGGTGCGTTACGGCTGGGCCGAGGCCCCGGAGTCCACCTTCACCAACGGTGCGGGCCTGCCGGCCTTCCCCTTCCGCACCGACACGTGGCCGGTGACCGCGGACAAGTTCTAAGCGCAATTTAGTGGGTAGTAACATTCAAGTTGTCGGAATATAAATCGTACTAAAACCCAGAGCCGCACGGCATCTACCCGAGAACGATCCGGTTGTCTCGCGAAGGGAGCGAAGCCGGAAGAAGTACCAAACCAAAGCGGCACAGGCACGTTCCTTCGCTCCCTTCGAATACTTCGCGAGACAACCGGTTTTCATCCGACAGGTTTAATGTTAGATCGAACCAAGGCAGTTTAGCCGCAAAGGAACGCCGAGATCGCATAATAATGCAGGGCTTGTTCTTTGCGCCCGTTGAGCATTTTTGCGGCTAAACTGCTTTGGTTTTCTTCGCGCCACTTCGGGCACCTTCGCGAGCCGTCGCGGTTAAACCCGATTGGGCCCCTCGTTTTGGTGTCATTTTGTGTTTTTCGTGGCCAATGACTTGTGGCGACCCTCCAAACACGTTGGGGAACCGTGTTTCTCACATAAACCCCTTAGGCCAACGCGTGCGCGTGCCGATGCACCTGTGGACATCCGGCCGCCGCCACCCCATCCCAACCTCTTGGCTTCACCGACGGGTATCGTCCGCGCTCCCCCGCCGTTCGCTTATGTTAAAAGAAACCCCGCTGCTGCGATTTTTTTGCTCAAAAAACCTGTTACTCTCTTTCCGCACGTCACCCCCACGCGCACCCGGAATAGCGCTAAAATCACCCCTAAATGCCTGCCCCGCATTGCCTAATTAATGTTTCGGATCGCCTTCAACGAGCTCCCCGTTCGCTCGTTCGGCTGACCCGGCGCGGCGGACTGTGCGCCAACAGCTTCCTGTCGAGTCGCTTAACTGCCATCGCCCTGACCTTACTGGCGCTGGTCACCGTCGGCGTCCCCGCCGCCCAAGCCGCCGATCCCATCGACGCCTTGCCCCCGACGCTCCCTGCGCTCCCCACCGCGGCCGTCCCCGCAGTGATCTCGCAAGAGCATCCGCGCCTGCTGGTTAAGCCCGGCGATTGGCAGAAAATCCGCGCCCGCCTCCAGGCCGACCCACTCGGCCGCCAGCTCCAGGAGTTCCTCGTTGCCCAAGCCGACTCGATACTCACGGGTGGTTTCATCAAACCCTATGAACCCGGCGCTCGCGACATGCTCTCGGCGGCGCGCCAGTTTATCCGCCGGGTTACGATTTTGTCGGTGGCCTACCGCCTCACCGACCGCCCCGCTTACCTCGAACGCGTAAAGCAGGAATTGGCCGCCGCCGCCGCCCTCCCGACCTGGCACCCCGAGCACTTCCTCGACACCGCCGAGATCACCTTGGGCATGGCCCTGGGCTACGATTGGAACTACCACGAGCTCAGCGCCGAGGAGCGCGCCGTGATCCGCAAGGCACTGTTGGATAAATCGTTCGCCTTCACCGACGACGTCTATGATGGCGGCGGTAACCACACCCCCGCCAACACCGCTTTTTCCCGTAAATCGGGCGGCAATCCCTGGTTCTGGGCGGTGAGCAAGGGCAACTGGAACTCGGTGTGTAATTCCTCCCTGCTCGCGGCCGCCCTCGCCATCGCCGAGGACGAGCCGGCCCTCGCCGCCAAGGTCGTCGCGGTCGCCCCCGAGTATTTGAAAAAACCCCTCAACTCCTACGGTCCTTCCGGGGCCTACCCAGAAGGGCCCGGGTATTGGATGTATGGCACCATTTATCAGGTGGTTGGCCACGAGGTGTTGGAAAGCGCCACGGGCAGCGACCACGGACTTTACGTCCATGAGCCGGCGTTTGCGCACACGGTCATGTTCGAACTGCATATGTTCGGCCCGGCCGGCCTCATGTTTAATTACGCCGATGCGAAACTCGAATGGTATGCCGGCGTCTCCCCCTCCTTCGCCCTTCTGGGTCAACGCTTTCGGCATCCGGAGGCGCTCAGCTTTTACCGCGAACGCCTGCGCCGGGAGCTGACCGCCGGCCCGGACTTCAAAAAGGGCGACCAACTCGTGGCCCTCAACGCCCTCTGGTTTCCGGCCGAAGCCGAAGGTCGCTGCGAGCTCACCCCGGTGCCACCCCGGGCCGCCCACTACCCCGGCGTCGCTGATATCGCCGTGTTCCGCTCGGCTTGGGACGATACCCACGCCCTCTACCTCGGCCTCAAGGCCGGCGAGGCCGATGCCCCCCACGGCCAACTCGACCTTGGCTCGTTCGTGCTCGATGCCGACGGCGTGCGTTGGTCGAGCGAACTCGGGGCCGACGACTACCAACTGCCGGGTTACTTTAATACGAAGGGCCAGCGGCCGACCTACCTGCGTTGCAACAACCTGGGCCACAGTACGCTGAGTATTGATGAGGCCCTCATGGCGACCCAGGCGAAGGCCTCGATCGTTAACTTTCGTGGCGAGGGCGAACGCCTCGGGGCCGAGATTAAACTCGATTCCTGCTACCCGAAACAGGCGCGGACCTGGACGCGCCGCTTCACCTTAGCCCCCCGGGGAGAGGTTGAGGTGCAAGACCAGCTGGAGGGCCTCCGGCCCGAGGCCAACGTCGAGTGGCGCATGATCACGCAGGCGAAGGCTAAGATTGCCCCCGATGGCCGCAGTGCGCTGCTCACCCTGCGCGGCAAAAAACTCGCCGCCCAAATCACTTCCCCGGGTGAGGCCCGCTTTGTCGTCCAATCCGCTGCGCCGCAAAACGATAAAGAAAACCCAAACACCGGCTTTTCGATTTTCACAGCCCAGGCCCAGCCGGCGGCCGATGGCTCGCTCAATCTCGTCGTGCGCTTGCGTCCGGTCGGCGCGCACTGGCCCGCCGATCTGCCCGAGCCCGCCCTGTATTAACATTGGTTATTTAACCGTATCTGCCGTGTAGGGCGTTCGCTTGCGAATGCCGCTCCGCTCCGACCAGCCCCCTTTCCGCTCCATAGATAAAGCATGAATAAAGCCATAAAACTCCTCGCTGCCGTCCTGCTGTCAGCTGGCTTCACGGCCGCTCACGCCTCGGAAACCAACCCGGTTCCCGGCAATCCGATTGTAGAAACCCTGCGCGCCGCCGACCCCGATGCGCATGTGTGGGATGGCGTGGTGTGGATGTACACATCCCAAGACCAAGAGCCCGGCGATCCGGAAAAACGCTATGCCACGATGGACGGCTATCATGTTTTTTCCTCGACCGATATGGTCAGCTGGAAAGACCACGGCGAAATTCTGCATTCCCGCGATGTCTCCTGGGGCAAAGAGGCGTGGATGTGGGCGCCCGGTGCCGCCCGCAAAAACGGAACCTATTATCTGTATTATCCGCACCATGATAAAGCGGGCCAATTCCGCATTGGCGTCGCCACCAGCCAGCAGCCGCAGGGGCCCTTTAAGGATATCGGCAATTATATTGAAGGCACCCAGGGGACCGATCCGATGTGTTTCACGGATGATGACGGCCAATCCTACCTGTATTTTGGCCGTGCGCAGGTGGCCAAGTTGAAGGACAACATGACGGAGTTGGCCGAACCGAGCCGGGTCGTCGACTACGGTGCTAAAAACTTTGGCGAAGGGGCCTGGGTATTTAAGCGCAACGGCAAGTACTATTACACCTACACCAATTTTAAGGATAAAACCAATCAGGGCTATTATGCGATGGGCGACAGCCCCTACGGCCCCTTTACCTTTATGGGCCCGCTTTGCGGCAAGCCGCCGGGGGCCCAGGACCATCACTCCACCGTCGAGTATAAAGGCCAGTGGTATTACTTTTACCACGTCGGAAATTTCAACCGTGGCAACTTTTACAAGCGCAACGCCTGTGTTGAAAAGATGTTTTTCAACGAGGACGGGACCATTCAGATGGTTGAATATACGACCGGAGTTCCACCCAAAAAGCCGGCCGCCCCCAGCGCGACTGCGCCCCAACCGCCTAAACCGACATCTGCCCCGACTGAGACAACGAACCCAGCCCTAAAAACCAAGACGCCCTAGTAGGCAGTAACATTCAAGTTGTCGGATTATAAATCGTACTAACCCCCGAAGCCGCACGGCATCTCCCCGAGATCGATCCGTTTGTCTCGCGAAGGGCGCGAAGCCGGAAGAAGGACCAACCCAAAGCGGCACCGTCAAGTTACTTCGCTCCCTTCGAATACTTCGCGAGACAACCGGTTTTTATCCGACACTTTAAATGTTACTACCTACTAGCTCGGTTGTCTAACTGCATTAATGTAAAATGGGTAAAGCTGGTTGCCGAAACTCACGGCGCCGCCAGATCGTAGATCGCCACCCCGACAGTGGAGTCGGCACAGCTGTAATACAAAAACCATTTTCCCTTCGTATAGACCAACCCCTCGATAAACGTGGCGCCGCCGGCATATTGGCCGGTTTTTTCATAAGCCTGCTCCGGTTTTAAAAACGGCGAATCGGTACGCCCGATTAGCCTACTGGGGTCCTGGCTGTCAAAAAGTGCCTGGCCAGCAGCATAGGCCCCGTTCGCAAGGGATGGATCTCCCTTGAGCTGACCCTCTTGCCCGAGATTCTCGCCATTATAAAAAAAGATGATCCCGTTTTCGGTCAGCACCGCGGGCGGACCGCAATCCACCCGACTGCTGTCAAAAAACCCGTTGCGCCCACGTAGTACGGTAATTTTATCACCGCGAAGGTTTTCTGCAATCGTCCAATCCAGTAGGTTTTCTGAGTGGGCCAATGAGATCACGCCTTCACCCCAATACATCCAGTATTTACCGCGGATTTTGACGGCTTTGAGGCGCTCTCCTTCGACCGTGCAGACAATTGCGCCGGATTTGGAGGGAAGTGACGCGTATTTGCCGTCCAGGGCCCGGGCGAACGCTGGCCCCTGTTTTTGCCAGTTGAGCAAGTCGCGCGATGTGGCAATCGCCAAGCGCACGTCGTTACGGGTCGACTGGGTGTAGGTCATTATATAAAGCCCCTCTTCGCCTTCGACCACGCGCGGGTCTTCACAGCCGCCGGTCCATTCAGCCCCGATTTGGCTATCAATATCAGGGTATAACACCGGCAGTGGCTCGGTTTTAAACTTTATTCCGTCGGCACTTTCCGCCAAACCGATTCGTGAGGTGTGTTGATCCATTTGCATCGTACCGGTGTCATCCTCGGCCCGGTATAAAACAAAAATCTTGTCATCGCGGACCACGGCGGCGGGGTTAAAGGTGTGTAGGGCCTGCCAGCGGAGGGTCTGTTGACGCATGGGACAGTCGAAGCGCGCGGACGCATCTGGTTTGATTACCGGGTTGCCGGTTTCGGGGCGAATAAAGGGTCCCAGTGCCCATTTCGGCAATTCGCTTTCCGCGGGGAGCGAAGCGGGTAAATCCAGCAGGCCGACGATGCCTATAACGAGTAACCAGGGGCGGTTTGTTTTAGCATTCATGGGGTAAATGAAGGGATGAACCAGCTTTTGTTAAGGGTGGCTTCACGTCGGCCGTTTAACCGGTCTTCGCAGTTTAACCCTTGGTTTACATTACAATTTACTGCCGATTTTGGGGGGCTGATATATTTCGGGGAGGTGTAAAAGAACGGATCGGTGGGGGCGGTTAAATTTTATTTAACTGGCGCGGAGGCAGCTGCGTTTTTCATCGTCAGGACCGAGGTCCGGCGATGGGGGTGAATCCCAAAGCCAGACTAAGAATCCTGGGTGAAAACACGAGCATCATCACGCCGTTTATACTAAACGCCCGCTCGGGTTTTTTGTGTAATCCGGGGGCTGGCCTGCGGTCGGGGTCTGTCGTTTTCGCGCCCTGTGGGCTGCGTTCCGTGCCCCTGTGACGCCATTCTCCTTTACCGCTTGGCTTATCAGTGTTCATCAGTGCCCTGAAGGGGTTGAAAAATACTATTCCGGGTCGAACACCCCGATCCAAGTTAACCACTGATGGGCACTGATATTCACTGATATCGGATACCCGAATCGGATTTTAACGCAAAGTCGCCAAGAGCAGGACGCAAAGATCGGAAAGTAAGGGCCAGTTACTTTGCGAACTTAGGATTGGCCTTAGCGTCTTTGGAAATCGGTTGTCTCGCGAAGTATTCGAATGGAGCGAAGGAGTGTACCTGTGCCGCTTTGGTTTGGTACTTCTTCCGGCTTCGCGCCCTTCGCGAGACAAACGGTTCGATCTCGGGGAGATGCCGTGCGGCTTCGGGTTTTAGTACGATTTATAATCCGGCGCTTTAAATGTTACTACCTACTAATAGGCAGTAACCTTCAAAGTGTCGGATGAAAACCGGTTGTCTCGCGAAGTATTCAAAGGGAGCGAAGGAAGGTGCCTGTGATGCTTTGGTTTGGTACTTATTCCGGCTTCGCTCCCTTCGCGAGACAAACGGATCGATCTCGGGGAGATGCCGTGCGGCTTCGGGTTTTAGTACGCTTTATAATCCGTCACTTAAAATGTTACTACCTACTAATACGTAGTAACATTTGAAGTTTCGGATCGAATATTGAGGGCTGGCTTGGCGTCTTTACCGCTTGGTTTATCAGTGTTCATCAGTGCCCATCAGTGGTTAAAAAATCCGATTCTGGTCGAATAACTCGATCCAAGTTAACCACTGATAGGCACTGATATTCACTGATATCGGATACCCGAAACGGATTTTAACGCAAAGTCGCCAAGAGCAGGACGCAAAGATCGGAAAGTACGGGCCAGTTACTTTGCGAACTTAGGATTGGCCTTAGCGTCTTTGCGTTAAAATCCGGTATATTGGCAAAACGGAACGTTTTAACGCGATCCGGTAACGAGAATGTTACTGCCTACTAGCGGGGGGCTTCGATGCGGAGGTCGCAGAATTCCCCGGCACATTCCTTGGCCGCATCGTGTGAGCAGACCGCTAAACCCAGCCAAACCGTCTCTGGCAGCGGCGTGTCCACGCTGCAAAACAACGCCCAGTTGCTCCCGTCCGCGCTGGCCCAAGCCTCGTAGCGTTGGCCCCGGCGTGTCACCCGCATCCAAGTATTCGGCCAGGTAACCGGAAACGGGGGCGGGGTTGAGGTGGAATCCACAGGGTAAATCGCGCGGCATTTTTCCCCGGCCTGGGTGCGCACATGGGATTCGTGGCCGCCATTGTTATTGTTGCGCAGGCGATTGTCGGGGAACACGAAATGATAAAACATGGCGGCGTTGTCGTCCAACGTCGCCCGTATCATCAGCCCGGCTTTGGCGTAGGGGTGGGAGAGGGTATGCGAGGCCACACGCACGGTGGCATCGAAATCCCCGGTGTGCTGCTGCCCGGCGAAATGAAACTCGTCGCGCTGTCCCCAGATATCGGCCCCGCCCGCGCGCAGAAGATAGCCTTGCGGGGTGGTGAGCGTACTGCCTGGGATCGCGGGATTGCCGACGTCAATGCTGGTCAGATTAAGGGGAATCATGGTCTGTAGGTGGTTTATGGAGGGAAGGTGGTTCATCTTAAAATTTAGGCCCGCAGTGGGAGGCGGATCGGCGTGCTGGACGAGGGCATCGCGGTGTAATTAGGGCGCTCCAGGCCGTTGAGGATTCCGCCAACTTTCACCCAGCCGCCCTCGGCAATGGAGCGGTTGGCCGCAATCCCACACAGGATCGACGCTGCGCCCCCGCGGTGGTCGGCGTCCCGCAGGTATTTATCATCGCCCTCGGGCGCAAACAGGTCGCGCAGCATCACGTCGTCGCCGCCGCCATGGCCACCTTCGCCGGTCCAGACCGGCACTTCATAGGCCGGCTTGCGGGTCGGATAAATGCGGATCGAGGTTCCCTCCTCTTTGAGCGCGCCGGGCACCGTGCCGTCGCCATTAATATAAACGGTCTCCTCGCACTTATGCTCCAGCCGCCCGAGCGTTCCATTGAATTGAACGGCGTAACCTTCCCACGCACAAAAGGCGTTGAGGCTATATTTTAAAGTGGCGCCGTTATCATAGTTAACCAACGCCTGCATGGAGTCCTCAATGTCGATGTCGGGGCCGAATATACACTGGTCGCGGTGGTAACCGTCGAACGATTCCTGCTGACGATAAAGCGCATTCAATTCCTCGTTGGCCCCCAGATCCAAATAAAACGGGCACGTCGTGGCTTCGGCGCAACCGGTGCAGCGCGGACCGGGTTGGTGCAGCCCCAAGCGTTGGGCGGTGGCGGGGGTTGCAAAGCGGCGATGTCCGGTGGCCACGACCTCGTTTGGCATGGCCGACAGCCACCAGTTTACTAGGTCGAAATGGTGGGTTGATTTATGTACAAAAAGCCCGCCGGAATTACTTTTGTTGCGGTGCCAGCGCCGGAAGTAGTCAGCCCCGTGGTACGTATCGAGCATCCACTGGAAATCGACCGAGAGGATGTCGCCAATCACACCCGACATCAGCAGTTCCTTCACTTGGGTGCGCGGGGGTGAATAGCGATAATTGAAGGTCACCCGGACCTTGCGGCCGGTCTTTTTCTGGGTGTCGAGAATCCGCTGGGTGCGCACGGCATCGATGGTCATCGGTTTTTCGGTGATCACATCGCAGCCCAACTCCATGGCCCGGCATATATAGGTGTCGTGGGCCGAGTCCTGGCAGACCACGATGACCGTATCGGGTTTGGTTTCCGCAATCATGCGGTCGAAATCCAGATCGGAATAGAGCCGAGGGGCAAAGGGGGCGACTGCAGGGAACTGGGCCGCCAACTCCAACCGCCCCTGATTTCGGTCGCACAGGGCGACGAGACGGGACTGGGCGCAGTAGCTTTTGGCAAAGGCGTCCAAATACATCCGGGCACGACCTCCGAGACCGACCACCGCGTAAGTGTTGATTTTTTTCATCGTCCAGAGTCTACCCTTTTACGCTTCCGCGGGGAATCACCTGCGCGCTCAGCCACTTGACATTTTCGCTCATTAAAAGGGAATCGAGCATGCTCACTTACCTTGGGACCGGCGAGCGCCGCTACGGCGAAAAACCCCTTCCTGCCCAACAACGCCGCGCGTGGGAATTCCAGGCGGTGTTGAAGGGAAGTATCTCGCTGGCACTGCCGGCCGGGGCGCAACCCGTTCAGGCCCAGCGCTTGTGGATTTTCCCTCCGGGACATTCCCACGGTTGGGCTGGTGAGGCCAATCGGAGCGCGCAAGTGGCGGTTTTTCACTTTTTGACCGCTCCCGCTTTACTGACTCAATTGCTCAACCCGCAGGGCTTTATCGAAATCGCGCTCAGCCGGCGGCACGTGCAGCAAATCAACGCGCTGGTGGGGCAAGTTCAGCCGTATTGGAACCGGCCCGCACCGGGTATGATGATTTGCTATGAACATGCTTTAATGGAATTGAGCTTAATTGCATGCGAGGCTTGCGCCGCCGACACGGTGGCGGCCCAGGAGGGTTATCCCCAAAGCAGGGTCAATGCGGCGATCCTCTGGTATGCCGAGCGGATGGAGACGAATCCGGCCTTCACGCAGGTGGCCCGGGCGGTGGGTGTTTCCGCCGCGCATTTACGCCGGCTTTTTCACGAAGTCCTGTTGGCTTCGCCCACCCAGATCATCGATCAGTTGCGCTTCCAACGCGCGCTGCAACTGATGTCCGATCCGGCGATGAAACTGGAAGCAATCGGGCAGCAGTGCGGGTTTGGAAGTGCCAGTGTTTTTTCCCGCGCGTTCAAAGCCAAGTTCGGCGCCTCGCCCCAATCGTGGCGAAGCACCGCGGCGTCGAAACCGGTCCTTAATAAAGTCGGTTAACCGCGAAGCTTCTCAAGTAACAGCTTGGATGGAATAGTGACAGAATGAACGCAGGTGACTCGATGGAGCAGGTGTTGACTGTGCAGCCATCAAATCACTCAAATGCCGATTTTTAACCACTAATGAACACTAATATACACTAATGCAGGGGACTTTGATCCCTGTGTTTAGTGTCCATTAGTGCTCATTAGTGGTTAACCCGGTTCGTTTGTATTAGTCTGCGAGGATCGCCTCGATCTTCGCCAATTCCTCCGGGGAAAACCCGAGGTTTTCCAGGGCCTTGACGCTGTCGAGCACCTGCTGGGGACGGCTGGCGCCGGTCAGCGCCGAGGTCACCCGCGGATCGCGCAGCACCCACGCCAGCGCCATCTGCGCGAGGGTTTGGCCGCGGTCCTTGGCCATCGCGGCCAATTGTTTTACTTTCGCCAGTTTATCTTCCGTGAGCCGGTCGGCTTCGATCGCCCCGTTGCCCATGCCGAGTGCCACCCGCGAATCGGCCGGGATGCCGTCGG
>CAMBUJ010000090.1 GCA_945871005.1 Opitutus sp. GAS368 | reverse complement strand
AAAATCACCCCCGTCCCCCAGATGCCCGTCTTCGTCAAAGGGGTGATCAACCTGCGCGGCCGCGTCATCCCGGTGATCGACCTGCGCATCAAGTTCGGACTTAACGCCGAAATCGCCGAGCGCACCTGCGTGGTGGTGGTGCAAATCTCGCTCGAAGCCGGCCGCAACGTCCAGATGGGCCTGGTGGTCGACAGCGTCGAGGAGGTGGTCAACCTCACGGGAGCGGAAATCGAGCCGACCCCGGAATTCGGGGCGCGCATCGACACCTCGTATTTGCTCGGTCTGGCCAAGATCAAAGGCGTGGTCAAAACCCTGCTCGACATCGAGCGGGTGGTCGCCCCCGAGACGATGGAGCACATCGCCCAGGCCGCCTAAGCCCAACGCCCCGTAGTTTTCGCTTTTTTGCAGACCCCGCCCAACCGGCGGGGTCTTTTTTTGTGTCCACCCGCCCGCCGGCGCGCGGCCGCTCAGCCCCGCAATCAACCGGCAGATCAATGATCGAATTTGAATGAATCTGATTCTTTAGCCCTTGCCGAACCGTGCCCGCCCCTAGTCCGCCGCGCCGGCGTCCCTTGAATCCGCCAACCCTACTAATATTACTAGGCTATGATTCGTCGCTTGTAAGTGTCCCCCAATTGGCCAAGAAATCCCACGCCCCCCGTTCACCCAACAAATCCCCACCGGGCCAAGCGCCACTTACTCTCATTATGTCTCAACCCTCGTTATTTAAAACCGCCGATGGCAAAAACCATTTGGTAACCTTCGCCCTAGTCAGCTCACTGTTCCTGCTCTGGGGCTTTTGCAACGGCATGATCGACGTGATGGACAAGCACTTTCAACAGGAACTGCACCTCACCTTGGCCCAGTCGGCCTGGGTGCAGTTTGCCCATTACCTCGGCTACTTTCTGATGGCGCTGCCGGCTGGCTGGCTGGCCAACAAGCTTGGCTACAAGGGCGGCATCATCGTCGGCCTGCTGATGGTCGCCGTCGGCGGATTCTGGTTCATCCCTGCCACCCAGATCGGCGCCTTTTGGGCCTTCCTGCTCGGCGTTTGTTTGATCGCCTCCGGCCTGACCTTCCTGGAAACCGTCGCCAACCCCTACGCCACGGTGCTCGGCCCCAAGCAATTCGCCGCCAGCCGCATTAACCTCGCTCAATCCTGCAACGGCGTGGGTTGGATTTTCGGGCCGGTCGCCGGCGCCGCCTTCTTCTATGGCAAGGATGCCACCGGTCAGAGCACCGGCTCGGAAACCCTCTGGATTCCCTACGCAGCGATCGGCGCCTTCGTGCTGGTACTCGCCGTCGTTTTCTCGTTTTGCAAATTGCCTGACATCAAGTCGGAGGACGAATTCCACCTCGACGACAACGCCCCCGCCGCTGCCGCCCCCACCGCCAAGCGCGGTCTCGCCCTCGCCTTCCTCTGGCTGAACATCGTCGTGCTGGCGGTCGCCGTCGGCATGATTATCTCCGCGATCGTGGCCATCCCCTCGGTCGGTCAGGCCCTCGGCCTGACCGAGAACCAGTCGCTCGGTTACGCCGCCGGCGGCCTGCTCGCCATTGGCACCGCGGTGTTCCTGCTGAAGAAAAACAGCATCAGCTCCCACAGCATTTGGAGCCAGCCCCACTTCTCGGGCGCGACCCTGACCCAGTTCTTTTACGTCGCCGCCCAGTGCGGCATTTTCGCCTACTTCATTAACTACATGACCTCCCAGATTCCGCCCGTGCCCGAGTCCTTCAAGACCGGCTCGTTCGCTTCCTGGATGGAGGTGCATGCCAACGGTCAGCTGGGCCTGAGCGACAAGGGTGCCTCCACCCTCGCCTCGGTGGGCTTCATGTTCTTTCTGGGCGGTCGCGTGCTCGGTTCGGCCCTGCTCAAGAAGTTCGCCGCCCACAAGGTGCTCGCCACCTTCGCCGCCCTCGCCGGCCTCTGCAGCCTGTTGGTGTTCTGCAAACTCGGCTGGGCCTCGGCCGTCGCCCTGTTCCTCACCTACTTCTTCATGTCGATCATGTTCCCGACGATTTTCTCGCTGGGCATCCACGGGCTGGGCAGCCGCGCCAAACAGGCCTCCTCCTTCATCGTCATGGCGATCATGGGCGGCGCGATCATGCCCAAACTCATGGGCCACATCGCCGACCTCAACGGCATGTCGGCTGGCTTCATCATCCCGTTGATCTGCTTTATCTGGGTGACCGGCTACGCCCTCTTCTGGAGCAAACTCAGCGGTTCCTCCGGTGTGATCGGGGTGGACGCCTCCAAGGGCCATTGAGCCGACTAACGTCGCGGCTCGCTTCCCCGCAGTTGCGGTGTTCAGCGCCCGCGAACAAAAAAAGCCCAACCGACCCGGTTGGGCTTTTTTTGTGCCCCCACTCCAGTCACCGGTTGTCCCGAGGAAACGACTCCGGGCCCTCACCCTGAGCTCACGCTCAAGGCCACTCCCTGGTTTACACACCCCGTGGCTCTGGGCGTGAGCCCAGGGTTAGCGGGACGACCGCATCGTTTCGCCTCCGCACGCTGTTCCGCCGCCGGGCTCAGCCCTTGGCCTGGGCCGCGATGACCTCGCGCAAGGCGCGCCCAAAGGCGACTAAATCAAAGGGTTTTTCCAAAATGGCCGTGTGCCCCATGGCCACCAGTTCCGCCTGCACCAGCGGGGTGAGATTACCGGTGATCACCAGCACGGGCACCTCGGGCGAACGCGCCCGCATCACCTTGAGTACATCGAGTCCGCTCATGCGCGGCATGTTCAAATCCAGCACCACCACGTCAACGTGCGCATCGACCGTTAAAATATGCTGGATCGCCTCAGTGCCGTCCTGCGCGGAAACCACCCGATAACCAGCGTCACTCAGGGCCGCCCCGAGCATTTCTTGGATCGGCGCTTCGTCGTCAACCAGCAGCACGCGCTCGGTGCCCGCCGGCAATTGCGACTTCACCCAGTCGCCCGGATTGGCCACCGGGGGGTTGGCCCGGACTTTGAGCGGAATGTAAACGTGGAAAACCGTACCGCTGCCCGGCGTGCTTTCCAGGTCGATGACCCCGTGATGGTTGGCCACGATCCCATAGACCACCGCCAGGCCCAGCCCGGTGCCACCATGCTCCTGCTTGGTGGTAAAAAACGGCTCGAAGATGCGCGCGCGCACTTCCGGGGCCATGCCCATGCCCGTATCCGAAACCCGGATGTGGGCGTAATCCTGGGCCGGATCCACCTTCAGTCCGCTCAGCGTTTGCCCGGCCACCCGGCTGGTGGCGATGGTCAGCGTACCGCCCTCCGGCATGGCGTCGCGCGCGTTCACGCACAGGTTCATCAACACCTGGCGGATCTGGTCGGGATCGGCGGCGAACGCCTCGATCGAATCGTCCAGCTGGTAACACTGCTCGATGTTGCGCGGGAAGGTCTCGGAAAACAGCCCGGCGAGCTCGCGCACCTGGTCGTTGACCTGCACCGCCCGGTAGGCGACCTCGGTCTTACGACTGAAGGCAAGAATCTGGCTGACCAAGGAAGCGGCGCGCACTGCGGCGGCGTGGACCGAACCGAGGTAGCGGGCCAGCCGGGGATCGCCCGGGGGCAAAATCAGCGAGAGTTCAGTGAACCCGCGGATAATCGAAATGATGTTGTTAAAGTCGTGGGCGATGCCGCCTGCCAGGGTGCCCAGGCTCTCCATCTTCTGTGCCTGGCGCAGCTGGTCCTCGAGCGCCTTGCGCTCGCTGATGTCCTCGCGCATGCACAGCAGGTAGGTGATCTCGTCAAGGTGGTTGCGGATGGGGGAAACCTGCACGAGTTCCCACGCCTCGGTGCCGTTCTTACGCTTTGAGCAGAGTTCGCCCGACCACTTTTTGCCCGAGGCGACCAGCGCGCAAAAATGTCGGTAGGCCGCCTCACTCGGATGGCCATCGCGCAGCAGCGGAATCTGCCCCTCGAAAATCTCCTCCAGGGTGAAGCCGGTGACCTCGGTGAAGCGTGAATTTACGTACTGGGGCGTGCCGCCCGGAGTGGTTAACACGATCGACACCGGCGCCTGCTCAACGGCCTGCGCGAGTTTGCGGAAATGCTCCTCGGCCAGGCGGTGCTTGGTGACATCGCGGCCAATCGAGCGCACCGCGCACACTTCGCCCTCTGCATCGCGCACCGCGGTCTCTTCCCAGGCAATCCAGCGCCACCCCTGGGCGGTCTGCCAGCGGTGTTCCCGGGCGATATGAAAGGGGGGGCGCGCCAGCCGGGGAAACGCCTGCGTCCACTCCTCGGCGTCCTCGGGATGAATCAGCGCAGCCATATCGTGGCCGACCCAGGCCGGGCCGGGCTGGCCGAACTTGCGCGCAAAAGCGCGATTGACCTCCAGCACGCGGTTGGCGCCGGGTTCGAACAACACCGCTAGTTCTAGGCTGTCGGCCCAGGAAACCAGCGCGGAGGCGGGCACGGCGGGCAGGCTGTCGGCGTCCTGCTTGGGGTGGGGTTGGGCCGGGTTCATACTCACACCATGCTGTTTAACATCCCGGGCAACCGCACGAGGGCGCGTTCCAACGTCGCCTTGGCCTGGATGGCCTCGCGTGATAATTCGTTCTCAAACAAAATTCGCCAACCTTCGCAGCGCGTCCAGTTACCGGCCGGCTGGGCGGGCAACCGCTCGAAGCCGCTGATAATGCCGACTTCGCGCACCGCCAAATCGGCGACTTGGACGGCGGCGGCATAAAGACGATGGTCGCCGGCGGCCTGGGGATGGGCGTGATGGCGCACCGCCTCGACGATCTCCGGGGCCAATTGGTGGCGCTCGAGGTAATAGGCGCCGATCTCGGCGTGATCCCAGCCGATCGCCTCGCGCTCGGCCGCGCAGACCGCCTCGGGGTCGGCGTGTTCGCCGGCCAGCACGATTTGAAATTCTTTGGACCAGGCGGTGGCCTGCACCACTTTACCCACGTTGTGGAGCAGCCCGATGATGTAATCGGTGTCGTCATCAACCAGCAGGTTTGTGGTCGCCAGCACGTCGCGGGTCATGATCGCCGTGCCGATCGAGTGCTGCCACATCTCGCGCCAGGGCAATTGGATGGAATTGGGGCTGAGTTTCGCCATGTCCTCGATCACGGGCGTGGCCATGGACAACTCGCGGATCTGGCGCAGGCCCAAGTAGAGCACGGCCTCGTCGATGTTATTCACCTTGGCGCTGAGGCCAAAGTACACGCTGTTGACCATGCGCAGCAGACGGGCGGTCAAGGAAGGATCGTGGCGAATGAGCGCGGCGATCTCCGAGTTTCCGCTTTTGTCGGATTTCACCAAGCTGGCGAGCTTGCTATTGATGACCTGCAACGACGCCAGTTTGGGGCAATGCTCGATCCGGCTGCGAATCTCCTCGGGGGAGTAAGGGCCGACATTAAGGGGGGATTGTGGGGAGGACATCATCGTCTAGCCGGAGTGAGACTACGTGCGTTGCCTACCCATCGACACATATTGAAGGAGATTTAGCGCAAATCGGTTTTTTGCGTTAAGGAACTTTGTCGCCGCCGGGTCACGCTCCGGGGCGAATGCCGCAAGAAGCTCGCCCTCGAAAAACAAAAAGGGCCGTCCGGATAAAACCGGACGGCCCTGGGGAAACCCGCAGAGGCGGGTTAGCGCAATCGCGACGCCTTAAGCAACGCGCTCGACCACCAACGGGGGCGGCGTCGGGCGCTTGGGCGCGAGGCGGTAGGCCTCCTTGAAGTAGTTGAGCGCGGTCTCGAGCTTCGACTCGTCGTTGTAGTGGATCATCATGAGCGGTTCGCCCTGCTTGACCTGGGTGCCCACTTTCTTGATTTCGGAAACACCCACCGAGTAATCGACCTTGTCGCCGGCCTTCTCGACCCCGGCGCCGAGCAGGTGAACGCCACGGGCGATCATCGCCGCGTTGATCGTGTGCACATAACCGCGCTTGGGCGCGGGCAGCTTACGGATGTGCTTGGCGGCCGCGAACTTCTCGGGGTGGTCAATGTAGGCGGTGTCGCCGCCCTGGGCTTTGACCAGCTCCTTGAACTTCTCCAGCGCCGAGCCGTCGCTGAGGTGGCGCAGCACCGTCTGCTTGGCCGAAAGGGTCGAACCGGCAACGCCGGCCAAACGCACGATCTCCATGCCCAACTTGAGCACCAGCTCCTTCATGTCCTCAGGGCCTTCGCCCTTGAGCAATTGAATGGCCTCTTTGACTTCGAGGGCGGTGCCCACGGTGTCGCCGAGCGGCTGGTTCATGTCGGTGACCAAGGCGACGCAGCGACGCTTGAGCGTGCGACCGACGCGGGTCATGGAACGGGCCAACTGCTTGGCCTGCTCGAGATCCTTGATGAAGGAACCGTTGCCCCACTTCACGTCGATCACCAGACCCTCGGAACCTTCGGCGAGCTTACGCGAAAGCACCGAGCCGGTGATCAGCGGCAGGCTGGGAATGGTGCCGGTTTCCTTGCGCAGCTCGTAGAACTTGGCATCGGCCGGGGCGAGTTTCGGATCCTGCTCGACGATGGCGCCACCGATCTTGGCCAACTGCGAAGTGAAGGCGTCGATCGACAAGTGGCTCTTGAAACCGGGGATTGCGCAGAGCTTCTGCAGCGGGCTGATGATGTAATCGTGCTCCACCCCGCTCATCATCGGCACCACAACGCCGCTGGCCATCGCCAGGGGCACCAGCACCAGGGAGGTTTTATCACCCACCCCGCCGGTCGAGTACTTGTCGATCTTCGGCTTGGCAATGTGCGAGAGGTCAATGACCTCGCCGGAAAGCATCAACTCCTCAGTCAGGATCGCGGTCTCCTGGGCGGACATCTGCTGGAAGAAAATGGTCACCAACAAGGCGGCCAACTGGTGCTTAGGAATGTCCTCATCCAGCGTGGAATCAATGATATAGCGAATTTCCTCCTGGGTGAACTCCTGCCCATCGCGCTTCTTTTCGATAAGAGAGTTAAACGACGGCTTGATGAATCGGCGGGACGGGATCGTGCGTTTGGTCATGTAGTAGGTAAAAGTAAAAGGTGATGTTCTCCGCTGGACGTAAATTTTAGAACGAGAACGAACTACCTAGGAATGTCGAGCCGAAAACCAAGGAACGCCCTAGGTGATTTCGGGTCTCCGGTTGCCGCCCGCCGGCTTCGAGTGCCCCAATTCCACGCTTGCGCCGCGCGACACCGGATCCGTTGAGTGAAGGGATGCACGTTTCGTTTAACCTCGCCGCCGCTTTTGACGCGGTCCTGAAGACTGCCGCGACCGCCGCCGGCTTCGACGCCGCCGAGTTCTCCCCCGAGGTGCGCACCGCCGACCCCAAACACGGCGACTTCCAAGCCAACGGCGTGCTTCCCTACGCCAAACGCACCAAACAAAACCCGCGCGCCCTCGCCGAAAAACTCGTCGCCGCCCTCCCCGACGACGTGCGCGCCGCCACCGACGTGGTGATCGCCGGCCCCGGCTTCATCAACCTCACCCTCAAGCCCGCCGCACTGCAGTCCTGGCTGCGCACCTTTTCATCCCGCACCCAACTCGCTGCCAGCGCCGCCGCCACCTACGCCGGCCAGACTTGGGTGGTCGATTACAGCTCGCCCAACACCGCCAAACAGATGCACGTCGGCCACCTGCGCTCCGCGGTGATCGGCGAGGCGGTCTGCCGCCTGCTTGCCTTCAGCGGCGCCAAGGTCATCCGCGACAACCACATCGGCGACTGGGGCACCCAATTCGGCAAACTCATCTGGGCCTACAAAAAGGCCCTACTTGCCGACCCGACCAGCCTGGAAGCGGCGCTCGCGGCCGACCCGCTCGCGGAGTTCGAGCGGCTCTACAAGGTGGGCAACAACGCATCCGACGCCGACCCCGCCGTGCTCAAGGAGGCCCAGCAGGAGCTGGTCAAACTCCAGTCCGGCGACCCCGAGGACACCGCCATTTGGAACAAGATCGGCGAGGTCAGTTTCACCGCCTTCCAGCAGATCTACGACCTGCTCGGTATCCGCTTCGACCTGACGCTCGGCGAGAGTTTTTACAACGACAAGGTTGAGCGCGTTTACCGCGAGTTAACCGACTGCGGGCTGGCCAGCGAAAGCCAGGGCGCGCTGGTGGTGTTCCACCCCGAGCACCCGCGCTTCAAAGAACAGCCCTTCCTGGTGCGCAAATCCGACGGCGCGGCCAACTACGCGTCCACCGACCTGGCCACCATCCTTTACCGCAGCGAGCAACTCAAGGCCGACGCCGCCGCCTACGTGATCGACTCGCGCCAGGGCGACCATTGCCAACAGCTCTTTCTCACCGCCCAAAAGTGGTTCGAGAAAACCGGCCGCACCTGCCCCCATCTCGAACACGTCGCCTTCGGCACCGTGTTGGGCGAGGACGGCAAGCCGCTCAAAACCCGCAGCGGCGAAAACATCAAGTTGAAGGACCTGCTGCGCGAAGCCGTCGAACGCGCCCGCCGCTTGGTCGACGAACGCAGCTCCGAACTGCCCGAGGCCGAGCGCGCCCAGATCGCGGAAATCGTCGGCATCGGCTCGGTGCAATACGCCGACCTCTCCCAAAACCGCTCCAGCGACTACCTGTTTTCCTGGGACAAGATGATTTCCCTGGAGGGCAATACCGCCGCCTACCTGCTCTACGCGGTTGCGCGCATCCGCTCGATTTTCCGCAAACTCGACGCCACCCCCGGCGACGCCACCACGGAGGCGGCGGCCAACGCGATCGAGACCCCGGCCGAACTCGCCCTGGCGCGCAAGCTGGTGAAGTTCCCCGACGCCGTTTCCCTGGCGACCTCGGGCCTGCGTCCGCATTTCCTCGGGCTCTATCTGTATGAGTTGGCCGGCGAATTCAGCGCCTTCTACGCGGCCGACAAGGTCGCCGTCGACGACCCGGCGGTGCGTGCGCGTCGCTTGCTGCTCTGCGCGCGTACCCTGTTGATTCTGGAAACCGGGCTTGAACTGCTCGGACTGCGCACGGTCAATCGGATGTAATCCAGGCCGGGGGCGGGAGGCCAAAACAACGCTTGCGACTGCCGCCGCCTCTAAACACGTTTAACCCAACACTTTTACCCCCTATGGCCACGCAGGAATTCTACATCCGCAACGCGTCCGAAACCGAGGCCCGCGGGCCGTTTAACCACGAGCACATGATCTCATTGGCCGAAAACGGCCAGATCACCAAGGAGACGCTCTATTACGACGCGGGCAGCGAGCAGTGGCAGGAGCTGGGAATCAACCCCGAGGTCTGCGCCCTGGTCTTCCCGCAAAAAGTTGCCCTCAAACTCAAGGCCAAGACCTCGTTTAAAACCCTCAACGTGCCCGACCCCTCGGCGGTGGCCATTTCGGTCAACGACCTGCTCGCCGCCGCCGACGGTCGCACCGCGGAGACGGCCGACAAAATCGACCCGAACATTGCTCGCGAACGCGCCGCCGCCATCGGCCGCTGGGCGGCCATCGTCATTCTGGCCCTCAGCTCGGTGGCCTTGGCCCTGCCTTCGATCGACGTACTGATCAAACTCGATCCAGCCAAGTTGCTGATGGAGCCGTTGGCCCTGCTCGGCATCGGCCAAGCCTTCCTCGCGCTCCTTTTGATTCTCGAAGTCACCCAAGTTTACCCCCTGGTGCGCCTGAGCGCCACCTTGGGGATCGGCCTGGTCGGCTTCCTCCTGTGGACGCGCGGCCAAACCATGCCCTTGGCCAGCTTCGCGCTCGGCTCGGTCGGCCTGTATTTCTGCACGGTCTTTATTAACTTCGTGGGGGTTGGCCTGGCGTCCGGCTTGGGCTTGGCCGGCATGGTCGGCTACGTTTTTTTCGCCCTGGCGACCTGATTGGCCCCGCCCATGGCCGCCACCCTCTGGCAGCGCCTCGGGTCGACTTTTAGCACCGAAATCTGGCGGCACCGCTACCGCGCAGATCACTCGTGGCGCGGCCGACTCTATGCGGTGTTTCGGGTGGCGGTCCTCACCCGGCAGGGGCTCGATGAGAACCAAGCAGCCAGCCGCGCCGCCGCGCTGAGCTTCAGCTCCCTGCTTGCCCTCGGCCCGTTGATCGCCCTGAGCGTGCTCCTGGCCGGGTTTCTGCTCGATAAAAACAACCCCGCCCTCGCCGCCCAAAGCCTCAGCGAGATCCTCACGAAAATCGCCCCGCAACTTCAGCACCTCGCGGCGAGTGCCCCGGCGGCCGTCGTCCCCGGGGCCGAAACCGTAAAAAACCCCGAACTGGTGCGGCTGGTCGAGGGTTTTATCAGCAGCTCGCGCAACGGAGCGGTCGGCACGCTGGGGGCGCTCAGTTTGATCGTCATTGTGCTCCAGTTGTTCACCTCGGTGGAGACCACTTTCAATGAGATCTGGGGCGTGCCGCAGGGGCGCACCTGGCAGTTGCGCCTGGTGTATTACTGGACGGTGCTGAGCCTGGGCGCGGTGCTGTTTTTCGCCGCGCTCACCGGCCTTTCCGCCGGCGCGGTGGCGAACGCCTTCGACACCTACCTGCCCTACGGGGCAAGCGTGCGGGCCGCCCTCCAGTTCCTCGTGCCCGCCGGCTCCCTGCTGGTCCTCGTCGGGCTGCTCACGCTCTTCTATCGCAGCATCCCCAACACCCAAGTGCGCTGGCGCGCCGCGCTCGCCGGTGCCCTGGTGGTGGCAACCCTGCTTGTACTCAACAACTACCTGGCCTTCCTCTACCTGAAACGCGTGGTCCTGCAGCGCAGTCTCTACGGCTCGCTCGGGCTTTTGCCCGTGCTCATGTTCGGCCTTTATGTCTTCTGGCTGTTTGTCCTGCTCGGCGGCCAGGTCAGCTACGCGCTGCAAAATGTTAACACCCGCAACCGCCTGGCGGCCTGGCACAGCCTGCCGGCCAGTCTGCGCGAACGCCTCTCGCTGAGCGTACTCCTGCTGGTCGCGCGCCGCTTCCACGCCGCCCTGCCCGCCTGGACTGCCCTGCAGCTGGGCGAGCGGCTCACCGTGCCCACTCAGGTGATCAACGAATGCCTCAGCCGACTGGTGAAAATGGAACTGCTTACGCCTATTCCCGGGGCTGCCAGTGAGGCTGGCGACTTGCGTTTTCAGCCAGCCCGGCCGCTCGGCCTGCTGAGCTTAGGACAATTCAAACACCTCGATGACCAATTCGGTGCCGAACCCACCGCCCTCCAGCTCGCCGCCCCCGATCCCATCGTGCAACGCTACCTGAACGCGGTCGACGCGCTCACTCGCTCCGCGCTCTTCCAGCAAAACCTCGACGAACTCATCGCCGCCCACCCGCAGCCCGTGGGCTGAGTTAAGTTCGTGTAGCTCGACCACTGGTCAGTTCGTGTAGGCCCGACCGCTGAACTCAGGCGGAAACACCCACGCCCTGGACCCAAAAAGCCGCGCATTCCGCTCTTGAGTCGCCCCGCGCACCGCCCACCATCGCCCCTTTTACCTCTATGATTTCCTGGATCCAACGCACCTTCCAGCAGCACTTCAAGTGGCTGTTCCTCGCCCTGCTCATTCTCGTGATCGTCTCCTTCGTGTTCATCACCAACGCCTCCTCCGGCTTTGGTCATGTCGCCAAGCAGGCCCCGGCCCGCCCCTTCTTCGGTATCAACTTGGGCTCGGCCGAGGACACCAAGGAGTTGGTGCGCGACGCCACCCTCAGCGCCCAGCTCCACGGCATGCAGCTGCGCAACGAAGCGCAGTTCCAGCAATACGCGCTGCAGCGCGTCGCCGCCCTCCACCTCGCCGCTGAACTCAACCTGCCGGCCCCCTCCACCGAAGAACTCACCCGCCACATCCAGACCCTGCGCATGTTCGCCGGCGCCGACGGCCAATTCGACGCCAAGCGCTACGCCGAGTTCCGCGACACCCTCAAGACCAACCCCCAGCTCCGCGAGAGCGACGTGACCCGCGTCATCGCTGGCGATGTCACCTACCAGCAGGTACTCAAGCTGCTCGCCGGCCCGGGCTATGTCTTGCCCTCCGATGTCCAACAACAACTCAACCGCGCCGACACCACCTGGACGCTTGAGGCCGTCACGATCGACATCCCCAGCTTCAAACCGACCATCGCGGTGACCCCCGAAGCGCTGACCAAATTCATGGAGTTCAACGCAGGCCGCTACGAGATCAGCCCCAAGGTTGGCGTCTCCTACATCGACTTCCCTGCTGCCGCCTTCGCCGACAAGGTCAGCTTCACCGAGGCCAGCCTGCGCGCCTATTACGACGCCAACTCGGCGCGCTTCCTCAAGCCGCTCAGCGACAAACCGGCGCCCGCCTCAACCCCCGACGCCGACTTCGCCGCCGCTCGTAAGCAGGTCGAGGACGCCTACAAAGCGGAACGCTCCATGGCCTTGGCCAATGCCGCCGCCAGCGACCTCGCCGTCGCCCTCTTCGATGGCAAGGTGACTGCCGCCTCCCTCGACGCCTTCCTCACCGCGCGTAAGCTCGGCCGCAAGTCCCTTGCCGCTTTTAACGCCGAATCGCTCCCCTCCGAATTGGGCACGAACCGCCAAGTGGCCGAGGAAGCCCTCAAAACCGGCCCACAGCGTCTCTTTTCCGACCCGGTCGAAACCGGCCGGGGTGCCGCCATCTTGGTGTGGAACGAGACCCTGCCCGCCCGCCAGCCCGCCCTCGCCGAGGTCAAGGACCGGGTCACCGCTGACTTCACGGAGTCGGAAAAGCGCAAGCGTTTCTCCGAGGCCGGTGTTGCCCTGCGCAGTGCGCTGGAAGCACGCCTGAAGGCCGGTGACACCCTGGCCAAGGCCGTGGCCGCCTGTGCCGCCAGCAT
>CAMBUJ010000089.1 GCA_945871005.1 Opitutus sp. GAS368 | reverse complement strand
CCGCCCGTGCTGCGGCCGCTGTCCAAGAAAAAGGCGTGGTCGCGGCTTTCAACCCGGGCGAAAAACTCGTGCGGCGCCACTTTCAACGTTACTTCTTCGAGCAGAATCGGCGGGCTCAGGGCCAGCTCGGGGCGCAGCGCGATGCCGGTGGAGTCAGCGCGGGCAAGGTGGGCGGATACCGTGTCGTTGCCCACCCGGAGTTCGGGCGCGAGGTCGGCAAGCGGCGCGAGTACAAAGGCGCGTTCGTGCAGGCGCGGATGCGGGAGCGTCAGGCGTTCGTCGGTGGTGAGCACGACGTCGCCGTAAAGCAGCACGTCGAGATCAACCGTGCGCGCGTCCCAGCGTTCGCGGCGGATGCGGCCAAGTTGTTGCTCAATGGCCAAGCAGAGCTCGAGCAGCGGGTGCGGGGCGAGGGTCGTCTCCAGTTCGACCACCAGGTTGAGGTAATCGGGCTGCGCGGCCTGGCCGGGCAGGCATAGGGCGCGGGTTTCGTAAACGGGGGAGACGCGGGCGATCCGCACCTCGGGAGCGGCGGCTAGGCGGCCGAGGGCGTCGGACAGATGCGCACGGCGCTCGCCGAGATTACTGCCCAGTCCGAGGTAGGCCGTCTGCACGCGTTTTGCTGGTTTCCACGGCGACATGGTCGAGGATGCCGGCGATCGGCACCGAGGGTTTTTTGATCACGATGTCCACCCGGTCCACGATCGGACAGGCGGCGAGGATGCGGTCGATCACCCGGTTGGCCAACGCCTCGATCAGTTTAAAGCGGTCCTTTTCCACCGTCTCCCGGCAGATGCGGTAAACCTGGGTGTAATCGACGGTTTTTTGCAGGTCGTCGGTCGCGGCAGCCGCGGCAATGTCGAGGGTCAGCACCAGATCGATCACGAAACGTTGGCCGAGGGTTTTCTCCTCGGGCAGGTCGCCGTGGTAACCGTAAAATACCATGGTGGAGAGAGTGATGCGGCCGGTCATGGGCGGAGAAGTAGCGGGTAGTGGGTAGCGAGTAGCGAGTAGAAACTAGCGGACGGGGCTGGTGGTTTTACGCACGGCGGCGGCCATCAGGGCGGCGCGGTGGTTGGCGCGCACGTCGTGGACGCGGTGAAATTGCACGCCTTGGGCCACCGCCAGAGCGGTGAGCGCCAGGGTGCCTTCGAGGCGTTCGTCGGCAGGCAGGTCGAGCACGTGGCTGATCACCGATTTGCGCGAAATGCCCAGCAGCAGCGGGTGGCCGAGGTCGTGGAGTTCACCGAGGCGGGCGAGGATTTCCAGGTTTTGCGCCTGGGTTTTCCCGAAACCGATGCCGGGATCGAGGATGATGTGCCGCGGGTCGATCCCCGCCGTCGCCGCCAGCGCGAGGGTGCGACTGAGGAAGCTTTTAACGTGGGCCATCACGTCGTTGGTCGGGGCGGTCCCGGACGCAGCGGCGTCGCGCAGCGCCGGGTCATTGTGCATCAAGATGGCGGCGGCGCCGTAGCGGGCGATCACCCCGGCCATCGCCGGGTCGCGCTGGAGTCCGTGAACGTCGTTAACCATGTGCGCGCCGGCGGCGAGGGCGGCGTCGGCCACGGCGGGGTGGTAGGTGTCGATCGAAAGCGGGGCGGCCACATGGCGCACCAACTCGCGGATCACGGGAACGACGCGGCGAATCTCCTCCTCGGGGCCGACTTCGGTGTAGCCGGGGCGGGTGGATTGGCCGCCGATGTCGATCACCGAGGCGCCCTCGGCCACCAGCAGCCGGGCGTGGGAGACGGCGGCGGGCAGCGAGTTGTACTGGCCGCCGTCGAAGAAGGAGTCGTCGGTGAGGTTGAGGATACCGACAATCAGCGGACCCTGATCGAGCGGCAGGCGGCGGTCGCGACAGCGAATTTCCCGGGCGGGTGTGGTGGTCATGGCGGTGGAGTCGGGGGCGGGTTAAACGTCGTGGGGTTGGTAGGCGTCGTGCCAGCGGTGGAGGGCGAGCCAGCTCAGCCCCACGACGGCGCCGGCAAACACGAAGCCGAGCAGGCAGCTCACTAGCGCGGTGGCAAACAGAGCGGGGATTTGGAACTGGGCGCTGTAGATTACCGCAAGGAAGCCGAGGCCGCCCTGGCCACCGGCGGAGTTGCCCGCATAGGCGTCGCCGGCGATGGCGCCGATCGGGGCGAGTGTCGCGGCGATGCGCAGCCCGGTGAAAAAATACGGCAGCGCTGCGGGAATGCGCAGGTGGCGCAGTTGCTGAATGCGAGAGGCGCGCCCCATGCGGAAGAGGTCAACCAGTAGCCGGTCAGTGGAGACAAGGCCTTGCGTGGTGTTTACCACCAGCGGGAAAAAGCTGATGAGAAAGGTAATGATCACGACGCTCGGCAGGCCGGGTCCGGCCCAGAGGATGAGGATCGGCGCGAGTACGATGATAGGCGTGAGTTGCAGGGCCATCAGCCAGGGGTAAAGCCCGGCGCGCACGCGGGGCGAAAGCGACAGAGTGAGGGCGATTACGATGCTGCCCGCCACCGCTGCGGCGAACCCCAAAGCTGCGCCGCGGGCGGTGCTCAGGGTGGCATCCCACAGTTGTCCGCCGTGGGTGGAAAACGCGCCCAGCACCGCGTCGGGCGCAGGCAAGAGGAAGCGTTGCTCAACGGGCAACAGGTACAGGCGCACCGCGTACCAGGCAGCGACCAGCAGCGCGCCGGTGAGGACGGGAAACCCGAAGGTGAGCAGACGGCGGTTCATGCGGCGGAAGTGGGCGCGAGGGCGGTGCGCAGCAGGCGGGAAACCTCGGCGACACGCTGGAGAAACTCCGGGGATTCACGGGTCTCGGCATTGCGCGGAAAGGGCTGGTTCACCGGCAAGTCGTGGGCAATGCCGCCGCCGGCGAGGATGAGGATGCGGGTGGATAAAAACACCGCTTCGGCCACCGAGTGGGTCACGAAAAAAGCGGTCCACTGTTGGCGTTCGTGCAGGGCGAGAAGTTCTTCGCCCAAAACTTCGCGGGTGAGTTCGTCGAGGGCGCCGAAGGGCTCGTCGAGGAGCAGCAGCGCAGGCTCGAGGGTGAGGGCGCGGGCTAGGGAGACGCGCATTTTTTCTCCGCCGGAGAGTTGCCGCGGGTGGCGGTCAGCGAGGTGGGCGATACGGGCGAGTTCGAGTGTTTGCGCGGAGCGTTCGCGGCGGAGGTCGGCGGGGGTGCCGCGCAGTTGCAGCAGGAGTTCGACGTTGGCGCGGACCGTGCGCCAGGGCAGCAGGGCGGCGTCTTGGAAAATAAAGGCGCGCTCGGTCGTGGCGCTGGCGGCGGGGCGGGTGTCGATTAACACCTCGCCGGCGCTCGGCGAGGTCAGGCCGGCGAGCAGGCGCAGGAGGGTGGATTTGCCGCAGCCGCTGGCGCCAACCAAGCTGACGAATTCGCCGCGCTCTACTCGCAGATTGAGCCCAGCCAGCACGGGCGAGCGCGTGGGTTCACCAAACCTCTGAACGACCTGGCGGAGCTCGACGAGCGGGGCGACTGTGGGGGCAGTGGCGGAGGCGTCCGTCATGGTTGCAGGCGGGCGAGGGCGGTGGAGGCCTTTTCTAAGGAGGGCTCTAGGGCGAGGGCGGCTTGGTAGTCGCGGCGGGCGTCGGCGGGGCGGTTGGCTTTTTCCGCAATCATGCCCAGGCGATAGTGCGCGCCGGCGTGGTCGGGTTCTTGGATACGCGGGGTGATTTGCAGGCAACGGCGCAGGGCCTGTTCACCGCGCGCCAAATCGCGGCCGGTCTCGGAGACGATTCGGCCAAGGGTGTAGAGGGCGAGGTAGTTGTCGGGCTGGGTCAGCAGGAAGGCTTCGCAGGCGACGAGGGCTTCGTCGTAGCGTTTCTCGCTGCACAGGGTGTTGGCTTTTACGACAGTGCCGCGGGACGGGTCGCGTTTTTCGATCTCGGCGATGTGCGCGTAGGCCCGGGTAAAGTCACCGCCGACAAAACCGGGGGCGCGGGTGTAGAATTGGACGAGACCCTCGCGGTAGTCGATATTGGCGGGGTCGAGTTTGACGGCCTGTTCGAGCGCGGTGCGGCCGCGGCGGGCGTAGCCGATGGCGGTGAAGGAGACCCCCAGCTCGGTGGCGCGCAACAGGCTGGCGCTGCCGTAGTCGGCGAGAATTTCAGCGTTGGAGGGGGCGAGTTCGGCCGCGCGGGCAAGGGTGTCGGCGGCGGCGCCCCGGCGCTGCATCTTGAGCTCGCACTGGCCGAGATACCAGAGGGCGCGGGGGTTTTTGGGTTCGCGGGCGACCAGGTCGGCGAGTTGGGCCCGGGCCTCGGGGACGCGTTTGGCATCGAACAGGGCGATGGCGGCGGAGAGCGGGACGGAATCGGCGCTGGTGGTGTTGGCCGCGTGGAGGGCGGGGGCCGCGGGAGCGGCGAGAACGAGTAGGAGTACGAGAACGAGAACGATACGGAGGGGCATCGGGACGGGCGCGTTGTTTACTCGAAGCGGAGCGCCTCGATGGGGTCGAGTTTGGCCGCCTTATGGGCGGGATAGAAACCGAAGCCGATGCCGACCGCCCCAGAGAAGACGAAGGCGACGACAACCGAGGCGGTGGAGACCTGCACCGGCCAGCCGTTGAGTTGCGAAACGAGTTGGGACGCGCCGATGCCGATGAGGATGCCCATCGCCCCGCCCATCAGGCTGAGGACCATGGCTTCGATCAGGAATTGCAGACGGATGTCATGGTCGTGGGCGCCGATGGCCAAACGAATGCCAATCTCGCGGGTGCGTTCGGTGACCGAGACGAGCATGATGTTCATGATGCCGATGCCGCCGACGATGAGGGAAACCCCGGCGATGGCACCGAGCAGCGCGGTCATGGTGCGCGAGGTGGCCGTGGCGGCCTCGGCCAGCTCCATCTGGTTACGCACGGTGAAATCGGGCTCGCGGCCCTGACGGCGCTGCTGGAGCAGGTCGGTGATTTCCTGCTGGATGCGCGGCATCTGCTCCTGAGTGGAGGCCTGGATGAGAATGCTGCTGAGGTTGGTGCGCCGGGAGACGCGGCGCATGGCGCTGGTGTAGGGGATCAGCACGGTGTCGTCCTGGTCGGAGCCAAAATAGTTAAACCCCTTCGGCTTGAGCACCCCGATGATTTTAAACGGGATGTTGCGGATGCGCAGGGTCTGGCCGAGCGGCGAAGAACCGGGGAAGAGCTGGTCGGCGACGGTTTGGCCGATCACCGCGACCTTGGCGGTGCTGCGCACTTCCAGATCGGAAAAGATCACCCCCTCGGCCATTTCCCAGGCGCGGATGCTGAGGAACTCGGGCGATTCACCATTAATGGAGGTGTTCCAATTCAGGCCGTTGGCGAGGATCTGCTGGCGGTCGCGCACCTCTGGGCTGACGGCGACCACTCCGGCAATCTCGGTTTGGATGGCGAGGGCGTCCTCCGGGGTGAGGGTGCTGGCCGAGCCCCAGCCGCCGCGCGCCCCGCCGGTGGTGAGTGTGCCGGGGAACACGCTGATGATGTTCTGGCCGAGGCTGGCGATGGAGGCCTCGACCTGGGCCTTGGCGCCGTTGCCGATGCTGACCATGGCGATGACGGCGCCGACGCCGATGATCATGCCGAGCGCGGTGAGCACCGAGCGCATCTTGTTTCGGCGCAGCGCGCGCAGCGCGATGATGGTGGTGGCAACCAGTCTCATGGTGCGGCGGAAATGAGTTTGGCGGCGGCCTCGGCGGCGAGGTGTTTTTTCATCTCTTCGGCGGCGATCGAGCGGTTTGCGACTAGCTCGTCGCGCACGACCAGCCCGTCGCGCACGATCAGGTTGCGTTTGCAGTAGTGGGCGATGTCGAGCTCGTGGGTGACCATGACAATGGTGATGCCGGCGTCGTTGAGTTTTTGGAAAACCCCCATGACTTCGACGGAGGTTTTGGTGTCGAGGTTGCCCGTGGGCTCGTCGGCGAGGAGCAGTTGCGGGCGGTTAACCAAGGCGCGGGCAATGGCGACGCGCTGTTGTTGTCCGCCCGAGAGCTGGTTGGGCAAGTGGTCGTGGCGTGCGGCCAAGCCGACGATCTCCAATGAATGCATCGCGCGCTCGCGCATCTCCTCGGCCGCGATGCGCCGCGGGGCGTAGAGCATGGGCAGCTCGACGTTCTCGAGCGCGGTGGTGCGCGAGAGCAGGTTAAACCCCTGGAAAACAAACCCGAGCTTCTGGTTGCGGATGTCGGCGCGCTGGTTGCGGTCGAGTTCGGAGACGTTGATGCCGTCGAGCAGGTAGGTGCCGCGTGTCGGCCGGTCGAGGCAGCCGAGCGTGTTCATGAGCGTGGACTTGCCCGAGCCCGACGAGCCCATGATGGCAATGAACTCGCCCTTCTGGATCTCCAGGGAAATGCCGCGCACCGCGTGCACCTCGACCTCGCCGCTGGTGTAGATCTTGTGGATGTTATCCAGTTTGACGATGGGGGCGTCCATGGCGGGAGGGGGGCTTAACGCCGTGCGGCCGAGCCGCCGAAAGGATTGGCCGCGCCGTTGCCGGCGGCCGGCAGGTACGCGCTGGTGATGACCGCGTCGCCCTCCTCCAAGCCTTCGATCACCTCGGTGGCGCTGCCGTCGGTGATGCCCACTTTGATGACCACGGGGATCACTTCAGGGGCTTCGGGGGTGCCGCCGAGTTTGTAAACGGTGCGCGAGATCGGGCCGTTGGCCTCGGTGTCGTCGCTGTTGCGCAGCAGGCGGGCGGGCAGCTCCAGCCCGCGCTCCTTGGCCAACTGGAGCAGGCGGACTCGCACCTCGGGGGCCATGCGGCGCGAGTTGCTGCCGGCGCCCGCCTCGGTCATGAGCTGGCGGATCTGGTCGCGGGAGGCGGGCTGGGTGGTTTTGCTCGGTTCGGGCGCGGCCACCGGGGTCTCGGGCAGAAGCTGTTCGGGGATGCGCACGCGCAGGGCGCTGTTGGCGATGCGCAGGGTGTCTTCCTTGCGCGCGATGATGATGGAAACGTTGGCGGTCATGCCCGGCTTGAGCAGCAGGTCGTCGTTTTTGACCTGAATGATCGAAATGTAACTGACCACACTTTGCACGTTGATGGGCGCGTTGCGGATCTGGGAAACCTGACCCTTGAACTGGCGGCTGGGGTAGGCATCGACGGAGAAGTTGACGCTTTGCCCCACCTCGACCGTGCCGATGTCGCCCTCAGACACGGCGGCCTCGATTTGCATCTGGGTGAGGTCGGCGGCGAGCACGAACAGTTTGGGGGCGTTGAGGCTGGCGGCGACGGTTTTACCGACCTCGGCGATGCGGTCCAAAATGAGGCCGTCGATCGGGGCGTAGAGGTTGCAGCGGGCCAAGTCGACCTCGGCGGTTTGCACGGAGGACTGGCGGATCTGCAGTTGGGCCTCGGCCTGGGTGAGCTGGGCCTCGGCCTGGTCGAGCTCCTGTTGCGAGACGAGATCCTGGGTGCGCAGGGCGCGGGTGCGCTCGGTGTTGAGTTTGACCAGTTGGTAGTTGGCGCGGGTGTTGGCCAGCTCGGCCCTGGCGGAGCTCAGGCGCACCTGAAATGTGGCCGGATCGATGCGCGCGAGCAGGTCGCCCTGTTTGACCCGCGAGTTGTAATCGACCTTCACCTCCTGGATCAGGCCGGAAATCTGCGAGCTGATTTCCACGGTGGTGACCGGCTGGAGTGCGCCGGTGGCGGTAACCGACTGGATGATTTCGCTGCGGCTGATCTTGGCGGTGGCGAACTCGGGCTTGGGGCCGGAGCGACCCTGCCAGTAGTAGTAACTGCCGCCGGCGAGCGCGCCGACGATGGTGAGGGTCAGCCAGATTTTGATGGAGCGGGGTTTGGCCATGGGGGGTAAAGAAGGGGCGGTCGGGGCGGGGGAGTCAGCGCGGTCGGGAGGGCAAGTGTCACCTATTAGGTGCCACTCCGGGGTGGGTGGACGGGGGGCGAACGGTCGTTAGGCGGGGCGGGGAAAGGCGGTGGCGAGGGCCGTGGCGACGTTGGCCGGCACGAAATGGGCGATGTCGCCGCCGTAGCGCGCCACCTGTTTGACCAGCGAGGAACTGGTGTAGCTGTACTGCTCGTGCGGCATGACGAAGATCGTCTCGATCTTGGGCTGCAGGTGGCGGTTCATCAGCGCCATGTTGAACTCAAACTCGAAGTCGGAGAGCGCGCGAAGGCCGCGGATGAGCGCGTCAGCCTTCTGGGCGATGGCGAACTCGACGAGCAGGCCGTCGAAGAGGACGGCGGTGACGTGCGGGTACTGGGCGATGTTGGCCTGCACCAAGGCGAGGCGCTGCTCGGGTGAGAACAGCGGACCTTTGCCCGGGTTGCGGGCGATCGCCACCGTGATGCGGTCAAACAGCCGGGTCGCGCGGTCGAGCACGTCGAGGTGGCCGTTGGTGAGGGGATCGAAGGTGCCGGGATAAATGCAGTGACGCATGAGCCCGGCCATCATCGAAGCGCATTGCCAAGGGGCGAGAACCAAATCGCGGCGTTTCCGGGGTTGCCTTTGGGACGCGCCCGGCCTGTCTTTCGGCCCGCCTCGCGCTCCATGAACCTACCTAATCTCATCACCCTTTCGCGCATCCCGATGATGTTTTTGGTGGTCTGGCTGATGAGCCAGTCGTGGCCGTGGGCGGCCACGCTCGCCTTCTGGTTGTTCATCGCCGCGGCCATCGGCGACTGGGTGGACGGCTACATCGCGCGCAAGCGCAACCTCATCTCCATGTTCGGCAAGTTCATGGATGCGCTCACCGACAAGATTTTCGTACTCGGCATCATGATCGCCTTCGTCGAGCAGGCCACGGTGCCGATTTACTGGGTGCTCATCGTGCTGTGCCGCGAGTTTTTGATTTCGGGCATGCGCATGATGGCGGCGGCCAAGGGCGTGGTGGTGGCTGCCGAGCGGGGCGGTAAAACCAAGACCTTAACCCAGCTCATCGCGGTGGGTTTCCTCCTGTTCGTGCCGATGCTGCAAAACGATCTCGCGCCCCAGGTGATGTTCGATTTTTCGCCCTACGCCGAGATCATCCACAAGGTCGGCCTCGGCCTGTTTGTGCTCGGGGTTTATTTCACGGTGCGTTCCGGCGTGGACTACATCGTGAAATACCGCGCGGTGATTTTTGACGAGCAGACATGAGTTTTTTCAAACAGCCGATCTGGCCGCGGTTTCTGCCGACGCACTGGGTGGTGGCCTGCGCGACGGTCGGTCCGGTCGGGCGCATGCGCAAGGCCCCGGGGACGTGGGGCTCGGTGGCGGGCCTGTTGTATTTCACCACGCTGTTTGCGGGCCGCCTCGGCGACGTCGGCATCGTGCTGTTGAGCGCGGTGGGTTTTTATTTCTCGGTGGCGTTGTGCGGCGAGGCCGAGTTCCGGCTCGGTGAACGTGATCCGGGCAAAATCGTTCTCGATGAATTTGTCGCCATGCCCCTGTGCTTTCTCGGCTGGACGCGTTTCGCCGGGGTGGTGCCCAACTGGGCGGTGTTCTTGGCGGGTTTCGCGGTGTTTCGCCTCTACGACATCGCCAAGCCCTTTGGGATTAAAAAACTCCAGGATTTGCCCGGCGGCTGGGGGGTGACAGTCGATGACACCGCTGCCGCCCTCGCGACCTGCGCCACCCTGCACCTGGCGTTTTACGCGTGGGTGCGCTGGGGCGGTTGATCAGGGCAGGGGGTGATCGTGCCAGGTCGGGCCGATTGGGCGCGAGCCGGGGTCGCGGGCGTAGAGGTAGGTGTCGGCCTCGATTGGGTTAGCCGGGGCGCTTAAGGCCACGGGCACGCGCCGGTAGAGGGCTTCCGCCACGCCCTCGAATTCGTCGAGTCGGGCGAGGGCGGCGGGCTCCACGTCCCAGAGTTCTCCGGTGACCCCCTCCGTGTCGGACGGGTCGGCCACCAGGCCGGGATACGCTCCCAAGTCGTAAAGGCGGTAGCCCGGGCCGGTGCGCGCCTCGCCAAGAAAGCGCTGGCCGGCGAGGTGGTGGTGATTGCGGCAGCCGCGCTTCAGCGTGCCGTAAACAAAGAGGGTGCGCATGCGCAGTGTTTTCGCCGGGTTTGCGCGGCAAGGTCGATCCTTGAAATGGACGCGGCAACCGTGCCGCGGCTCATGGGGCGGGGCCCCTGAACCAGGCTACGGATTGAGAAAGAGAACGATTATGAGAACGAGAACGATAAGGCGTGCCCGGGAGTGCTCCGTCGTTCTGCCAATGGGGGGATTGAATCGTTCTCGTTCTCTTACTCGTTCTCGTTCGTCAGGGATTGCTTTGCTGGTTCCGGCCGCCCCTTTCGATCACGGATCAAAAGCGCTCCGCGCTCTCGCTACGTTCCGGAGTCCGGAGGTGGGGATTGGGCGTAGCGGGACGACGGAGTCGTTTCGATCGGGGGCATCGAAATCGCTCCGCGATCCCGCTACGTTCCGGAATTCGGGACCGACCATGCCCGCAGTTTCCGTTTGCGCAGGCTTGGGGCGCTCCCCACGGTTTTCGTTTCCCATGAGCGAGACTTCCTTGACCGACATTTCCAACGACCAGCATGCCGTCCGCCGCCAGAAACTGGCCGAGATGCGCGCCGGTGGCTTCGACCCGTTCCGCGCCCATGTCACCCCCACCCACTTTTCCGAGGAAGCTAAGGCCCTCTACGTCGAAGAGCAGGACAACACCGTCACGGTCACCGTCGCCGGCCGTCTGATCACCTTCCGCGTCCAGGGCGGCAGCTCGTTTGTCAAAATCCAGGACCAGCAGGGCCCCATCCAGCTCTACTTCCGCCGCGACGTACTCGGCGAGGAGCGCTACACCGTTTTCAAAAAATCCCTCGACTTGGGCGACATCATCGGAGTCACCGGCACGCTCTTTAAAACCAAGACCGGCGAGATCACCGTGCGCGTGGACGCCTTCACCCTCGTTTCCAAGGCCCTGCGCCCGCTGCCCGAAAAGTGGAGCGGCCTGACCGACTCCGAGCAGATCTACCGCCAGCGTTACCTCGACCTGATCGTTAACACCGAGTCGCGCCACCGCCTGATCACCCGCTCGAAGATTGTCTCGCACATCCGCCGCTTCCTCGAAGACCGCCAGTTCCTCGAGGTGGAAACTCCCGTGTTGCAGGCGATCGCCGGTGGCGCCGCCGCCCGCCCGTTCCAGACTCACCACAACACCCTCGGCGTCGACTTCGTGTTGCGCATCTCGCTGGAGCTTTATCTCAAGCGTATGCTCGTCGGCGGCTACGACCGCGTCTTCGAGATCGGTCGCAACTTCCGCAACGAGGGCGTCTCCCGCCGCCACAACCCCGAGTTCACCATGCTCGAGGTTTACCAGGCCTACAGCGACTACCGCGGCATGATGACCATGGTGCAGGACCTGTTGCGCTCGCTCTGCCAAAACGTGCTCGGCGTCTCCCAGATCAAACACGCCGCCAGCGGCGAGATGATCGACTTCGGCGGCACCTGGCGCGAGGTGAAGTATAAGGACCTCATCATCGAGAAAACCGGTGACGCCGCGTGGTTCAGCCGCACCAAGGACGAAAAAATCGCCGGGGTGCAAAAGCTCGGGCTTTACGCCGACCCGAAGTGGGAAGACTACGAGCTGACCAACGAGATTTTCGGCAAACTCATCGAGCCGACCCTGATCCAGCCGACCTTCGTCACCCACCTGCCCAAGGAGCTCTGCCCGCTGGCCAAGATCACCCTCGACGATCCGAGCACGATCGACGTTTTCGAGCTGATCATCGGCGGCATGGAGGTCGCGCCCGCCTACTCGGAGCAGAACGACCCCGACGTACAGCGCGCCATGTTCGAGGCGCAGGCCGGCGCGGAGCAGCAGAAGATTGATCACGACTTCCTGCTCGCCCTCGAGCACGGCATGCCCCCGGCGGGCGGCATGGGGATCGGTATCGACCGGTTGTGCATCCTGCTCACCGGCGCCGAAAGCATCCGCGACGTGATCCTTTATCCGCAGCTGCGCCCGGGTTCATGAGGCGTTACACAGAGGGCACACGAGGAGACACAGAGGCCACCGAGAACGGAATTAACTGCCTCCCTCATTCCCTGTTAAAACATCGAGATAAAGCGGCCAACTCCTACTCCGCCTCCGTGTTCTCTGTGCCACCTCTCGTGCCCTCTGTGTAACTTTTCCGATCCCCGATGCCCTGGTACCTCTACCTCGCCCTCAAGCAGCTTTTCCCGAGCGGCAAGCGGCTGTCGTTTTTCACCGCGATTTCGATTCTCGGCGTGGCCTTGGGCGTGGCCACCCTCGTCGTGACCAACAGCGTCATGGGCGGTTTTGGCTACGAAATCCGTCGTATGATCATCGACACCCAAGGCGACGTGCAGATTCGCGCCCGCGCCCTGATCGAGCAGCCCGAGGCGTTGATCAAAACCGTTTCCAAAGTCCCCGGCGTACTCGGCGTCACCCCGTTTGCCGAGGGCGTGGGCATGCTCGAATACGGACGCAAACCCGCCTTCCCCGTCCTCCAGGGCATCGACGTCAACCGGGTTAACTCTGTCATCCCGCTCAACCGCTTTATCCGCGTCGGCTCGCTCGACGAACTCGACGACGACACCGTCATCCTCAGCTCGCAACTGGCCTACTCGCTGGGCGTGGTGCTGGGCAGCAAGGTCACGATCTCCTCCCCGCTGCTGATCGAGCGGCTCAAAAACGACGAGGTGTTTCTCCCCCGCGAGCTTGTGGTGGTGGGCATTTTCGAGATCGGCCACCAGCAGCTCGATAGCAACACCGTGCTGGTCACCCTCCGGCGCATGCAGGACCTCTACGGTCTCGGCGGCGCGGTCCACGGGCTCAACGTCAAAGTCGCCGAAGACCTCGATGCCGACCTGATGGCCTCGCGCATCAACGCCGTGTTGCCCAAGCAGCCCGAGACCACCGCGCGCTCCTGGATCGA
>CAMBUJ010000088.1 GCA_945871005.1 Opitutus sp. GAS368 | reverse complement strand
ATCATGCTCCTTCAGTTTTGAACGCGCAAACGTTAAATCGCATTCAGGCGTTATAAACATCGTTTTAGAACTATTTATTAGGCCATCGAATAATGATTCGATTTTGATAAAACGGATTCCTGAGTCGACATATTCATAGCCATAACTAGTCGGTGTCGAACCCTTGGTGATTACGCTGCATAATTCGTGCAGACTAAAAGCATTCCACTCCCCGGCGTTTTGGAATTCGGGGAAGCGGAGGCAGGGTTGGGTTTCGCCTTCGCGGGGGAAAAGCTCCTGCATCAGCCCTTTTTTATGGGTCTTGAGCGCGTCCAGTTTCCGCGCTTGCGCGGCGATCAGCTCGTCCACCGAACTCAGGCACTCGGCGATTTTTTGTTGTTCGGCGGGTGAAGGAAGCGCGATGGGGAACGAGAGGAATGTTTCAGCGTGGATGCGTCTCGCCTTTCTACTTCCGTCGGCCGTTTCCCCCAGTCTTTCGTAGAAGTCTCTGCGCTTAACGTATTCCAGCAAGAACACGGAGTTAAGCCCGTCGGCGAAGTCAAAGCATGGCAAATCAACCGTTGATTCGAAGTTGTCCAAGCTCGGTGGAATGATTCCAAAGGCTTGGTTTAGGAAATCGAGTTTGCTGTAAATGAACTGTCCGGCTTTGCGCCGGAAATACTGAGTGTTGATGCTGCCTTGGATGGCGTCGTTTTTTTCGAAGACTCCATTCCCCCATAGTTTGACGGTGATCTTTTTCGCGACGTTCCCCTTGCTACCGGGCAACCTGCTTTCGCTCAGAAATTCGCCAAGCGGTCGTTCATTCCACCCGTCCGTGCCTCGAAACTCCGGAAAGCGCAGCTTCGGCACCAGCGCGGGCTTTGTGCCTGTTCCTTCGTGGCGATGGTTTTTGTCTTACTGCTCATGGCTTCATCTCCGAGTCGTTCGGCAAATCGCCGGCCAATTCGGCTTCGATTTCCTCGATGCTGGGCAGGCTGCCACGGAGGTCTTCGGGCAGGGACTCGGTTAGCTGGGTTTGCCACTCGGCGACGGCGATGGATTGATCGAGACCGCGCAGCGCATACTCGGCCACAAGCTTGTTCTTTTTGCGGCAGAGCAGAAGGCCGATGGTGGGCTGGTCGTCGGGGTGGCGCAGGAGGTCGTCCACGGCAGAGAGGTAAAGATTCAGCTGGCCGACATCGCCGGGGGTGAAGGCGCGGGCCTTGAGTTCGATGACGACGTAGCGGCGGAGCTTGAGGTGATAAAAAAGGAGATCGAGCGGGTAGTCTTCGCCGCCGACCTCTAGGGGGACTTGTCGCCCGACAAAGGCGAAGCCGGTGCCCAGCTCCAAAAGAAATTTCTGGATGTGACTTACAAGGGCCTGCTCCACCTCGGTCTCGCGGCGTGGGTCGGCGGTGCCGAGAAAATCGAAGAGGTAGGGGTCTTTGAAGAGCTGGGTGGCCATGTCCGAATCCGCCGGGGGCATGGTGAGGGCGAAGTTGTTCTGCGCTTTGCCGGCACGGAGGTGGAGCTGGTTTCGGATCTGAATTTCGAGGATGTCGCGGCTCCAGCCGTGGGCGATGGTTTCGCGGATGTAGAACTCGCGGACGGAGGGGTCTTTGACCATCTGGATGAGACGGATGATCTGGCCCCAGGGTAATTGTGAAACAAGTCGTTTCACAATTGAGGCGTCCGGGAAGGCCTCGGCAAAGGCCCTCATGGAGAAAAGGTTGCGCCGGGTAAGCCCACTCATGTCGGGAAACTCTGCCTGGAGATCAGCGGCGAGGCGGTCGATGACTTTGGCCCCCCACGCGGCTTCTTGCTGGCGGGCGAGGATGATTTTTCCGGTGTGCCAGTAGGCGTCGATGACGATGGGGTTGGCCGCAAGGATGGCGCGGACGCGGGCGCTGCGGAGGTGGGACTTTATTTCCTGAAGCGTGGCGGCGTAGCTAGCCGGCAAGGAGGCGGCGGAGGGCGCGACCGGGAAGATCGCCTCGGGCCGGGTGCGGCCACGGGACAGGCGAGTCTCGCTTGTCTCTTCGGGTGTCGCTTTGGAGGCCTTTTTTTGACTGCTCATCGGTGCGGGGAATGGGTCGCCCCTTCAGGGCTCAGGAATGGGTGGCGGGCCGGTTTCCCAGGGCGTTGCCCTTGGCTGGTATAGGTCGCCCCTGTGGGGCTGGAAGATCGCCTCAATCGACCATTTTCCTGACATCGGGAAAATGGTCCGGCGCCGATTTGGATCATTTTGTTGGCGTCAACAAAATGATCGGAGACCGCACAGGCTGGAATCGTGCCCTTCATGATTCGTAGGCGCTGAGTCCTGAGATTTCGCGGCCGCCTGCGCGTCGGGTGAGGAGGGGGTGCAGGTCGGCCATGAGGGCGAGTTCGGCCTGGGTGCGGGCTTTCCAGCCGAGGTCGAGCGGGGCCATGAGGTCGCTGAGGTGCTCGCCATCGAAGATCATGCGCTGGAGGATGCCGTCCACGAAGGGCTGCAGGGCGGCGGTGGCGAGGTGGTGTTTTTGCGCGATGCTGGCGAGTTCGGCGGCGTCTTTCTCCGCTTTGAAGCGGGTGTAGCCGTCGCGGATGGCGGTTTCGCTGAGGCCTTCGCCCGCCTTGAGGGTGCTGATGTAGGCGGCGATGTCCTCGCGCTCGTTCATGAACTTGGCGTCGGAGCTGATCAGGCCGATGAGTTGTTCGCGGCTCATCTTTTGTTTGCCCGGCCCCTGCTGGGAGAAGCGGGAGATGAGGCCCATGATGTAGTCGTAGTCGATGACGGCGGAGGCAAAGAGCACGAACTCGAAGTCTACCTGATCCGCGTCCGGGCTGGGGCCATTGCCGTCTTTGCCCTGTTTGCCCTGCTGGGCTTTGAGGCGCTGGGCGGTTTCCAGATACTGGCCACGGAAGCCAAGCAGGTTTTCCTTGGGCAGGATCTGCTCAATGGCGGCGGCGTCTTCCCCGGTGAGGTCGGTGTATTGGTCGAGCTGGGTTTTGAGCCGCTGGACTTCCTTAAAATGGTTGATGAAGGCGGCGCGGGCGGCATCGCCCTTGAGGTTGGGCACGGACTCCGGGGCGGTGTCGAGGCCCTGGGATTTCATAAAACCGTCGAGCTTCTGCACGGCGGCTTGCAGTTTTTCGATGACGACGGGGGCCTTGTCCACGAGCCAGATTTCGCGGGCCTGCTGGCCGGATTTTTCGCCGGAGAACAGGGCGATGGCGGCATCCACGGCGTCCTGCTGTTGGCGGAAGTCGAGGATGTTGCCATAGGGCTTGGTGCCGTTGAGCACGCGGTTGGTACGGGAAAAAGCCTGGATTAAGCCGTGGTGCTTGAGGTTCTTGTCCACGTAGAGCGTGTTCAGGTACTTGGAATCGAAGCCGGTGAGCAGCATGTCCACCACGAGGGTGATGTCGATTTTCTGCGCGGCCGGGTAATCGGCGTTCGGCCACTGCTGGTCCTTGATGCGCTTCTGGACATCCTGGTAATAGAGATCGAACTCGGAGATGCGGTGATTGGTGCCGTAACGGGTGTTGTAGTCGCCAAGAATGGACTTGAGCGCGGCTTTTTTGCCCTCGGGGTCTTCCTCGTTGTCCGCCTGCTCCTGCGGCAGGTCTTCCTGGATCTGCTTCACATCGGGGTCGCCCTCGGCCGGCGGGGAGAAGACGCAGGCGATGTTCAGCGGTTTGAAGTCGGGTTCGGCGGCCTGCTTTTCCGCCTGAAGCTCGGCGAAGAGGCGGTGGTATTCGATGGCGTCGTTGATGCTGGAGGTGGCGAGCAGGGCGTTGAAGCGGCGACCCCCGGTGGCGGCGTCGTGTTTTTGCAGGATGGCTTCGATGACGGCACGCTTGGCGATGGGTTCACCGGGCTTCGGTGCGCCTTTACCCTCGGGCTTGAAGTAATCGACGTGGAAGCGGAGGACATTCCCGTCCTCGATGGCGTGGGTGATGGTATAGGCGTGGAGACGCTTCTGGAAGAGGTCTTCCGTGGTCTTCATGGAGGCCTGCGTGTCCTCGATTTTCTGCTGAGCGGCGTTTTCCTCAAAGATGGGCGTGCCGGTGAAGCCGAAGAGCTGGGCCTTGGGGAAGAACTCTTTGATGGCCTTGTGATTGTCGCCGAACTGGGAGCGGTGGCACTCGTCGAAGATGAAGGCGATGCGCTGATCCTGAAGCGGTGCCAGCAGTTCTTTGTAGGTGGGCTGGTCGTTCTTTTTGCGCTGCTGGTTGCGCTTACTGGTTTCATCCAGCGCGAGGCCGAGTTTCTGGATGGTGGTGACGATCACCTTGTCCGCATAATCCTCGGACAGCAGGCGGCGCACGAGGGCGGCGGTGTTGGTGTTTTCCTCGACGCAGCCTTCTTGGAAGCGGTTGAACTCCTCGCGCGTCTGGCGGTCGAGGTCCTTACGGTCCACGACGAAGAGGCACTTTGCGATGTCGGGATTGTCCTTGAGCAGGGTGGCGGCCTTGAAGGAGGTGAGCGTCTTGCCGCTGCCGGTGGTGTGCCAGATGAAGCCGTTACCACTATTCTCGTGGATACAGGTCACCAGATGCTTAACCGCATAGACCTGATACGGGCGCATCATGAGGAGCTTTTGCTCGCTGGCGATGAGCACCATGTAGCGACTGATCATCCGGCCGAGGTCGCATTTAACGAGGAAGGTTTCGGCAAAGCTATCGAGGTGGGTGATCTTTTTATTGTCCTCAGAGGCGAACTGATAGACGGGAAGGAAACGCTCGTCCTGATTGAAGGCAAAGTGGCGGGCGTTGTTGTTGGCGAAGTAGAAGGTGCTATCGCGGTTGCTGACGATGAAGAGCTGGAGGAAGCAGAGGAGCGTCTTGGTGTAACCGTTGCCGGGATCTTTTTTGTAATCGACGATCTGCTCCATGGCCCGACGCGGATGGATGCCGAGGGTCTTCAGCTCGATCTGGACGCAGGGCACGCCATTGATGAGCAGGATCACATCGTAGCGGTGGTGGCTGTAGTCGGTGTTGATGCGGAGCTGGTTGATGACCTCGAAGGTGTTTTTGCACCAGTCCTTGATGTTGACCAAGGTGTAGTTGAGCGGCGTGCCGTCATCGCGGGTAAAGGCATTGATCTGACGGAGGGTCTTCGCGGCAGTGAAGACATCAGGGGTGACGATCTCGTCGAGCAGGCGGGCGAACTCGCCATCGGTGAGGTGAACGCGGTTGAGGGCCTCGAACTTGGCGCGGAAGTTTTGCTCCAGTGCGGCGCGGTCGGTGATGTCGGGCCGATCGGTGTATTTTAGGCTACGCAGCTTTTCGAGGAAGGCGTCTTCGATGCCATGCTCATTGAGCGTGAGCGGACGGGGAT
Source organism: Opitutus sp. GAS368 (assembly GCA_945871005.1). GTDB lineage: Bacteria > Verrucomicrobiota > Verrucomicrobiia > Opitutales > Opitutaceae > Rariglobus. The sequence continues at coordinate 7,612 of CAMBUJ010000088.1, read as the reverse complement.
CGTGGTCCTGCTGGTAGGTTAACTTGGACGGCATGGGCAAAGTAGCGTTTTAGGCGGCGTCAGTGCGATCAGTCAGACAAGCGCACCCGTGCGCGGGGTGCGACGGACCTTCAACGTCGCGGCGTGAGGAGTGGCGAAGGATTGGGAGGGAGATGACTTAGCGCGCGCCATGAGTTGCAGAGGTTTGTGGGGAGCGGAAACGAGTTGAGCAACGCTCGGTTAGGAAAAGGTGGAAGTTTTACAGAAACGGGTCGGTTTAGGCGGGCCAAGGTGGTGGGCGGCTCGATAAACGGCGTTCGCTCGACTCCCTAAGTCCCGTGTGGTCGTGCTCAGCGGAACCTTGAGCGGGGCCGGCTTGGGCCGTCCCTAATCACCCGACCACGAAAGAACAATGTTTCACCAGGCTTTGCAGCCTCGTGCCCCTATTCGCCTCGCGGCTTTGGTCGTTGCGGCATTCGGGTGCCAGCCCGCTAAACTCGGTTCAGGTCGGTCGTGGTTCGGGTGAAAGTGTTATAACGTGTCGAGGGCCGCGAGTTCTTGGAGCTCCTCCAAAATCTCCGGATGCCGCTGGTTCAAAAAGCGCTTTACCTTGGCGTTTTCCAAAAGCCTGCGCACATAGCGCTGGGCCGCCCCGAGGTGCAGCGTGTTTTCCCCATAACGATCCTCAAAAAGCCGGTAGTCGCGTCCCAGCGATTCCATTTCCCGCTCCATCCGGGCCAAATCTTCCGCCGCTAGACCTCGTACTTTTTTCGGCACGTTCGACTTCGTCATTTGGTCGCGACTCGTCCCCACCAGCAGCGCCTGCACATAGGCATACGTGTAGTTGTTCCCGCTGGCCATCAGCTGGGCCATCTCGATTTGCCTCAGCGGCTTCACTTTTTTAAACAGCGTGAGTGCGTTCTGCGTGATCGGTTTGTCCTTTAATATCTGCACCACCTCGGGGTGGATGCCCACCAGAAGCCGTTTGCGCAAACCCACCGTCCGCAAATCGATGTCCAGCGCCTTGGCGATTTCCTCCTCCGTCACGCCTTCTTTGAGGGCGTGCATGATCATCCGATTCTCTTGGATGATTGCGATGCGGCTGATCTTGTCGTTGTAGGTGAATGCATCGTCAGTCGTCGACACGAGGCAGAGCCCGCTGTCCTTGCCAATTTCTTGCAGTGCCTTCAGCCGCATATGCCCATCGAGCAGCAAATAAGTCCCTCGCGCGGCACGGTTCGGGTACACCACCAACGGCTCAACGAGCCCAATCGCCTTGATGGACGCGAGCAGCGTGCGGTATTTCCCAAAACTGGCGTCCATCGGCTTCACCTGCCGAATCGGCAGGATCGCACTCAACGGCAGTTCAATGGCCTGCTTTTCAAACCCGATCAGGATTTTCTTTGCGGTACTCTTCATGATTGACGAACCCGCTCGACCATAAATTTAGGCAGCGTCTGGAGCGCCTCCGCTCGCAACAGTGTTGAGAAATTCTCGTCCGCCAGCAGCGCCTTGAAAGCCGCCGTCAGCGAGAGCAGGCGCGTCTCGACGATCTGCGCCTTTCGTACCAGCAAGCGTTGCCGCTGGGTTTCTTTTTTATAGGCGAGAATGAGACCGTCGGCACTGGTGCGAGTGCGGACTCTTTGTCGAGAGTCCCTTGTAAAACTACGGCCAAAACTCTTCCGTTGATCCATCAACCGCTTAAAAGTGAGCAAGGTTTTTTGATTCATCTCCTTGCGTTCATAGGCCTCAAGCAAAACGCGTTGGCTCTCCTCGTCATCGGCACCGGCGATCGGCACCGCAATGGTGATCGGCAGGCGCCCCTGTAGCACGGCATCCAGCACCCGCTCCTAGCCACTTTCCAAGAGTTTGATAATGCCACTCAGGTATCCCTCAGCGAGGCCAGTCTTACGAGCGATGTCTGCGACCGAATTACCCTGTCCCTGCATCCACTGAATCATGCGAATTTGGTCCACTGCACGGATGCGCCGCCGGGCGATATTCTCCACCAGACTCGCAACCAAGCTGTCCGTTTTCGTCATCGTCCTTATCAGGGCGGGGATTTCCGTCTGCCCCAGCGCGATGAACGCCTCCAGCCGTCCCTGGCCACACACCAGCTCATAGGTCGGTTGCCCCGCCTCATCCGGCGGTCCCTCCGTCACGGTGATCGGCCTCTTGAGGCCCACCGCACCGATGTTCTGCACAATCAGCTCAAACTTGCGTGGGTCCCGGACGCGCGGATTGCCCACCCGCACCGCCTTCACCGGCACCATCACAACTTCCTTTTCGTCGCCGGGCTTCATGCGACCTCCTCAATCGATATCCGCTCCGTCATCTCGTAAAAGAAAGCCAAGTCATCGAACCGGTAGGCATCGAGCAGGGCGTCGTTGCACTCGGCCAACCGTAGCCGCAACGCCAGCTGATCGAGCGCTGGGAACAGGTAGTAATCTTTAATTGCCTGATTCGTTTCATCCATCCGGGCCACAACCGTGATATCCGGCCGGTTACTTGCCTCGAAGCGTACCAGCCAGCGCGTCGATCCCGCCTCCGTACGCAGGCACCGCGACAACACCAGCGACACGACCAGCTCCTGATCTAGCACCAATAATTCTGTCTCCGGGTCGCGCTGCACCCGCACCCCGATCTTCGCCAATTCAGTGATCACCTCTTGCACCACTTCCGGATGTTTTTGCCGCAGGAACCGATTGACCTCGATAAAGCTGAAATCCGTTTCTGGCACGTAACCAATCAGTTGATAGGCCCGCACCAGGCTGCCGAAGCGGTTCCTAAAAGCCGCACTCGACGGCAAGTCATCCCGCTCGTCGATGATCACCCCTGAAATGTGTCCGTGTTGGCGCAGCACATCCCTGAGTTTGTCCAACATTTCGTCGTCGCTGAAGCGCTTCGCCCGGGCGATAATCACCTCCTGCACCCGGGTGAAATCCTCGGCCGACACGATGGCCGGAAATGCGCCCTGAACGCGGATCCACATATCGGGTGGGTTTTGCACATGCTTCCGTTTCAGCTTAAAGGAGGTCCGGTGATAGACGTTGTTGCCCAAGTATTTTTCGTTGGTGAGGAGTTGATGCACGGTGCCCCGCGTCCACGGACGCCCGAGGTCGGTTTTAAGTCCGCGACCATTGAGCCGGTCGGCGATCTCCTGCTCCGCCACGCTTTCGTCCAAAAACGCACGATACACCCCGCGCACCACCTCCACCTCTTCATCCGGCCCCAACGCCAGAACGACTCGGTCGGTCTGCAGGCTTTTATGTTCACCCACGGCCAAAACCCCCTTGGGTTGCCCGGCCTGATCGACCAGCATTCGGCGCAGCCCATAGCCCGCCGTACCGCCCTGCTTATAACCGAGCTGAATCAACCGGCAGGCCCCCTGGAAAACCTTAGTCGAAAGCTCGCGACTGTATTCGCCGGCCATGGAGCGTTTGACGCTTTTGATGATGTTCGAAGTGGGGGAGCCGTCGTTCTCGAACTGCTCGGCGCAGTAGTGGACGGTGATACCGGCGCGCTTGCAGATGTATTCGTAATAGCCGCTCTCGTCAGCATCCTGAAACCGGCCCCACCGGCTGACATCGTAGGCGAGGATGCACTTGAAGTCGGCCAGGCCCTTTTCGACCTCGTCGATCATCCGGCGCAGACTCTCGCGCCCACGCACGTTGAGACCGCTTTTACCCGCGTCCTCGAACACGCGGACGATTTCCATACCCCGGCGGGCGGCGTATTCCTTGATGCGGTCGAGCTGGTTCTCGGTGGAGTACTGCTGATGCTCGGTGGACATACGGACGTAGGCCGCCGCGGGAATCGCGGCGGCGCCCGTCGAAGGGAGCGGGAGTTGCGTAGGCCCGCCCATGGTTAAGACAGGCGGAGGGTTTTAGCTGGGAGCCCGAGCGGACCGGGTTTTGCGTTGAGAAGTCGAGGCAGGGCTGGGGTGCAGGATGGCATTTCCGCGCACCATGATTTCGCTCAAATCGGCGGCGATGATATCTTGTAACGCATGGCCCCGGAGCCACCCAATGATTCCAACAAGGGCAACGACTTGCGGGGGCCAGGAATCTTGTAACGCAGCGCAGGAATCTTCCTGAAAGAACGCGGCCAGCAGGGAGCATAAATCAGGGGATTGATCCTCGACGGTATCCGCATGCGGAAGGTGCCGTTGCCAGTATTTTGGATTGTTTTTCCGCCATTCCTGGACGCGGTTGAGAGCGGCGGAACCGGCGTGGTAGTCCCGGCCCTTCTTGTTTTTGAGCCAACGCTTTTGACTCAGCTGATGGCTGACTTTTTGGCACGCGGGCCGGGTGCAGTATTTTTGCCGACCGGCCGCACGCGGCTCAGGAATAAACGGTGTACCGCACGCGGCACACTGGGGCTGACGAGTAGTTTTTTTTGCGTGATGAATTCATGCCCAAAGAGGGTGAAGGGAAGGTAGTCCAGATCGCGACCCAGCCCGTATTTATCAGCCGTTTAGGCATGGTGCATTGCCCGCTGATTTCCGTCGCGGGATCTGAGCCCTCCCTCATTCAGACCCAAATTATTTGTCAGCGATTTGCCAGCAAAGGTGTTTCTGGCTTCACTTAGGCGCAGTTAGGGTTAGTTTTCTTCCTGTCTCAAAATATTAACTACCAACATAAAGCACACTAAACGAAGGCTTTCGGTTGTTTGCCCAAGGGTGGTTTGAATCCCTCCCTCTCCGCCAGTTATCTCGCTCCTAGTGAAGGGGTTGATCTGTTTTTAAGCCGATTTTTCCGCGAGCCGATTCCGCCCTTGGTTTTTCCCGCGTGGGTTTACACCATGCCCGCCCATGTTGTCCGTTCGCACTCCATCCCGCTGGCAATGGGGCTATTCCCTGGCGCTGGCCGCCACCGTGGTCTGGGCCTCCAGCTCCGGACAGGTGGCCGTGCCGGACTGCGCCGATTTTGTTAACTTTGACAAACTCGCCCACGCTTCCGTCTTCGGCCTGCTGGCGACCCTAGTGCTGCGGGCGCTGCCCACCCGTCACCCCATCTGGGCCGTCCTGATCGTGTCTCTGTTTGGTGCCACCGACGAACTCCACCAGCATTTCACCCCCGGCCGCTCGATGGATGCGCTCGATTGGGTTGCCGACACCACCGGCGCGGTCGTCGCCGTGAGTTTTTATACCTTCTGGGCGGGATATCAGCGCACCTTGGAACTGAAGGTCATCAAGCGTAAACCCCAGTTTGATGCCGCCCCGCTCCCCGCCCCAACCGAATCTGCGTCATGACTCCCGCCGAAGCCCAAAAACGCATCGCCCAACTGCGCCACGAACTCGCCTCCCACGACGAGCATTATTACCGGCAGGCGCGCCCTGAGATCAGCGACTTTGAGTACGATGTGCTCAAAGCCGAGCTGGCCGACCTCGAGGCGCGTTTCCCTGAATTGGCCACGGTCAACTCGCCCACCCGCCGCGTGGGCGATGACCGCGCCGAGGGGTTTGCCCGTGTCAAACACCGGTTGGCCATGACCACGCTGGACAACACCTACGACGAGGCCGAGCTGCGTGAGTTTCACGCCCGCCTGGTCAAGGCCCTGGCGAGCGAGGACCTCGACTACACCGTCGAGCCCAAGATCGACGGGGTCGCCGTCAGCCTCACCTACGAACACGGTCGGCTCACCCGCGCGGTCACCCGCGGCGACGGCGAGGAGGGCGACGACGTCACCGCCAACGTTCGCACCCTGCGCGGCCTTCCGCACACCCTGCGCCCGGGCGATGACCTGCTCGCACCTGCCTTGCCCGAGTTGATCGAAATCCGTGGGGAAATCTTTCTGCGCGAGGAGGAGTTTCGGCGTATCAACCAGCTGCAGGAGGAGGCCGGTGAGGCGCTTTACGCCAACCCGCGCAATCTGGCCGCTGGCACGCTGAAACTACTCGATCCTAAACTAGTGACGGCCCGCCGTCTCGAGGTTGTCCTCTACGGCATGGGCGCGTGCGAGCCGGCTCCCGAGTTGCTCGCCCTCGACGCCCAAACCACCTTGCAAACTCGCTTGCAGGAATGGGGTCTGCCGGTGGTGGATAAGTTTTGGGCGGTGCGCGGTATCGACGCGGTCTGGGCGGCCATTGGCGAACTCGACCGGTTGCGGCGCTCCTTTGCCTATCCGACCGACGGCGCGGTGGTGAAATTGAACCGGTTTTCCCAACAGGCCGTGGTCGGCTACCGCGGCGCGGGGCAGGCGGCGCGCAAACTGTCGCCGCGCTGGGCTTGCGCCTACAAGTTTGCCCCCGATCGGGCCGAGACGCGTATCCGCGCGATCAGTCTGCAGGTTGGGCGCACCGGCGCGGTGACCCCGGTGGCCGAGCTCGAGCCGGTGCTGCTGGCTGGCACCACGGTGAAGCGCGCCACCTTGCACAACGCCGACGAGATTGCCCGCAAGGACGTGCGCGTCGGCGACGCCGTGCTGGTGGAGAAGGCCGGCGAAATCATCCCCGCGGTCGTCGAGGTGCTGCTCGCCAAGCGCCCCGCTGACAGCGTCCCCTACGTGTTTCCACCCGAATGCCCGGCCTGCGGCACGGCGTTGGTGCGCGAGGAGGGCGGGGTCAAATGGTTGTGCCCGAACCCGGCGTGCCCGGAAAAGGTGCGGCGCAAGATCGAGCATTTCGCCTCCAAGGCCTGTCTGGATATTGACGGGCTCGGCGAGGAGGTGGTCGACCTGCTGCTGCGCCACGGCCTCATCAAAAACCTAGCGGATTTGTTTACGTTAAAAGTGGACGTGTTGCTGCCGCTCAAAAAATCCGGCGAGGTCTGGGCCAACAATTTGGTCAATGCGATCGCGGCCCGGCGCCGGGCCGATTTGTGGCGGGTGATTCACGGGCTGGGCATTCCCCAGGTCGGCGCAGCCTCGGCGAAGGATTTGGCGCGGCGCTTCCGCTCGCTCGACGCGCTGGCTGCGGCCTCGCTCAACGACCTGGTGCAGATTGACGGGTTTGGCGAAAAAACCGCCGAGGCGGTGCGGCGCTGGTTCGACGAGCCCGCCAATCAGGTGCTGATCGCGGCGCTGCTGGCGGCCGGGCTGGAGCCGACCCCGCCGGGCGAAGCCGCCGCGGGTGCGGTGCTGGCGGGCAAGACCCTGGTGTTAACCGGTACGTTGCCGAGTTTGTCGCGCGATGAGGCGGCGGCGCTGATCGAGGCGGCGGGAGGGAAAGTCAGCGGCAGTGTGTCGCGCAAAACCCACTACGTGGTCGCTGGCGAGGACGCCGGTTCCAAGCTGGAAAAGGCCAAATCCCTCGGGGTGCCAGTGCTCGATGAGGCCGGGCTGCGGGCCCTGCTCGGCTGAACGAGCCCGACGGATCGCCAAGACTGCCAGCGCGTTCGTGGGCTGATTTTCGGGCGTAAAAAAGCCCCGCGTCCAAACGGGACGGCGGGGCGGGATCGGGTTAGACTCTCCGTGGCTCGGCCACGGGGGGGGGGGGCGAGTTAGAAGCTATAGCGCGCACCCAGCGAGAACAGCCACGGATCGAGCTGCAGTTCGGTCCGGGTAGCCGAGCTCGTCATCACGTCCGTGCGCAGCATGACGCGTTTGACGTCGGCGTTGAGCGTCCAGCGCTCGTTGATCTGGTAGTCGGCGCCGATCTGGCCGGCCGGGCCGAAGCTGTAATCCTCGAGCT